>NZ_CP028475.1:3260713-3586785 GCF_003047105.1 Celeribacter baekdonensis
GTTGGGTATCCCGATTGGCGTGTTGATGTCGCGCAGTGACCGGGCGCAATCGCTTGTCACCCCGATCCTCGATGTGATGCAGACGATTCCGTCTTTCGTCTATCTCATTCCGGTCGTCATGTTGTTGGGCATCGGTAAGGTGCCGGGCCTGATTGCCGTATGCATTTATGCCATTCCGCCGATCGTGCGTTTGACCAATCTGGGCATTCGTTTGGTGGACCGCGATGTGATGGAGGCGGCAGAGGCCTTTGGCGCATCGAGCCGCGAGAAACTCTTTGGCGTGCAAATCCCGTTGGCTTTGCCGAACATCTTTGCCGGTGTGAACCAAACAATCATGATGGCACTGTCGATGGTGGTGATCGCGTCGATGATTGGTGTGCGTGGCCTTGGCACACAGGTGCTGCGTGCCATTGGCAACCAATACCTCGCTTTGGGCCTGATGAATGGCCTCGCCATTGTCGCTTTGGCGATTATTTTTGACCGCGTCAGCCAGACCTACGGCAAGCGCTTGCAAGCATATCGGGAGACAGGGCATGGCTGAGGTTCAGGTGACAGAAACAGTGCCGAGCACAGATACGGGCGAAGACGCCCCGAAAGTGCGCATCAAAGGGCTCTATAAAATCTTTGGGGAAATGCCCGAAGCGGTGTTGGAGCATGTTTGCGCGGGGATGAGTAAGCCTGAGCTGATGGACCTTCACAACCATGCGTTGGGGCTTAATGACATCAACCTCGACATCCCGGCGCAGAAAATTCAGGTGATCATGGGGCTGTCAGGGTCGGGGAAATCCACCCTGATCCGCCACCTCAATCGCCTGATCGAACCGACCTCTGGCGAGATTTGGGTCGATGGCGAAAATGTTCTGACGATGGACGACAAACAGCTCCGCGATTTGCGGCGGTTCAAAATGTCGATGGTGTTTCAGAAATTCGGCCTCTTGCCGCACCGCACCGTGTTGGAAAATGCGATGTATGGGTTGGAGATCCAAGGCGTCGACGGCAAAGAAGCGGACGCGCGCGCGCGCAAATGGTTGGATCGGGTCGGTCTGGCCGGGTTTGAGGATCAATACCCTTCACAGCTCTCCGGGGGGCAACAACAGCGCGTGGGTCTGGCCCGCGCTTTGGCGACCGATGCGGACATCCTGCTGATGGACGAAGCCTTTTCAGCGCTCGATCCTTTGATCCGCACCGATATGCAGTCGATCCTGTTGGAGCTGCAAGAGGAGCTGCATAAGACCATCATCTTTATCACCCATGATTTGGACGAGGCGCTCAACATCGGCGACCGGATCGCGATTTTGCGGGATGGCGAGATCATTCAGTCCGGCGACCCACAGGCGATCATCATGAACCCGGCGGATGATTACATCACCGATTTCATCAAGGACGTGAACCGCGCCAAGGTCGTGCGCGTCCGGTCGATCATGAAAGCGCCTGCGAACTCGCAAGGCAAACCCGTGTTGACCACGGATTCGATTGAGGACGCGTTGCCGAAGCTGCACAAATCGCCAAGCAAATGCTGTCCGGTGCAGCGCCCTGATGGCACGGTGTGTGGCAATGTCACCATTGATGCGGCGATTGAGGCGCTCAAAGCCCCTGAGAGCGAAGGCGACGATGTGCGCTACGCCTGAGAGCGCACATATATGTCTATAGGGAAGCGGGCGGGGGAGACCTCGCCCGTTTTCGCGTCAAGATAGACCGTGGTCCTTGGAGTCACATCGTAAAGAGCCCATTAAAATATCCACGCTGCTTTGATGAAAATGCCGGGTGCTATTTTCTGGGGAAATAGGCGAGGCACCCTTAGGCTTTGTTCAATCATGAATTTGAGCGAGGTTTTGCATGAGACATATCACTCCCCCATTTTATCTCGCACCGCTTTGCAGGCGGCTGACCTTTGCTGTCCTGACATGCAGCGTTGCGCCGGCCCTTGCCTGCGCAACAGAGGCAGCCAGTCCGATGTCCGGCACCAGTCAGGAGGACGTGAGCAACAACAGCGGTGACGCCAATAATAGCGAGGTGGTGATCTTTCAAAAGAACGTCGTCGCCACCTGTGACACGAAGGCGGCGGAGGCGGGCCTCTGTTTGGAGACACGGTTAGAGGTATTCCCGACAGCAGTGAATGATCAGATCACTGACTGAACCGCCTGTCATTCTCGTTTTGACGACCTGGCGGCGCATATTTTGGGGCTTTGCGAGTCGGGTGACTCGCGCGATTCAGCCCTGATTCACAAAATCACTCGCCTTACGTCGGGGCATCTGGGGGCAACCTGCATCTATGAGGCGAGTGATTTGGCGATTCATCCGGCGAATGTCTGCAGAGAGCGCCGTGTTTCACCCGCTGATCCCTCCATAATGCTTAAAACGGCCTTCGCAGACGCAAAAAATTATGCTGCATCGCCTATAAAATAAGGGGTTTGTGAGAAAATGTTGATCTATCTGTCATAAAACTGAAAAAAGGGGTTGCGGGTTTGTCGCACTCGCCTTAGAACCCCCTTCACCGGCAGCGACGCAGTCACTGACGGGGCGCTGAACGGGGCGGACGGAACGGGGTCGCGAGAGTGACTTAGGGAAGTTCGGATTGGGACGCGGAAGAAAATTTTGAGGTTTGATCTGGGCGGGCGCGCTGAAGAGGTTTGGCGCACTGGTCTGGTTTTTGTCTCTGGCTCTTTGAAAATTTGGTTGAACGAAGAGATATGTGGGCGGTTTGGTCTTATCGACTGACGAAGCTCAGCATATCGCGCTCTTAGGGAATGGGTTTTACTCGCTACCGATTATAGAGTGTCAGCTTCACTGTTTGTCGGCTTTTTGTTAACTTTGTTAACTGAAGCACAACAAACAGAAGTCCCTACTTATTTGATAGGTAGGGCGATGTGCAGAGGTTCGAACGTCAAGGTTATGCAGTAATGCATTTCAACTTGAGAGTTTGATCCTGGCTCAGAACGAACGCTGGCGGCACGCCTAACACATGCAAGTCGAGCGGGATCTTCGGATCTAGCGGCGGACGGGTTAGTAACGCGTGGGAACGTACCCAGATCTACGGAATAGCCTCGGGAAACTGAGAGTAATACCGTATACGCCCTTCGGGGGAAAGATTTATCGGATTTGGATCGGCCCGCGTAAGATTAGATAGTTGGTGGGGTAATGGCCTACCAAGTCTACGATCTTTAGCTGGTTTGAGAGGATGATCAGCAACACTGGGACTGAGACACGGCCCAGACTCCTACGGGAGGCAGCAGTGGGGAATCTTAGACAATGGGCGCAAGCCTGATCTAGCGATGCCGCGTGAGTGATGAAGGCCTTAGGGTCGTAAAGCTCTTTCGCCTGTGAAGATAATGACGGTAGCAGGTAAAGAAACCCCGGCTAACTCCGTGCCAGCAGCCGCGGTAATACGGAGGGGGTTAGCGTTGTTCGGAATTACTGGGCGTAAAGCGCACGTAGGCGGACTAGTCAGTCAGAGGTGAAATCCCAGGGCTCAACCCTGGAACTGCCTTTGATACTGCTAGTCTTGAGTTCGAGAGAGGTAAGTGGAATTCCGAGTGTAGAGGTGAAATTCGTAGATATTCGGAGGAACACCAGTGGCGAAGGCGGCTTACTGGCTCGATACTGACGCTGAGGTGCGAAAGTGTGGGGAGCAAACAGGATTAGATACCCTGGTAGTCCACACCGTAAACGATGAATGCCAGACGTCGGGTAGCATGCTATTCGGTGTCACACCTAACGGATTAAGCATTCCGCCTGGGGAGTACGGTCGCAAGATTAAAACTCAAAGGAATTGACGGGGGCCCGCACAAGCGGTGGAGCATGTGGTTTAATTCGAAGCAACGCGCAGAACCTTACCAACCCTTGACATCCTGATCGCGGATCGTAGAGATACTTTCCTTCAGTTCGGCTGGATCAGTGACAGGTGCTGCATGGCTGTCGTCAGCTCGTGTCGTGAGATGTTCGGTTAAGTCCGGCAACGAGCGCAACCCACATCCTTAGTTACCAGCGGTTTGGCCGGGGACTCTAGGGAAACTGCCCGTGATAAGCGGGAGGAAGGTGTGGATGACGTCAAGTCCTCATGGCCCTTACGGGTTGGGCTACACACGTGCTACAATGGCAGTGACAATGGGTTAATCCCAAAAAGCTGTCTCAGTTCGGATTGGGGTCTGCAACTCGGCCCCATGAAGTCGGAATCGCTAGTAATCGCGTAACAGCATGACGCGGTGAATACGTTCCCGGGCCTTGTACACACCGCCCGTCACACCATGGGAGTTGGGTCTACCCGACGGCCGTGCGCCAACCTTTCGAGGAGGCAGCGGACCACGGTAGGCTCAGCGACTGGGGTGAAGTCGTAACAAGGTAGCCGTAGGGGAACCTGCGGCTGGATCACCTCCTTTCTAAGGATGTTCCTAGCAGCAAGAACTTGTTCTTACTCGTGGAACACTTAGCAGCTACAGTCCTCACTTAGCCGGATAGGCGGTAGGACATTCAATGTAGCATAAGATCAACGTAATAGTTGATCAAACTCGGACCAGGCCGTCCTCATATCTCTTCGTAACACTAGAATTTACAGGCCACTACCGGTCTGTCTTGGGTCGGTAGCTCAGGTGGTTAGAGCGCACGCCTGATAAGCGTGAGGTCGGAGGTTCAAGTCCTCCTCGACCCACCATCACTTTGTGATAACGGGGCCTTAGCTCAGCTGGGAGAGCACCTGCTTTGCAAGCAGGGGGTCATCGGTTCGATCCCGATAGGCTCCACCATCACTTTGCACTTTCTGCAAGAAAGTGTCAGTCGCGAGAATGGCCATAGTTCGACCTTAGCCGTCTGAATGTATCAGCAAACACTTTAGAGTGTTTTCTCGTCCATTTGGACAGCGGTGCCTCCGCAAGGAGGTGCCAATTGACATCGTATAGAGAGATTAAAATGCAACACTGTTGATCATCACGCGTAAGTGGTTGATCTCAGATGGACTTGCACCCACTGGGTGCGAGAGGCGTTTTAAAGATTGTTTCCTCGATCTTTAATGACGTATCCCTTCTGAAATCGCAGTGTTGTCCAAGTCAAAATACACTAACCGGTTCAAGATCGCACGGTCTTGAACCAAGACGCATCCGCTTCATACGGTGGATGTGATCTTATGTCAGACCTGAGAGGTCTGGCGGGAAAATGTATGCTTTTGGTTTGGAAAGCGCGCCGTCACATCTTACCAGCTTGTGTCGGCCTGCAAGATGGCGAGAACCTTTTGGTTCTCAGTTTTGCTCTTTCTGGATCAAATCAAGCGCGAAAAGGGCGTTTGGTGAATGCCTAGGCAGTAAGAGGCGATGAAGGACGTGATACTCTGCGATAAGTCATGGGGAGCTGAGAATAGGCTTTGATCCATGAATTTCCGAATGGGGGAACCCACCTGACAGTTTGATATAATTGCCTGACCACTTTCGAGTGAGATGGCACTTTATATCCGGCTGAACCAGGTACTTATAGACTGAATACATAGGTTTATAAGAGCAAACCCGGGGAACTGAAACATCTAAGTACCCGGAGGAAAGGACATCAATAGAGACTTCCCTAGTAGCGGCGAGCGAACGGGAACCAGCCGAGCCTGATAAGTGACTAGAACATGTTGGAAACCATGGCCATAGCGGGTGACAGCCCCGTATAGGAAGCTTTGAGGGACGTATTAAGTAGGGCGGAACACGTGAAATTCTGTCTGAAGATCGGGGGACCACCCCCGAAGGCTAAGTACTCCTTACTGACCGATAGTGAACCAGTACCGTGAGGGAAAGGTGAAAAGCACCCCGACGAGGGGAGTGAAACAGTTTCTGAAACCGGACGCCTACAAGCAGTCGGAGGGGCCTTGAGCCCTGACGGCGTACCTTTTGTATAATGGGTCATCGACTTGGTCTCACGAGCAAGCTTAAGCCGTTAGGTGTAGGCGCAGCGAAAGCGAGTCTTAATAGGGCGCATGAGTTCGTGGGATCAGACCCGAAACCGAGTGATCTAGGCATGACCAGGATGAAGGTAAGGTAACACTTACTGGAGGTCCGAACCCACACCTGTTGAAAAAGGTCGGGATGAGTTGTGCCTAGGGGTGAAAGGCCAATCAAACTCGGAGATAGCTGGTTCTCTGCGAAATCTATTTAGGTAGAGCGTCATCCGAATACCCCGGGGGGTAGAGCACTGGATGGGTAATGGGGCCCCACAGGCTTACTGATCCTAACCAAACTCCGAATACCCGGGAGTACTAGATGGCAGACACACAGCGGATGCTAACGTCCGTTGTGAAGAGGGAAACAACCCTGACCTCCAGCTAAGGCCCCTAATTCATGGCTAAGTGGGAAAGCAGGTGGGACGACCAAAACAACCAGGAGGTTGGCTTAGAAGCAGCCATCCTTTAAAGATAGCGTAACAGCTCACTGGTCTAGATAAGTTGTCCTGCGGCGAAGATGTAACGGGGCTCAAGCCATGAGCCGAAGCTGAGGATGCCGTAAGGCATGGTAGCAGAGCGTAGTGTGACATAGGACCTGTCTTTATTACCGCAGTCGAATATTTGGACACGCAAGTGCTCAAGTAGCCGAAGGCGGTAGCACAAGGCATGGTGCTTTCTGTGAAGCCGGCGCGTGAGCGATCCGGTGGAGAGATCACTAGTGAGAATGATGACATGAGTAGCGACAAACAGGGTGAGAGACCCTGTCGCCGAAAGTCCAAGGGTTCCTGCTTAAAGCTAATCTGAGCAGGGTGAGCCGACCCCTAAGGCGAGGCCGAAAGGCGTAGTCGATGGGAACCAGGTTAATATTCCTGGGCCAGTAAGAAGTGACGGATCTCGAGGGTAGTTCATCCTTATCGGATTGAATGGGCTGCTTAGAGGTTCCTGGAAATAGCTCTTACATAAGATCGTACCCTAAACCGACACAGGTGGACTGGTAGAGAATACCAAGGCGCTTGAGAGAACTATGTTGAAGGAACTCGGCAAAATACCTCCGTAAGTTCGCGAGAAGGAGGCCCGGTTCTAAGGCAACTTGGAGCTGGGGGCACAAACCAGGGGGTGGCGACTGTTTACTAAAAACACAGGGCTCTGCGAAGTCGTAAGACGACGTATAGGGTCTGACGCCTGCCCGGTGCCTGAAGGTTAAAAGGAGGAGTGCAAGCTCCGAATTGAAGCCCAGGTAAACGGCGGCCGTAACTATAACGGTCCTAAGGTAGCGAAATTCCTTGTCGGGTAAGTTCCGACCTGCACGAATGGCGTAACGACTTCCCCGCTGTCTCCAACATAGACTCAGCGAAATTGAATTGCCTGTCAAGATGCAGGCTTCCCGCGGTTAGACGGAAAGACCCCGTGCACCTTTACTACAGCTTCACACTGGCATTAGGCCGAACATGTGCAGGATAGGTGGTAGGCTTTGAAGCAGGGACGCTAGTCCCTGTGGAGCCTCCCTTGAGATACCACCCTTGTTCTGCTTGATGTCTAACCGCGGACCGTTATCCGGTTCCGGGACCCTGTGTGGCGGGTAGTTTGACTGGGGCGGTCGCCTCCTAAAGAGTAACGGAGGCGCGCGAAGGTTGGCTCAGAGCGGTCGGAAATCGCTCGTTGAGTGCAATGGCAGAAGCCAGCCTGACTGCAAGACTGACAAGTCGAGCAGAGACGAAAGTCGGCCATAGTGATCCGGTGGTCCCGAGTGGAAGGGCCATCGCTCAACGGATAAAAGGTACGCCGGGGATAACAGGCTGATACTGCCCAAGAGTCCATATCGACGGCAGTGTTTGGCACCTCGATGTCGGCTCATCTCATCCTGGGGCTGGAGCAGGTCCCAAGGGTACGGCTGTTCGCCGTTTAAAGAGGTACGTGAGCTGGGTTTAGAACGTCGTGAGACAGTTCGGTCCCTATCTGCCGTGGGTGTAGGATACTTGAGAGGAGTTGCCCCTAGTACGAGAGGACCGGGGTGAACGATCCACTGGTGGACCAGTTGTTATGCCAATAGCAGTGCTGGGTAGCTATGATCGGAAAGGATAACCGCTGAAGGCATCTAAGCGGGAAGCCCCCCTCAAAACAAGGTATCCCTGAGAGCCGAGGTAGACCACCTCGTCGATAGGCTGGAGATGTAAGTGCAGTAATGCATTCAGTTGACCAGTACTAATTGCTCGATAGGCTTGATTTGATCCAGTAAAAGCAAAACTGAAAAGTTTTACTCACTGTGACAAACAGAAGCATACATACCAACACACAGTATAATGTATCTGACTTGGACAAGGCCGGGCCTCAAACCCGGTCGTGGCTCTTTATTCGGTTTGGTGGTCACAGCGCTAGTGAAACACCCGATCCCATCCCGAACTCGGCCGTTAAGCACGGTTGCGCCGATGGTACTGCGACTTAAGTCGTGGGAGAGTAGGTCACCGCCAAACCTAATAAAGAGCCACATTTAATCTCTCTAACGATATCTAAATATCCCAGATCGATCCACACAGACATCGGGAAATATAAAGAACATATATGTTCTGTTAAAGATCGTGCTTTGACAAAAACACAAAGCACTGTGCAAGCCGAAAAAGGCCAACGCACAACAAAATGTCGCGGGGTGGAGCAGCCCGGTAGCTCGTCAGGCTCATAACCTGAAGGTCGTAGGTTCAAATCCTACTCCCGCAACCAAAATACCTATCAATATATCAAAGGCTTAGGCTGATGCAAGGCGCCCCGCGGGGCGCTTTTTGCGTTGCAACACCGCACAACACATTCCCCAAAGATTCCAAACCCTTACGTCGAGACCCGATTCCTCCGTGCAACACCCGTGCGACACGGAAATGGTCGGATGTTCGCGGGACGTTCCATGTCCGATTGAACTTGACCTCCGGGCAAGCCAGAGCCGTCATGTCCTCGCAACCAACTCGGGGACCATCATGCCCAAGACCAATGACGCCGCGCTGGACGCCTTCATCGCCGTCAAGACCGAGATCGACGCGATGCTCGCGCGCCTGGCAGCCCTCAGCGCCGACCATTTCGACTACTGCCCCGAGGACGTGAACTGGGGCCACGTCGGCACGCTGAACCACTATCACGCCCGCCTCTGCGAAATCACCGATATGGCGTGTTCCGCGAGGGCGATGACAGACAGCACTGAGGGCGTTGTGAAAGCATGACGGTAAGAGCGGAGCGTGATTGAATCCCCATTGACGCGGTAGCGGTGATGGCTGATCTTTCCGCTATGCTTCCTTTCTCAACCGAATTTCCTGTCCGAGCTAGTCCCAACCGTGCAGCCTTCGTTGCTGAGGTAGTGGGGTGGCTTCGGGGCATGAAGCATCAAACGGTTCTTTCAAGCGGGTCCACTGCGGAACTCGACGGGGCCAACGTCCACATTCGATCTGAAAGCGGTGAAGAACTCCGAATGCGAGAGCTTCAATCCGCCGATGGCTGGATGGCCATAGGGGCCCGTCATGACCTGCCGGATGACGTGGGGCGGGTGTGGCGCACTGAGTGCGTTTTGCGACGTGGAGCCGCAGACGGCGGCCAAGATCTTGTTCGTCTTCGGACCCAGTGCATCGCGACCACAGCCGGCGCGAAACTGGAAACCCCGAGAAAGCCTTACCTCATAAAGGCGCTCATCAAGAACGGATGGGGCGGTAAAGACCGTCAGCTTGAAGTGGCAGACCGGCCGATCTGGCTGGCGCACAACGACGAAGGTCTGTCCAGGGCCAGCGCGGTTACGCTGGGTGAAGCATCAAAATGGCTTCCGACAGTCTATGTTTCCGCAACTGGCAAGTCTACTTGGCTGCTTGGCCAGCGCGAAATTGAAAAGCTGGCCTACGACCTCGGTGGCATTGCGCATGTGATTGTAGAACCAGATCGTGCCTTTTCGTTCTCGCTCCGAACGCAGACTGAGGCGAAAAATGCCTACGGAGGCACCATCGCTTTGTCTGCCCCGGGCCAAGGCATTGTCAGGCGGTACTACGTCGGATGGCAGATCCAAGATGATATTGAACTGGCTGCAACGATCAGGGAGGCAGCATCAACCCTACGAAGCCAGATGCCATCATTTGGATGGGACTGGACGGAACTGCAAGAGCAGGCCCTTCGGGCACAGCGCGTAAGCGAAAAGACTCGCCTTACTGCGGCTGAAAGCGAGCAACTTTACCTCGACGAGATCGAGAACCTGCAAGATAGGATCAGGCAACTCGAGCAGCAGCTTGTCGCCTTGCCATCTGACAGTGTTGGAACGGACGAGGGCGAGTTTTCAGCCGACAACCTCGTTCGGCGTATCGGGCCGGAGATATACTCCGGAGAGGTATCAGATCGGCTGCGCCTTGCGGCCAAAACAACATTGTCGGTCGCGGAGCAGATAGGCCTCGACACGAGGTCGAGGGCCATCCTGCAGCGAGTGGTTGATCGGCTTCCTGTATCACCCGCTCTCTCCGAGCTTTTCCAAGACCTCGCAAGAGCAACGAAGGACCCCAAGCGCGTTGCCAGCGAACTGAGGTCCCTCCTTGCTCGACATGGCTATTCGGAAAAATCGGATAACAAGCACATCCGCCTAGAAGCCGACAAGCAGTTCGACGGCCTTGACACGATCACAGTCCCGAAGACGCCGAGCGATCATAGAGGACTGACAAATCTGCGAAAGCAGATCGAGCGGACACTTGGCATTGCCAAGCTCGATGATTGAAGGGCCTCAAGCTGCCACCGTCCCCACGCCATCCAGCCGAACAGCGACGCTGGTGATGCCGTTCCCTGCTGCCTCGGTCGCAATCCCGACAGGGAAGCGCCCGGTGCCCGGCAAGTTGATGTTCTTGGCCGTATTGTCCCATGCCACCCGCGCGCCGACCGTCAGCACGGCGGTGGTGGCCTTGGGCAGCTGATAGACCCCTGTGGTGCCCAGTTCGACCGGATCGCCATCTGCCGACGTGTAGGCAGCGATGCCAAAGATGTTTCCCACGATGATCGCGGTGCCTGAGGTGATCCCGCCCACCGGGGCCGTCACGCGGATGATGTGGCCGTTCTGGATGAAGTTCTTCATGGTCAAAGCCCTTTCGAGGATTGGATACGGACCACGGCGATGCGCGCCGTGGTGCCGGTGATCTGCCGGTTGAGGTCGCCCAGCGCGGCCGCCATTTCCGCGTCGCTGGCATAGGTCACCCGCTTGCCGTCGTATTCGACGGTGCGGATGCCCTGATAGCGGGCGGCCATTAGGGCGTCGCGCCAGGCGGTCAGTTGGGTGAGGTCGGCCATTACGCGCCCGCGTTCTGGAACCAGCCACGGTGGTCGATAAAGCCCGCGCCGAAGTCCAGGATCACCCGGATTTCCACGCCGTCGACATCCCAGCCGGAGCGGCTTTCGACCTGCGGCCCCTCGTTGCCCGAGAGGTATGCGAATTCGAGGCCGTCGATCTCACCCGGGTCTGCCGTGACATACCAGCGCGTGGCGCTGGACAGGCGGGGTTCCACCACCAGCGACATCGCCCCCGAGAACGGGTTCACGTCGGCGGCGGTTGCGGGTGCGATGGATGCCAGCCATTTCTCCGCCACGGTCTCCAGCGCGGGAGGGACCAGCAGGTTCTTCGGCGTTACGCGAATCGTGCGGTCCTCGATGCCCTTCTGGGTGCGCAGCGCCAGCCGCGCGGCAGAGAGAGTCGCATCGGAGATCACTGCGCCGCTGCCAGCCTTGTTGCCGTGGTCAGCGTGGAACAGCGCCTTGGTGTCCGACAAGGTCGGGCCGTTGCCGCTATTGGCCTCCAGCAGGGTGACGAGAATCCGCGCCTCGGTTTCTGCCGCCCCCTGGCCCATGCGGCGCGCAAGGTCCGAGAACGCGCCGATGTCGTCGTTGACCAGCACTTGCCGGGTGATGCCGATCTTCTTCGCCCAGGTCTCGATCTTGTAGGCTTCGCGCGCCTCGGCCATCGTCCCGGCCTTGATCTCTCCGTGCTCGTTCAGCTTTTCCAGCAGCGGGGCTTCGCCCAGCATTATCTTGTTCACCGACCTGAAGTCCCTAGCCGAGGTCTGGCGGCCGAGGCGGCGGATTCCGGAAGGGGCGGCCTGGTAGGCATCTCGCAGCACGCGGCCCACTGTATCCCCGAGGATGATCGGGAAATCCGAGGTGGTGTGCAGCGCCCGGGTCACGAGGCTCGCAGGCGACAGCGCCATCGTGGACTCGCCGCGCAGGGTCAGCAATTCCTTGGCCATGTCCACTGGCGTCGCATAGGCATAGCGCCGCGCCGGTTCGCTGAGGTCGTGGCGCGGGTTGATGCGAGCATACAGCGCCTCGCCCATCTGGCGGGCGCGCAAGCCCGGGTCGTCCTGGCTTTCGCCCATCTCGACGCGCACCTGTTCGGTGCGGATGGTCGGTGCGCTGCGAGTGGCCAGAGCGTCAAAGGCCGCGCGCCGTGCGGTGTCGGCATCTGCGGCAGCGTCGATCTGGCCGTCGATCCAGGACTGGTCCAGCCCGGCGATGCGGGCGATGGAGCGGATTTCGGTGTTGATTGCGGCGCGGGTCTGCATCTCGGGCGGGGCCGGGGTGATGGTGGTGTCGGTCATGTTGGTCTCCATGCGGATATGTGCGCCGGGGTCAGCCGGGGTGGGGACGAGGGAAATCTCGTGTGGGGTCCAGCGCACGGCGGTCAGCACCCGCGCACCGTTGTCTGTGCTCTCGACCCATTCCTCGACCGAATAGCCAACCGATACGTGCCGCAGGATCCCCGACAGGACATCCTGCCAGAGCGGTTCCACCTCGGGGCGCGAGGAAAAACGGATCAGCGCCGTGCCACGCTGACCATCGACATCGGCGGATTGCACGCTGCCCAGAACATCGCGGACGGCGGATTGCCGGTGGGCATCCAGCACGCTGGCCCCTTGCAGCCGCGACAGGTCCACCGCTTCCGGCGCAAGGCTGAGGCGTTCGACATACGGGCCAGCCATGTCGCGGCGGCGCACAGCCGCGCCGGTGGACCAGATCACCTCGACGGTGCGGTCATCGCGGTTGGCGCTGGCTGGGGCCAGGTCGGCGCGGCGCGTCAGCAGGGTGATGGTGTCATTCATCGGGGATGTCCTCCTTCTGGTCGGGCGGCGCACCGAAGCTCAGGCCCAGCGCATCAGTACGCGCCTTGCCGGCGGCAATCTCGGCATCGACCTGTTCGGCGTCGTAGCCCCGTTCGGAAATCGCCTGGCGGCGGCTTTTGAGACCAGCGTTGATGGCGAGGATCTCTGCCTCCACGTCCTTCTTGGGATCGACATAGTCGAACTTGGGCGGGAGCCATTCGCAGCCGAGATAGGCTGCGGGATCGCGGTCGAAATCCCGCGCGGGCAGATCGCCTGACAGCACAGCCAGCCGCACGAAGCGGTCCCAGACCGGGCGGCAGAACAGATGTACGACCACGTTGTGCTGCAGTTGCTCCACCCGCCGACGAAACTCAATCAGCCCGGCCCGGATCGAGGAATAGGTGACGCCCTCCAGATCGCCCGAAACCAGTTCGTAGGGCAGACCCATGCCAGCGGCCACGGCGCGGAGGTGGTTTTTCACGAAGGGGCCGTAGGCATCGCTTTCGGTCGGGTTGGAAAACCGGATGTCGGTGCCGGGCGGCAGAGGGATCAGACTGCCGGGCTCCATCCCCACAGTCAGCGCGCCATTGGTGTTCGTTCCGCTCAGGCCTCCGGCCGTGCCATCCGGATCAGTGATGAAGCCGGTGAACAAAGCCGCCACCTTGGCCTTCACCAGTGCAGCATCCTCGAATTGGTCCAACTCATGCAGCCGCAGCAGCACCGGAGCGAGCCAGGTGATCCCGCGCAACTGGCCAGCGGCGAGCGGCTTGAAAAGGTGCAGGCAATCCGTGGCAGGCAAGCGCAGCGGTTCCAGCCGCAGCGACGTCAGCGGATCGCCGGGCCGGTCGCGCATCACCCAATAGGCGGTGCGCTGCCCAGCGCCATTGAACTCGATCCCCGCCCGGATGCGCGCGCCGCCGCCAATATCGCGGTGCAGGTCCAGCGGCACCTGGTCCCGGTCCAACAGGTCGATGTGCAGGGGAACGGCAGGGGCGTCGGGCACGACGCGCAGCCGGGCGAAACTCTCGCCGCCCTCGACCATCGCGCGCACGGCCATGGCCTGCAGCCCATAGAAGTCGGCAAGCCCACCGGGATCGGCATGATCGGTCCAGCGCAACCAAAGAACCTGCAGCCGTTCGCGCACCGCCCGATCGGGATGGGTCGATTGTGGCTTGATCCCTGCGCCGACGACATTGCCCACCAGGCTGTCCACCGCCGCCGCCACCCACGGGTTGTTGCGGGCATACCATCCGGCCCGCCGCGCCGCCGTCGTCGCGCCCGCCAGGATCGCCGTGTTCAGCCCATCGACGGTGCGCTGGCCCTCCCAACGCCGACCGCCCCCCGCAGCGTCAAAGCCGCGCGTGCGCGTGAACCCGAAAAGGCGATTGAGTAGCGTCCGCATGTCGCGGATTGTCTCATTTCCAGCGCCTCCGGGGTATCAGAGCGGTTGGGAATGGTCGGGAATGTCTGTTGGCGATCTGATACGAGGCGGCTAGTCGATCCCTGAACCAACTGCTAGGCTTCTCAAAAAATTGGGAATGCTGAGGCACGATGGACAGGGATTACGTAAAATCAATCGCAGACAGTGGTCTCACGATTTACGATCATATTGAAATTGGAGACCCAGAATTGTGGGTTCCCACACCTGAACTCGAGGCAATCCTCGACGAGAGGTTGCGCGGGATCAGCCTTGCCGGTCTAGCGCTTCGGACGAGATCGAAAGTGGTAAAGGAAAGCGTCTGCCGCGCTCTGGGCTACCCCGTGCCCTCCAGCTTCAAGAAAACACAGCCGCGATTTGTGGGCCAAATGTTCGACACCTACGCTCAGAAGTCAAACAACCTGCAAGTCTGGAACGAGGAGCTCTCCCCGACGCGCCGCTATGTCATCCTGCGTGTCGACGAGGTCGACCAGATCGCAAGGGTCAAGGTCGTCAACGGCGAGGAACTGGCGCAACTCGATACCACCGGCACACTGACGCAAAAGTATCAGGCGCGGCTGGTCCCTGGGGTGGCACTTGAGGAGCTGGTTTCCCCGACCGACACCGACGCCCTCCTGCCCCATACCCGGGCCGGGGCAAACCTAGCTCAAACAGTCAGCCCGATAGACCACCCAGCGCACGGCATGGTCCTGCCCATTGGCGAGGTTTTCGAGCGGCTTCGCGGCGCAGTTGGCCGGTCCTTCCCTGATGCCGGTTGGGATCAGGAACGCAACAGGGGTGCCGCGCTGCACCGCATCGTCTGCGAGCTTCTGGGCTATGCCGACTACCGCGACGATGGGCGCTTTCCCGATGTTCGCAACCAGTTGCTGGAGGTCAAGTTACAGACGTCGCCAACCATCGACCTCGGATTGGTCAGGCCATCGAGCGAGGAGCCGCTGGACGTGCCACAGATCGCCGGAACGCAGGTCCGCCACTGCGATGTTCGTTATGCCCTGTTCTATGCCCAAACGGACGGAACCGAAGTTACGCTTACCCGCCTTTACCTGACGACAGGAGCGAGCTTCTTCTCCCGCTTCCCGCAGTTTGGCGGGAAGGTGCTAAACAAGAAGCTCCAGATACCGCTGCCGTCAGACTTCTTCTACAGGTAGGCCGAAAGCTGCCCAGACCATCCGGTCAATCCTCTGTTCAAGGACTGGGTCGGAGCCATCGGCCAGCCGGGTGTACAGTTCACGGCAGGCGGCCACAATCTCCCTTGCGCCGCCGCTCTCGGGATCAGGAAGGGGAAACTGCTCGACATACTGAGTGATGAACCGCCGCCGCCCCGCATAGAGTTTGTTGTTGAAGCGGAGGTCATAGAAGCGCTCGATGAAAGTGGAGTTGGCCACGCCCACCGCGAGCCACAACAGGTCCTCATCCCCGGTCAGCCAATAGCAGTCGCCGTTTACAACTGTCCCCTCAAGGTCCAACCAGAAGGTTGGCTGCTCGGAAATGTCCCGGAATACCAGTTTCGGCCCGGGCCAGTCTGTCGGGTTCTGCGGCACCCAGATTTCATACCACTGCCGCCCGGCCTCAATTACATAACTGCGGTCCTCTAGGGTCTGCCGGTGCTGCTCAAGGTAGGCGAGGCTGGCCGGATACTGCGACAGGTCCACAGCTTGCTTCTTGCCGTCAACTGCATGGTGCGGGTACAGGACCAGCCGGTTGTGTGGCTCGGGCCGAAAGCGCCGCGCAGTGTGGTGCGTCGTCAAGGGTCGGTGCAACTCTAGCGCGCAGTCCCAGCTCTTCGGCAGGAATACCTTGTCGGCGCACGTCTTGATCCCGACCCTGATCTTGCCAATGTCGCGGAAAGTGCCCCAGGCGTGCTGGTCCACGGTTGCCAGCCAGCTTTCTATACCTGCTGATGCCAGCCGCCACACCCCGGCAGGGTCTCCGCCCGTGTCCAGCGTCCCATGCTGAACAAGGAAGGTCCGGCCATCGGGAATAGACACCGCGCCATGTTTTCCGAGGGCTTCTATCGGGTCAGCGGCCGTGTGCGCGGGTTGGTCCTTCGTCTGATAGATTGTCAGGAAGGACGGTGTCGCAGGCTCCGCCCCTACGCCCCGTGCGATCAGTACGGCAGGCAGCACGGCAGCATCGAACAGTTTTGTGTCGCCCAAGTCATAGACTTCGCGCAGCCGGAGGCCAGTCATCATCCCAGCGCGGGCGGATGCGCCGCCCTTGGTCGTCATGAATCGGTTTGAGACGATGAAGCCCGCCGCGCCTTCTGGCGCCAAGACTGTTGCCATGCCGAGCAAGAAGGCGTGGTACAGGTCAACGCGCCCTGTCAGCCCGAACTGCTGGGCGAGTTTCTGCGCACGGTCGGCACCAATAATCTGTGTGCGCACATACGGCGGGTTGGCGATGATGACGTCATACGGTTCCGCTGTGCCGAACAGCCCACCCGTGAAGTCGTCAAGGACATGGTCCAGGAAGCTGCCGAGACGGAGGTTCAGGACAGCCTGCGGATGTTCGCGCGAAAGGCGGCCGCGAGCTTCTGCCAAAGCCAAATGGTCTGTTTCAAATCCGAAGACTTCGACAGGCCCATCAATTCGGTCAAGAAGTGCAAGGAGCAACTCGCCGTGCCCTATGGCAGGGTCAAGAACCTTGATGGCCCGTCCAGACGCAAGGTTGGCAGTTGCTAAGATGCGATCAGCCACGAAGTCAGCAAGCGCTCGGGTGTGTAGGTTGCCCCGTCAGATTTAGCCTCGCCAACGTCGCCATAGCGTTTCGTGAATCGCACCGCCTCTGTCACTGGATCACCTTGTTCTGTTATTGTTCTCGATCAAGTTACATCGGAACGCTAGAGAGTTCCACATCGAACAGGGTGCAGGCAAATCCATTTTCCGGCTTCACTCTGAATATGCGTGCTGGCTGCTTTATGAAGTCGTCGAGCAAGTTGTTGGCGTGCCAAAAGCCCTTTGCGCTCTCTGCTAGGCGACAAGAGTCATCCCATCCATGCAGAGCGGATCGCCGTACGCGCAGGCTGCAGCGGTGCGCAGACCCTCCCCTCAGCCTCCTCGTTCAACCGCATCCCCATGCTTATCAGCCCGTGCAAGGCGGCGTGGGCGTAGACGAAGGTGTCCAGCGCCTCGTTGCGTTCGCCGTCGCGCTTGGGTTGCCACGAACGGATGGGTCGGCCTTTCTCGAAGCGGGTGACGACGCGTTCAGCGGTCAACTGGCGGAAGTAGTCGGCGTCGAGGCGGCGGGGGAAGTGGATAGCGCCGGGGCCAGGTTCGGTCAGTTTCAGGCGAGCGAAGACGGCATCCTTCACAGCATCGACGCCGACGATGAAGAGCGGGATCTTTGCCTTGTTGCTGCGGGTGGGACGGCGCGGCCAGACCGGGATGCCGGGGCCGCCACGGCCCTTGATCGCCCAGACGCGGCGAGCGAGGCGGGTGCGGCAGAACTCGTAGGCCATCTTGGTGTGGTGGCCGCCGGTGTCCACCGCCACGGCGCGCACCGGCAGATCGCCATAGGTGCCGTTCAGCACGCCGTCGAGATCGGACCAGAGGCGCGGGCCGGAAGGGTCGCCCCACAGCACGCGATAGTCGATCACCCATGCTTCCTCGTCACGGCCCCAGCCGACAACCTGCACCTCGATCCGGTCGCCCTGCACATCGACGCCCGCCGTCAGCACGGCCACGCCGGGAGCGAGGTCGCTGCCCCACTCCTCGCGCCGCGCCATGAGGGGATCAGCAGGGACGGTGTCGCCCGCCTGGTCCTCCCAAGACTCGCCCAGCTTGGTGTTGACCCAGACCTGTAGACGCGCGGGATCCTTGGCGACGCGGGCGTGCTCCTGCGCGATCTCGGCCCATGTCTCCCACGGCGAATAGAGCGACGACAGGTGGAACCCCGCGGTGCGGCCATCGCCCGGCGCGGTCGGTCGCCATTCACCGGCAGACATCAGCCGCGGCTTTTCGTGCTCATGATGCACACCGCCGCAGGCATCGCAGACCAGATAGGCGGCGTCGCGCTGCCCTTCGGGCCAGCGGATGCGCGCCCAAGTGATCGGGGCCATGTCGCCGCAATGCTGGCAGGGGACATGGAAATACCGCTGATCGCTGTCAAGGTAGGCCGCCTCGATGCGGGAATGGCCTTTCAGCGTGGGGGTCGACACCATGTAGATCTTGCGCCGCCCCCGGAAGGTGGTGGTGCGCTGGATCGCGAGATCGACCGGATCACCCTCGCCATCGGCATCGCCGGGGTAGCCGTCAACCTCGTCCAGGAACAGATACCGCACCGGGGTGGACCGCAGTCCCACCGCGCTGTTCGCACCGGTCATCACCAACTGGCCGCCCGGGAAGGATTTGCGGAACAGGCTGTTCCCGGCGTCGCGTGACCTTGGGGCCGAGACCAGATCACGCAGGGCAGGGGTGGCCTCGATCAGCGGATCAATCCGCACGGTCGTGTTGCGCCGCACCATGTCGAGCGACGGCATGACCAGCATGGCGATGCCGGGTGCGTTCTGGATGATGTAGCCCAGCCAGTTCAGCCCAGCCTCGGACCCTCCCGTCTGCGCACCTTTCATCAGCACGACGCGTTCATAGGGGCTGGAGGTGGACAGCGCGTCCATCACCGCGCGCAGGTAAGGCGTGCGGTCGGTGCGCCAGCGCCCCGGTTCGGCCGAGGTGGGCGGCAGGATGCGATGGCGGTCGGCCCAGTCCGACACCGGGATCGGCGGTTCAGGGCGGATGCCACGCCGCCAGGCGAGGTCAATTTCAGGCACCATCGCCAAAACTCCCCAGCGGCATGTCGGCCAGGTATTCGAGATGTTCGCGCATCATCCGGTCAAGGGCGGCAAAGGTGGCGCGCGGATCGGCCCCGACCTCGGCGGCTAACAACGGCGCGGTGCGCTGCACCCACGCCATGTGCGCGTCGCGTTCGGCACGGGCGCGGGCGAACACCGTGCGGGTGGCCGCGACGGTTTCGATCAGTTGACCCTGTTCGCGTTCGAACGCCAGCTTGGCGCGCTGCACCTTGACGATTTCATGCAGGCGTTTGGCCTCGGCCAGCGTGGTGCTGACACGGGCAGGGGCCGCAGGAGCACCACCCTTGTTGCGGCGCGATGGATCAAGATTGTCCTCGATCCATGCCAACCCCTCGGCCACATCGATCTGACCATCGGGTCGCACGGGCAGACCATCGGCCACCAGTTGCGAGATGCGGCCCTTGGTCAGGCCGACCCGTGTGGCGAAGGCGGTCTTGGTTTCAGAGGCGTTGAGTTTAGTCATTTCCGCCCCCTGACGCTGGCGGGGTTATGCGCTGCGCTCCCCCGCATACAAATCAGCCCAAAAGGAACCGCTCGGTTGCTAACAACGGTTCTGATCTTGTCACGATCCATCCCGAGCCGTGCCGCCCGTTGCCGATCTGTCTGGTTAGGGTGGGTGGGTTGGGTGAGGTGATCCCGGCCCCTTCCCGTATGTGTCACGGCACATGCGATGTGTGTGGTGTCATGTCGGCACGCTGTATGTGCCACGTCACCGACAGTTTCTGTGACAAACATTGTTACCGGTGGGGAGCACCTAACCCAACCCACCCAACCTAACCGGGCAATCCGGGATTGGTCGTCACGCATTGGCAGCCCTGCGGAATAGATCAGAACCGTTGTTGACGGTGGCGGGATCGGCGTTCACGACGTCCAGTTGCCAGCGCGCCCGGTTGCCGGTGGTGCCTGCCGCGATGATGCGGTGGCCCGCGACCACCCGGTTCTGATGCTGCGACAGCCACTTGCCAAGCCGGGTGCCATTGATCGCCCCGCCGTCGCCCGCGACGCGCAGCAGGGCCTCGCGGAACTCGGGGTTCACGAACTCGGCCTTGCCGAACAACTGGGTCTGCTGCGCGGCGGCCCGCTCGATGATCTCGCGCACGGTCACGCGGTCGGTGCCAATCACCGATCGCCATTCCTCAAGTGCCGCTGTCAGCGCCTCCAGCTTCGGGTCCGCGCCACGCATGCCTTCCATCGTCTCACAAGGGTCGGCCTCGCCCAGCCAGATCAACGCGTCGCGCACCCAACCCGACCAGGCGGTGAAAGAGCCAAGCGGCACGGTCTGTGATGGGCGGCCTGCGATGTGGAAGGCACGCAGGATGGTCAGGCCCGCCGTGACATAGTCGCCGCGATGCGCCGCCGCCATGGCCAGCGGATCACGGTCGAAGGCGCGCAGTTCGGGGCGTTCGACCCCGGCATCCAGCGTGGCGCGGATGGCGCGGCGGGTCATGTCGCCGATCAGCGTGAGGTTGTTACCGGTGGCGAACACGATCGCGTTGCTCGGCACCTCGGCGTTTATGGAAGAGCCGAGGATGCGGACCTTCAGACTGGTCTGCGTCATCGTCTGGCAGAGCAACTCGCCGCCGAGCGGTTCCTCGCAGTTGTCGATGGCGATCATCACGTCGCCTGCGATCAGGGCCGAGCCCAGCCGCTTTTCCATTTCCTCCTCGGATTTGCCCTGCGCGATCACCGGGGCGGGGCGGCTGGTGGCGATGATGCTGGCCAGATCGACCAGCATGGATTTGCCTGTGCCCGCCGCGGGGGCGTTGAAGCCGTGCAGCGGGGCCGTGGGCAGCGAGCGGCGGAACAGCGTCGTCAGGATGGCCGACAGTGCCACGGATCGGTCGGCGGGTGTGACGAAGGGGAAACTGCCGATCAGGTCGCGCAGAAAGCCCAGCGCGCGCAGGGCAGTGCCGCGATCAGGCTCGCGCGGCAGCAGGGGGAAGCGTTCGCCTTGCGGGTCAAACAGCAGGCCGGTCTGCGCGTCATAGCCGGGCTGGTCGAGGATCGAGCCATCCTCGCGCAGGGTCGGGGCGTTGATGATCCCGGTCAGCACCGGCAGACGCCACTGGCCCTCGCGCGCCAGATAGGTTTCCGCCAGTCGCTGAGAGCAATCAGTGTTGACCCAATCCCCGGCGCGCATGTCGAAGCGTTCCCATTGGGCGGCCTTGGTGAAGGCCTCGGCCATGTGGTGCGCCTTGACGTGGACGAGGCGCGGGGCGTCGATCTGGCGGCCGCCCGAGATCGCGACCGGGACCATGGCCGGGCGCACGACGATGCTGCCGCGCTGATAAAAGCCAAGCCCAGCGCCGATCAAGGCCTCTTCTGCCTCGTCGATGGTCTCGGGCATCTGGCCTGCACGGACGCGGACCAGTGGGCGGTTGCCTTGGGTCGCGGTTTCGTCACCCGCGTCGCGGCTGGTGTGAACGGTGCGCACCCGACGCGGCCGGGCGGCACGCCAACCGTTCTGCTTGGCCAGCCAGAACAGTGTGCCGACAGTGACGTTGCGCACGGATGAGAAGCTGTCCCATTTCTCGGCGGTATGCGCCGGATCGTTTTTCGCGGCTTCGGCTGACCAGACATCCCACAGGTCGCGCCCCTCTGGGCCAAGAGCGGCGTAAAGGGCCAGCCCGACCTTGATCCACTCATCATAGGGCAGGTCGTTGTTCGAGATATGGGCGACGGCCTCGGCAATCAGCTCGTGCGACGGGGCTTCCTTTGGCTTCAGCCCGGCGAGCTTGCGCCCCTCGCGATCCATGACGCGCCGTTCGCTGGTGGTCTGGCCGCCCACCTTGCGCAGGTAATCCTCAGCGGCGGCGATGAATGCGGCGCAGCCGTCGCGGCTGACGATGGGCAGGTCTTGGAGGCGCACTTCCAGCGGCGAGCGTTCCGGCCAGTGATAGGGAACCTTGGTGTCAGGGTGGATGCCAAAACCCACGAACTGTTGCCCGGTGGCCAGCACCTCGACCCGCGCCACTGTGCCTTCCAGCATCTGGAACTCGCTGGTCTGCACCTTTTCGAAGGGAGTATCGGTGCGGAAGGCCAGCAGGATCTTCGGCGCGCGTCCGATGCGAGACAAGGGTGAAGGCCCTAGCATATCGGTGGCCATGCCGGTCAGTCGACTTGCATGGCCAGCGTCCAGCACATCGATGTCGATGCCGATCAGGGTGCCGCAGAGCAGACCGGTGTTGGTGCAATTGCGCTGGGCGTGGGTCCAGCGGGTGATTTCGGCCTCGTCAGCCGTCGCGCAGATGGCCTCCCAGGATTTCATGGCTGGACGCTTTCCGGCGGCCTTCGTGGCTACATGCGGACCGAGGACGGGGACGGGGTGATAGGCGTTGCGATGGAGGGTCAGGCGCAGGTCGGTGAGATCATCCGCAGGCGCGGCTGTCATGCACGACTCTCCTGTTCGGCAATCCAGTTCAGGATGGTGCTTTTTCGTGCGCAGATTAAAGATCCCATCTTGAAGTGCGGCATGCCCTTCGGTGCCTCACCGGTCAGGTAGTAGACCTTGCGGCGGTGCTTCGCGTCGCCGAACATGAACTTGGCGATTGCATCTGCGCCGTGCAGCAGATCATCGCACAGCGTCGCCTCGGTCGCGGTCTGCTTCAGGGTGTCAAGGGATCGAGGGTGGTGGGTCATTGGGGGTTCCTTTCTGGGGCAGGGCGTCTTGGAGGAAATGGACGTCAAGGCCGTGGAGGCGGCGCCATCCGGCGCGAACCTGCATGCTGATGTTGATGCTGGCCGTGCTCAGCGCGTTGGCGCGGGTTGCCATGGCCAGTTTGTAAGCTCGTTCGGCGTTCGTGGTCTGCGCCGGGGAGGTGATGGCCGCCAGCTTGGCGCGACCCTCGGGATGGCCGAGCAGCCAAGGCAGCATCTGGAACGTGTCCTTCGATGTCGCCTGCCCAAGAAGCAGGTTGGTCTCTCCGGGCGGTGCATCGTGGAAAAGCATGGTGAAAAGAGGTGGCACCCTCAGAAACAGGAGCTTCCGGTCTACCAGGTCGAGATACCAGTCGTCTGGCAATGATCGGATCAGCGGACCAGCTTCGGGTGAAATAGTCCCAGCAATCGAGGCTGTCAGCGCGGCCCATGTGCCCGGTCTTGTCTTGGCCATCGCCTCTGCCACGATCCGGATGTTCCAGGCGAAATGTTCGCTCATCGCGGCACCAATCGAGGCGATCAGCACATCTTCCTCGTGCCACATGCGTTTGAAGCCACCATGCTCCTTGGGCGTTTTCTGAGCCTGAATGGCCCGGGCAGTCTTCAAGACACGCAGGGATGGCACGGGCATGCCTGACGCTGCCACCGCTTCCGTGTCGCCATAAAGGAACGTTTCGGGGGCTTCCGCACCGCTCCGTTCGTTGGCTGTCATTGTTAAGGGCTCCGTTCATGAACAAGGGCTTTACACACGCAACAGTTCATTGCAAGTGTTTGTGAGGCGGTTTCTAACGCCATTCGCGCGCGTTGACAACCGTTCCTGTTGCTCACGCTCATGGAGGAAAATCATGGCCACGATCCGCAAACGCACGCTGCCCTCGGGCTTGGTCCGCTGGCAGGTGGATTTCACCGACCAGGCGGGCAAGCGACGGTCCAAGCTGTTCCCACGCCGCAAGGATGCGGATATCTATCTGGTCAAGGTTCGCTCGCTGGTCGCCAACCACACCTATCTGGCCGACAGCGACAGCACGACGGTGGCCGGGGCTGCGAAAAGCTGGCTCGATCATTGCGAGGTGCGCTGCAAGACCGGGCGACGGATGGAACGCTCCACCCTGCGCGGCTACAGCGACTATGTACGGCTGCACCTGACCGCGCCGGTGGTCGGGATCGGGGACAAGCTGATCGCCCAGCTGACCCGTCGCCATGTAAATGAACTGCGCGACCGGCTGCTGCTGAATGGCCGCTCCGAACATCTGACCCGCCGCGCCATTTCGGTGCTTAAGCTGATTCTCGACCACGCTATTGACAATGGCCAGCTGTTCACCAACGCCGCGCAGGGCGTTCGGGTGATCAAGTCCAGCCGGATCGAGCACAAGGCCCCAGTGCCGTCCAAGGAAGCGATCCGCGCCCTGATCGAGGCGGCGGACGAGGATTTCAAGCCGCACCTGATCGTCTCGGCGCTGGGCGGTCTGCGCGCGTCAGAACTGCGGGGCCTGCGCTGGCAGGACGTGGGTTTCGACAAGGGCTTCATCCACATCCGCCAGCGCGCCGACGCCTACAACCAGATGGGCGAGCCGAAATCGCGGGCAGGGTTCCGCGACATCCCGGCAGGTCCGATGGTGCTGAATGCCCTGCGCCGCTGGAAACTGCGTTGCCCGAAAAGCGAACTGGGGCTGGTATTCCCAGCGCCGCAGGGCGGGATTCTGCAGCACACCCGCACACAGGATCGGTTCCGCAAGCTGCAGGAAAAGGTCGAGGTGACGATGCGCTGGCACGACTTGCGCCACTTCGCCGTGTCGCTGTGGATCGAGCAGGGCTTCTCGATCAAGGAGATCATGACCTTCGCGGGCCATTCCTCCATCCAGATGACGATGGAACGCTACGGGCATCTGTTCCCGTCACCCGACCATCAGAAGGCTATGGCCATGGTCGAGGCGAAGCTGCTGGGCTAGCGATTATTCTCCACCTGACACAACCATACAAATGGTGAACAGATGTGCCCTGCTCATGACATGTCCGGCGAGGCCAAGTACCCGCACCTTGGCGAAGCGGCTATCTGCGCAAAGAGCCCTTTGCCTCTTGGTCCGATTTGTCCTAATTTGTTATGAGGTAATATATTTGGACGTAGCAATGGACACTTTTCCAGCCGGAGTTGGCGAAAAACTTCAATTTTACATCTACCGACTGATCGATCCTCGTAACGGCGAAACGTTCTATGTTGGCAAGGGCAAAGGAAATCGGATTTTCCAGCACATAAACGCCACTCTCGCCAGCGATGTAACCGCTAATGGCAGCGATGACGTTGATGGCGATCTCATGCTGGACGATGAAGAAAGCCTAAAGGTGAAGCGGATAAATGACATTCGACGATCCGGCCTGAATGTCATACATATCATTCATAGACATGGGATTGATAACGCCAAAACGGCGTATGAGGTGGAGGCATCTCTTATCGATGCCTATTCCGGATTGTCGAATAAATCTGCGGGCCATCACAGCAACGATCGCGGGCCCATGCATGCGCAGGAGATTGTTGACAAGTATGCGTTGCCTGAAGTTGATCTCGGGAACAAAAAACTCATACTGATCAACATAAACTCTTCTGATCACAATTCAGAGCAAGAACTACTTGACCGTGTCAGATATGCTTGGCGGATATCGGAGCATCGTGCAAAACAGGCTGACTTTATTCTTGCGGTGATCCACGGCATTGTGCGCGGTATCTTCGTGGCTGAGCGATGGTTGCCTGCCACTCTGGATAATTTTCCTGCAACCCGCTTTGCCGAAACGAGCTCTTCGCGGTTCGGATTTTATGGAAAGAAGGCTCCCGAGGAGGTTTGGAATCACTATGTGGGTGCGCGCGGAAAACGCTTGCCTGAGGGCGTTCGCCACAAAGGACAAAACCCGATACGATATTACAATTGCTGATGAATGAAATGAAAACCGGACGAAAATATGCGGATCGCCACTACGTTTGTTTAGGCGGCAAGTCGGAGGATAATTTGAATGGCCGCTTCGTGCGCATAGCTGATGCTTGCTAGGCATCCGCGCGCCCAGATCAGCGGCAAACTGGCCCGGTCTTGTGTCAGCGAATTGCGGGTCAAGTATTTGGACGAACGCATAGCCGTCAGTTCTCTGGTCATAAGTAAGCCATGGCCATGGTGGCGGCGAAGCTGTTAGGGTAACGCGATTACCGTTTATTCGCAGCGGTTTGCGGCTGCTCCATGCGACACGACACCGACGTTACGACATTGGAAGTTGGCTAAGGTCCGGAAATAACGCAGTTATTTCGGACGCAGGGCTGACCCTCATAACCTGAAGGTCACAGGTTCAAATCCTGTCCCCGCAACCAAAAATATAACATTATATCAATATGTTACGCGCCACCTTCGGGCGGCTTTCGGCGTTTGCAATCCGCCCGTGGAAGCAACGTGGAAGCAAATGGAGCGCATTCAACGGTGTGGCAAAAAAGGCAACGGTGCGCGAGAAGCGGAAAGTCGTGCTTTCGGTCCTGAGCGGACTTCCAGCTCTTGCGATGAATGCTGCGGTCGCAGCCCGCATGGCCCGTGGCGGTTTGGGACAGGACCACGGGGCTGGCAATTTCGATCTTTTCCGCCCCGATTTGGAAACTCTCGGACCATTCGACCTTCTCACCCGGGTGAGCTTTGACAGCCTCGGTGAGCGTGGGGAGTTTGAGGTCGTCGAGCTTGGCCTCGGTCTGGAAGGCGTTTTGACAGGTGGAGAGAAGGTCTGGGCGGAGGGCCTCAAGGTCTGTTTCCACGTGCAGAAGTTTATCGGACCATGGGAGAAGGCGGAGGTTGGCGACATAAATGTGACTGCGGTTCATATCAAGGAACGACATTCGACATGCTACAACGTAGTGATAGCGAACCAAGCGCGAGAGGAAAAACAAGTCGAATGGGAAGCTGGCGCCCCTAAAAGATCCAACCCGAGCAGGATTGGCGCTCAAAGACGGTTCTCTTCGAGGCGCAGAACCGAGGCGAGACAGCGCCGTCCGTGTCAGCCGCCAAAGCCGCTGGATCGGGAGCCAAATCCGCCGCGTGACATGGCTGTCGCGCGCGACATTGGCGGTTTGCCAACCGTTGTCGGCGGGCGATTGAATTGCGATGTGCTCAGTTTGGTCGCACCTGAATTGCCGGAAAAGGTGCTTGATCCCGTCGCATTGGTAAATTTCCCATTCGGGGTTTTATAAAGCGGCTGGCTTGCCTTTGATCCGCCAAGCATGTTGCCAATCAGGTAGCCCATCATCAACGGCATAAAGATGCTGCCCGATCCGCCTTGAGTTGCCGCTGCCTCAGTCCCACAGGCCCCTTGGCCATGTTGTTCTTCACACACGCTGAGGCTGTCATAGCGTGGCGCGGCTTCTACGTGCAACGCTTCTGCATCGGCAAAGGCGGCGTTACAATCTTGTGCCGAGAACATGCCGCCATTTTGGGCCGCATTGGTACAGCTTTTCAGATCGGGAAACGCCGCAGCATCCACCGTGTCTTCTTGGCAGCCTGCAAGAGTAAAGGCGGCGGCGCCGAGAATCGTGAGGGCGACAGTTTTGGAGCGTTTGATCATGACAAACCTATGTTGTGGTCGAGCTGAGGGCGCTTTTAGCGCACTTCATCCTGTAATAAAATGCGGTTTAAAGCGGGACAAATCCTGAGTGATCCGTGATTGATCTTCGCGCAGGCCAAGACCCGCACAGGTGTCGCCAACAATCCATGCGCCAATCACCGGGCGGAAGCCGTCAAACCGCGGCAGCGGGGTGTAGGCCTGAAGGATCTGCGGCTGATCCGCATAGGAGGTGTTTTGCGAGACCTCAATCACCTCCCCCTGTTTGACGATCGAAACCGACGCCCCTTCGCGCGACAAAATCGGTTTGCGCACATGCCCGGCGTGTAGTTGCGCTTCGGCTCGGCCAAAGGCGGCGGCCACCGCCGGTGCGACAGCTCCGTGACCAGTGATCGCGTCCTCGATGTCTTGTGCGAAAAACGCGGGCAAAAGGTTAGGGTGGCCCTCGAACATCTGCCACAGCACCGGCAAAAGCCCTTTGTTTGACAAAAGCGCCTTCCAGGCCGGTTCTAAAAACAAACAGCCGGAGCCCGCAATGTGGGCGGCATAGTCTTCGCGCAAAAGATCTTCCCACGGATAGAGCTTGAACAGCACGCCCATGACACGATCTTGGTCATCCAAAAACTGGCCATCCTCGCTCACCGCGATTTTATCAAGATCACAATAATGCGCGCCCAAATCAGCCTCACGGGCAGCCCATGCCATCGCCTCAACCGTGGCGTAATCTTCAGGGTTGTCCGCAACGGCGGTGAAATGCAGATCGGTCTCGGGCGCAAACACCTCAGCAAAGCGGGCGACAAGCGCCTCATGGATGCCATTGAACTGATCACTGCCCTCGACCAGTACACCCGCCGCAAGTTGATCTTCAAGCCACTGCCATTGAAAGGCGGCCGTCTCATAGAGGGACGTGGGGGTGTCGGCGTTATATTCCAACAGCTTGGCTGGTCCGTTGCCATCATAGGCAAGATCAAAGCGACCATATATTTCGGGATCACCCCGGTGCCAGCTCTCAGCAACCAGGTCGCGGTGCGCCTCGGGAATGGCAAGGCGATCCATAAGCTCTTCGCTGGCGATAATATGATCAACCGCCTGTCGGCACATTGCATGAAGCTCCGTTGCCGGGTCTTCAATATCCGTCTCGATCTGTTCCAGCGAAAAGGCGTAAGCCGAGCTTTCATCCCAATAGGGGGCACCATGCATGTCGGCAAAGGTAAAACCAACCTCACGTGCATGATCGCGCCAGTGCGGTCTTTCAGGCAAGGTTAACTTTTTCACACGGCATCTCCTTAGCGTTTCCAAATGCTTTAAGGGGTTCTTGGCGCAGAGGCCAGACGGGTTGCGCTCTGTTCAAAAGCTTGGTTGGGCTTGGTCTCAGCGTGACCATGCGCTGCTGGGCGTTTTGGTCACCACGTCAATCCGTTCCCAACGCTACCGCTCGGTGGATCACGCATGTTGCCGTAAGAACCGGCCTCACTCTTGCGACTCAATCGGCAGGCGCGTCGAGCCCTTCATCTCGCGCAACGATAGGTTCGATCGGATGCTGGTCACACCAGGCAGGCGGCGCAGTGTCGTGTCGACAAAGGCGCTGTAATCGTCGAGGTCGCGCGCCACCACAATCAACAGGAAATCATCCGCGCCGGTGGTGTTGTGACAGGCCAAGATATTGGGTGTGGTCTGGATGATGCGTTGAAACTCGGCGGTGGCGGAGGGGCTGGACGAGCTTGATCATATGCGCCAGCGTGTGATTGCCGTCAGGTCCGAAATCGTGCGCTGCGAAGAGCAAGAGTTCGGGCGCACTGATTTGAGTTACCTCGGGCGGCAATCGGGGATGTTCTCGCTGCTGCCGCTTTCGTCGGAACAGGAACTGGCCCTGACGCGCGATCATGCCATCCATGTCGTCAAAGGTGGTCGCATCAATGTCGCCAGATTAAGTGCCGCCGACATTCCCACACTGATTACGGCGGTCCACGCGGTGCTGGGCAAGGTCTCATTGCGCTGACCCACTGTCCGCCTTAGGGGGCAAAAAGAGACCCAGAAGGGTCTCTTTGCATATCTTCGCCGCTCTATATCGCAGTCAGGTCAGGGTTTTTTCTTCATCGCGTCCAGCAAAGCGGCTCCAAGGGCGCTGTTGCCACTTGGGTTTGGGGCGCGGTTCTGTGGCGCTGGGGCTTTTTTATGATCTTTTGAACCGCCCGGTTTTCCACCCGTTTTGCCCGATGGTGCGCCCTGCGGTTTGGCGGCGAATTTCCCGCGTGCGGGAGCTGCGTCGGTCCGACGGCCCTCGGTGGCCTCACCGCCGTCCTTGCGCATTGTCAGTCCGATCCGTTTGCGCGGAATGTCAACCTCCGTCACCCGTACACGCACCACATCTCCGGCTTTCACCACCTCATGCGGATCTTTCACAAACCGGTCGGCCAGTTGGCTCACATGGACCAACCCGTCTTGGTGCACGCCGATGTCAACGAAGGCACCAAAGGCGGCCACATTGGTCACCGTGCCCTCAAGGCTCATCCCCGGCTTCAGGTCCTTGATGTCCTCAACCCCATCGGTGAAGCTCGCGGTTTTGAATTCTGGCCGCGGATCACGACCGGGTTTTTCCAGCTCGGTGAAAATGTCTCGCACGGTCGGCAGCCCGAAATCTCCGGTGACAAATGCCTCGGCGCTCAGGCCTTTGAGTGCGGCGGTCTGACCCATAATGTCGCGAATATCACGACCACAGGCAGAGACAATTTTGCGCGCCACATCATAGGCTTCGGGGTGAACAGAGGAGGCGTCCAAAGGCTCCGCCCCGTCACGGATGCGCAGGAACCCGGCGCATTGTTCAAAGGCTTTTGGCCCCAAACCGGCAACCTTCAAAAGCGCTTTGCGCGATGGGAAGGCCCCATGTTGGTCGCGGTGCACGACGATGGCATGGGCCAAAGACGGTCCAAGCCCTGCAACCTGCGCCAACAGCGGTGCGGAGGCCATGTTGAGGTCCACACCGACCGCGTTCACCGCGTCTTCGACCACCGCGTCCAGTGCCTGCGACAACCGTCTTTGGTCGACGTCATGTTGATACTGGCCAACGCCGATGGATTGCGGTGTGATCTTGACCAATTCGGCCAGAGGGTCCTGAAGGCGGCGGGCAATCGAGACCGCGCCGCGCAGGCTGACATCGAGATCGGGGAACTCCTGTGCCGCCAATTCGGAGGCTGAATAGACCGAGGCACCGGCCTCGGATACGATCACTTTGGTCGGCGCTTTGACGCCCTGCGGCAGGCGTTTGAGCGTGTCCGAGACAAGTCGCTCGGTCTCCCGGCTGGCGGTGCCATTGCCGATGGCGATCAGGGCGATGTTGTGCCGTCCGATCAACTCGATGAGCTTGGCCTCTGCGCCGCGCACATCCATTTTGGGCTGAAATGGATAGATTGTTGCCGTGTCCAAAACCTTGCCTGTGGCGTCCACAACGGCGGCTTTCACGCCGGTGCGAATACCAGGGTCCAGGCCCAGCGTGGCTTTCGCGCCTGCCGGGGCGGCCAAGAGCAAGTCTTTGAGATTGCGGGAAAAGACGTTGATTGCCTCCTCGTGAGCGCGCTGGCGCAATTCGCCCAACAGGTCGATATAGAGCGAGATCGAAAATTTTACCCGCCAGGCCCAACGCGCCACACCGCGCAGCCATTCATCGCCGGGCAATTGTCCCTCTGTGCCCAAAGCCGCACCGATCATGGCGATGGCGCGCGGTTCGCCCTCCTCAGAATCGGGACCGATTTCCATCGTCACAACGTCTTCTTTCGCGGCCCGCAGAATCGCCAAGGCGCGGTGGGACGGAATATCCGACCAACGTTCGCGGTGATCAAAATAATCGGAAAACTTCGCGCCTTCCTGCTCTTTGCCCGCAATGAGTTTGGCGGTGATAAAGGCCTCGCGTCGCATGAAATCACGCAGCTTGCCCAAAAGATCGGCGCGCTCTGACAACTCCTCGGTGAGGATGTCGCGCGCGCCGTTGAGCGCATCTTTGACGGTAGGAACGGCCTCGGACACATAGGTTTCGGCCAAGGTTTCGGGCAGAGCCGCCCGGTCGGCATCAATCGCGCGCAGCAATGGCTCCAAACCGTTTTCACGCGCGATCATCGCCTTCGTGCGGCGCTTGGGTTTGTAGGGCAGATAAATGTCCTCAAGCGTTGATTTGCTGTCGGCCCCGGCAATGGATTTGGCCAGATCGGCAGTCAATTTGCCCTGTTCGGAAATGGATTTCAGGATCGTCGCACGGCGCGATTCGAGTTCGCGCAAATAGGTGAGCCGGTCTGAAAGCATCCGCAATTGCGTGTCATCCAAACCGCCGGTGACCTCTTTGCGGTAGCGCGCGACAAAGGGCACGGTCGCGCCGCCGTCCAACAGATCAACCGCCGCGCTGACTTGCGAGGGGGCGGCGGAGATTTCGGTGGCGATGGTGCGCGCGATGCGGGCGGCGATGGCGTCGGGTGAGGCGGCGGCGTGATCCAAAACAGGCTCCATGTCTAACAGAGCCGCAGTCATACCCGCCCTGTCGGACGAGGCCAAGTCAGAAGCCCGTGTGTGCACCAAAGCATGTGTGACAGCGGTCCAGCCGAGGTCTACCCGATTGGACCAGAGGCCGTGTCGCTCAAAGCCCTTAGGCGGGTTGATCAGCGTCCAGCAATTCATTGGCGCGGGCCAAAATTGCCGCGCCATCCAGACCGCGGTCATTGAGCTTGTCGACCCAAGCCTGATGCACCGGCTGTGCGATCTCGCGCCATGCCGAAATTTCCTCGGCCGAAATTTCACCGATGGTGTTGCCCTCTTTGACCACCACCTCTTTGCCCATCTGTTCAAACGTATCAAACTGGCGGCCAATACGTTGCGACAGGGCGATGCCGGAATGATCGTCGATCACTTTGCGCAGATCGTCCGAGAGGCCCTCATAGGCGCGTTGGTTCATCAACATCGAAAAGGTGTTGGCGTACAGGCCACGCGACGCAGGGGCAGGGGCCGAGGAGAATTTGGTCAGCTCTTGCAGCTTGAACGCAGGCACCACCTCATAGGGCAGGCAACAGCCGTCGATCACCCCGTTTGAGAGACCAACAACCATTTCGGTCACCGGGAAAAACACCGTCTCAGCCCCCATCAGTTCAAGCAGCTTGCCCGTCGCCTGATTGGGCGCGCGCAGTTTGAGACCTTTGAGATCATCAGCGGTGTGAATGAGCCCTTCGCGGGTGTGGAATTTGCCGCCGTCATGGGTGTGAAAGCCAAGCGTTTTCGTGCCCGGATATTCATCTTGGCCAAATTCATCCATCAGCTTGTGCATGACCACGGAGGTCTTTTCGGCATTGGTGACCATAAAGGGCAGCGCCAATGTTTCGGCGACCGGAAAGCGGTCCGGCGAATAGACCGGAAGGGTCCAGCTGATGTCACAAATACCTTGGCGGACCTGATCAGGCAACTGGCCGGGCTTGCCGCCAAGCTGCATCGAGGGGAACAGTTGAATGTCAATCGCGCCCTCGGAGGCGGTGCGGATTTCTTCGATCCACGGTTCAAAAAACTGCGTGTTCATCGTCGCCGGTGCGGGCAACATCGAATGCAGTTTCAGTGTCACTTCGGCGGCATTGGCGCGTTTCAAAAACGCTGGAGTGGCCAGCGCCACCCCCATGCTCGCCAAAACCGTGCGGCGGGTGAATGATGTGGTCATGTGGGTCTCCTCCCTGAGATCCGACGGCGTTGCGCCGGTTTGTGTGTTGGTGCGCTTATGTGCGGGAACCTCCGCTTTGCCGACCTCTCCCTCGACAAAATGAAGACACCTGCGTCCGTCACTCCACGGCCACGGGCAAATGCACCACAAGCCCGTCTAAATCCTCCGTCACCTTGATCTGACAGCTCAACCGCGAGCTGGGCCGCACCTCGTCTTCGGCACAGTCCAACAAATCCTCTTCGCCTTGGCTTGCCTCTCCGGTGCGTTCGTCCTCAACGTAACAATGGCAGGTGGCACACATCATTGCGCCGCCGCATTCGGCGAAAATACCGTCGATGCTATGGGCCAATGCCGTCTGCATCACGCTGTCTCCTGTGCGTGCGTTGACGGTCTGGCTGCGGCCATCAGGTTGGACGAATGTGATTTTCGTCATGATTTAGTCCTCATTTAGTGCGTTATTTTGATATTAAGCGAGGGTGATTGGCAAGTTGAGCGGGCCACGAAAGCCAAAGCCGCTCCAAATCACCTCTTTCGGATCGGGCAGCGTCATATTGGGAAAGCGCTCAAACAAAAGCGGCAACATGATCTGCCCCAGCGTGCGTCGCGCGACCTGAGCGCCCGCGCAATGATGCGGGCCGCTGCCAAAGGCCTGATGGGGATGCTTGTCGCGAAAGACGTTGAACGCCTCGCCATCGGCATAGACCGCCTCATCGCGATTGGCGGAGGCTTGGATGGTCATCACCGTCTCGTTTGGGCCGATCACATGATCGCCGATTTGCACCTCTCGTGTGGTGCGTCGGCCTGACACCTGAATGGGGGCGACCCAACGCACGCCTTCCTCAAATGCGTCAAGCCACGCCTCTTGGCGTTTGACCTCTTCGAGCTGTTCAGGGTTGGTTAACAGCCCGTAGAGAATGGTCGCCAAAGCATCGCGCGGTTCGTTGATGCCGCCGCCAATGGCGATTTTGATATTGGCGTACATCTGGCTGACCGGGATCGGCGTTTTCGCAGTCAACATAACGGAAAAGGCCGAATTGTTTGGCGTGGCGATGTGACGGGGCATGACCTGTTCGAACAGCGCGTTCATTTCGGCATTGGCCGCGTCGGAGAGGGCAAAAAGCTGAGGGTCATTGCCAAAATTGCCCGCCCCGTCGATCAGGCGCTGGGACCAGCGTTGCATCTGTGCGTCGGTGGCCTCTTCCAGCCCCAACATATGCGCCAGAATGCGCGCAGCGATCGGGCCACAGAGATCGGCAAACATGTCCACCGTCTCACCTTTGGGCAGGCGCGAGACATAGTCTTTGGCCAGTTTGGTATAAAGATCGGCCCAGTCCGTACGGATCACTTTCGGCGAAAAGGCGGGCTGCATCGCCATGCGTTCGGCCCGGTGTTCGTCACCATCTTTGCGCATCAATGTATGGGCCTGAAACGCCGGTTTCATTGGCGTCATTGGGTCATCCGAGCTAAAAATCTCGGGGTTTTCCTTGATCCACTTTGTGTGCTCAAACCGGGTGACGAAAATCCGATTGGTCTGCGCCACGCGCACCACAGGCGTCTGGGCCCGCATTTGGCGATAAATTGGGTATGGGTCTCGGGTGAGATCGGCCAATGTGACCGTCTCATTCACGGGAATGTCCAACATCAACAGATCTCCTCCCAAAGCTGTGATCCTGACAGGTAAACAGGGCGGAGTTCATCAATCAATGCGATCAATTTGATTTCACATATCTACAAAATAGATTTATAAATCTGCTCGACCATGGCCCCACATGACCCCAAGGAGCGTGACGTGAGCAAGACCATCGACATCCTCGCCACAGATTTTCGCGCCCTGGATGTGTTGATCCGGGTCTACCGCTTTGGCTCATTCACCCGCGCCGCCGAAGATCTTGAGATGAATCAATCGGTTGTGAGCTACACCATCGACAAGCTCAGGGGCGTGTTCGACGATCCACTGTTCGTGCGTGAGGCGCGTCGGTTGATCGCGACCCAGCGCTGCGAAGAGGTGGTGGCGGAGGCGGGTCAATTGTTAGAGCGGTTTTCCCAACTGACCGCCACCCGCGATTTCGACCCGAAAGAAAGCACCCAGACGGTGACCATCGCCTGCAACTACTATGAGCGCGAATTGATCATCCCGCATCTGGCCCATCTGATCCGCGCCGAAGCACCGAACCTCAAAATCGAGATCATCGATTCCTCCTATCTTGGCCATGATAAACTGTTGCGGATGGAGGCGGATTTGTTGATCGGCCCCTTCGTCCAACTTGGGGCCGCGTTTTATACGCGCACGCTCTATGAGGACCATTATGTTTGCATGATGGACCCGACCCATCCCAAAGCCAAAGCGGCGCTGACGATGGAGGACTACCTGCCCCTCGCTCATGTCTACATCACCTACGGCGGCAAATGGAAATCAGGCTATATGCAGACGCTGGAGCAAGAAGGCCACGAGATTTCGATTGCGATGCGCACCCCTAGCCCGGCGGGCATTCAAAGCCTGATCAAAGGCACCGAACTTGTCGCCACTGTGCCCGAGCGCCTGTCGCGCAAACTTGGGACGGGGCTTTTTATCGCGCGCTGTCCGGTGTCAACGCCGGTGCAAATTCAGATGGTTTGGACCGCGCGCACCCACGCCTCGCGGATGCACAAATGGCTGCGCGATCTGGTGGTGCAAAGCGCGCGCGGGATGTAATTACGCATAGTCAGACCGGGTTTTTGAGCCGGTAATCCAATTTCGGACGGCTCAGGCCCAATAGGCGCGCGGCGGCGGAGACATTGCCATCTGCCTCGGCCACCGCCCGCTGTTCGATCCGCGACACCAATGTGTCTACGCCGATCCCGGCCTCAAAGAGTGGCACAAGCTGATCCCAAAGCTCAGAAAAATTATCCCCGCCCTGCAACAGTGCCGGGGGCTGCGGATCAAGCCGCGCCATGTCGAGATCCTCACGGTCAATGACAGGCGGCGCGTCGGCACAGAGCGCGGCGCGTATCAGCGTCGCACGCAATTCAGGCAGGTTTCCGGGCCAGGCGGCGGTGCGGATGAAGGCCTTCGCCTCTTCGGTGAGCGACAGCACCTCAAGCCCCGGTTTGGGGCGCATCTGGGCCAGATAGCACGCAGCCAGATCGGCAAGGTCATCCGGTCGCGCGGACAGTGGCGGCATCGCGACGGGCAAGACAGAGAGCGCGTATATCAACTCAGATCGCAGCCCCGTATCGCGCCGCAACAGCCGCAGCGGCAGGTGCGATAGCCCGACAAGAAGAAGGGCTTCGGGGGGAACGCCATCGGTTTTGATCATGTCGATCAGCGCCACCTGAAGATCGTCCGTCAGCGCCTCGATCCCCTCAATGATCAGCGTCTGCCCGCGTGCGCCGGGGGCGGATATGGTTTGGCGCAGGCTGTCCAAAAGCGCGGGCAGCTGTGGCGATGTGGCGTGACAGCGGTGGGTCTTGCCGTGACCAGACCGCGCGACATGGAGCCAGGCGGCGGCAAGGCGGCAACCCGCCCCTTCTGGTCCTGTGATCAACGCGTTCAACCCAGCGTGCGCGATTTTTTCCAATGTGTGACGTACCGGCGCGACAACCCGATCTTCCAAGCCTGCGCTGTCCATCGGCGCGGTCTTGCCCGCAGTCTTGCGGAGGCGCGAGGGCATTTCGGCCCGGTTGACCAAGACCTCATCCAGGAACATCCGCACAAACGGGTCGTCTTTGCCCCATCCATCTACGGTCTTGCCCACCACGCGGCAGGATTTGTCGCCCATCGCCGCACAGCTCACCTCTTTGTAGAGCACGAGTTTGCGAAAAAAGACGCTGGCGTAACCTGCCGCATAGCCGGTTTGGGCCCAACACACCGGGGCAAGTGCGCGCCCGTGGCGGCGTTGGTATTCGAGGGCTTCGACAGATTGATGCCACAGGAAATCACCGGAAAAGCGATCCGTTTTGAAATCAAAGTCGTTGTGCAGGGTCTCCACCCGCACTGTGCCCGTCACCATATGCAGCCGAGTTCCGGCGGTGAACGCGTCGCCAATGTCCAGATTCGGCCAGCCTTGGCGAATGAATTCCGCATCCTCGCGGCCGTTGCGATAGCCCAGGCGCATCATCAACACCTTGGCCTCGTGTTCGCCAAACCGGCGGACCAATTCGTCCTGAAGGTCGGCGCCAAAGGTCGCGCGCGACAGCACCATCCGCGCACCATGCAGCTCAATCGCGCCTTTCGACGGGCTAAACTCAAGCGTGTCGATCAGGTCCGCTAAGGTCGGGCGGCCCCCGCGGTGGAGGAGTTGTTCTTCGTCATCTGATGTTTTCATGACGAGATATTACGCAAATAATGAAGTCATTTCACCATATAATTAATCTGCGCTACAGAAAGGCTGCGACATTCTGGCGCAAAACTAAGTTTTTATTGCGGGTAACCCTATGAGACAAATCGCAATTTCCACGCAATTTGCCCGTGCTGCAAAGCGGCGTAAATTATTTGCTTTGACGCAAATCCTCCCGACCGATCTGTTGAGTGCTGCCCTGAAAAACGGGCGAAAGGGAGGACCTATGACACAGCAAAACCTTATCACGAAACTGCCGCCAGAGCCGCATGAGGCGATGATCAATCGCTTTGGCAAAGAGGGGGCGTTCATCCCGGGAGATGACAAAAATAACCCTTGGGTGCCGTTTGGCGACAGTGCCGCGATCAAACACCTGGCCTTTGATGTGCGCAGCAATTCGGTGGCCAATATTCTTTGGGTAAAAGGCGGCGGACGGATCGGCACGCACAAACACCGCGGTGTCGTCTCGGCGGTCACGCTTGAGGGGTCTTGGGGCTACTACGAATACGACTGGATCTCTCGTCCGGGCGATTTTGTTTATGAATTGCCGGGCACGGCGCACACGCTTTATTCCGATGATCCCAACGGCATGAAAGCGCTGTTTTGGATCAACGGGGCCATCGAATTTTTTGATGATGAGGCCAAGTATGATTTCACAGCGGATGTGTTTTGGTTCATCGACCATTACGTCAATCACTGTGAGGCCAATGGCCTAGAGATCAACAAAGATATGTTCATCTGATCCTGCGGGACCGAAGGGAGGAGACCGCATGTCTTTGGAGAACATGTTCGATGTGGCGGGCAAATCCGTCCTTGTGACCGGGGCCGCCTTTGGTCTGGGCCGGGCCTATGCCGAAATCATGGTGGCGCAGGGTGCGCATGTGACTTTGCTTGATCTCAACGCAGATCAGCTTGCGCGTACCGTGGCGGAGATCGCTGCCTCGGACCCACGGGGCACAGTCCACGCCGAGAGGGGCGATGTCACGGATCGTGCGGCGATGGATGCGGTGTTTGATGCCGTCTCAGTGCGTCAGGGCGGCATCGACGTGGTGTTTGCCAATGCGGGTGTGGATGCCGGGCCGGGGTTCTTGACCCCCGAAGGCCACCGCAACCCGGACGGTGAGATCGACAATCTTGATGACGCCCATTGGGATAAGGTGATCGGGATCAATCTGACCTCGATCTACTACACGATGAAACTCGCCGCCCGGCATATGAAACGGCAAGGACGCGGCGGGTCGATCATCGCCACCTCGTCGATCGCGGCCTTTTATGTCGATGGCATCGTCGGCACGCCCTACATGCCCGCAAAGGCTGGGGTCAGCCATCTGGTCAAACAGTTGGCGATGGAACTTGGCCGCTATGGCATCCGCGTCAATGCGATCTGTCCGGGGCCATTCATCACCAATATCGCTGGTGGACGCATGGCGAATGTCGAGGATCGTCAGGCTTTCGTGCGCTGGTCCTGTCTGGGCCGCGTGGCCGAGACCGATGAGATCAAACCACTGGCGCTTTATCTGGCTTCGAATGCCTCAGGCTATGTCACCGGATCACAAATGGTGATCGACGGCGGGCTGATCCTGCGTCCCGCGCCAGAACTCGACTGACCAAGGCCCGCGGCCCGCAGGGGCCGCTCGCCACACAGCACGACACAGCACAGGCGTCACGACCACAGGCTTGGAGGAGCCTCGTGATGCATAAAAATTAAGGGAGGACCTAACATGACACTGAACATTCATCCGCACAGCCATCTTGACCGCCGCAGCCTGCTGAAAGGCCTCGGCGCCGTGACAGCCGCCACCATCGCATTGCCGCATGCGGCGCGGGCGAAGGGGGCAAAGACCATCAAGATCGGGGTGATCAGCCCGATGACCGGACCGCTGTCTCTGTTTGGCGACACTGATGATTACACCGTCACCAAGATCATGGATCTGGTCAAAGACGGGATCGAGATCGGCGGTGAGACCTATAATGTCGAAATCCTGTTGCGGGATGCGCAATCGAACCCCAACAAAGCCGCTGAACTTGCCGGTGATTTGATCCTCAATGACGAGGTGCATTTTATGTTGCCTGCCTCGGCCACGGACATCAACAACCCGACCGCAGATCAGTGCGAACTCTACGGCGTGCCCTGTATTTCGTCGAACTCGCCCTGGCAGGCTTTTGTCATGCCGCGTGGCGGGGCTGAACAGCCGTTTGATTGGACCTATCACTTCTTTTGGGGGCTTGAGGATGTGTTGGGCACGTTCACCGGCATGTGGAAATCCATCGACACCAACGGCAAGGTCGGGATGCTGTTCCCGCGCAACGCTGATGGTGAAACATGGGGGAGTGACGAATACGGTCTGCCGCCTGCCGTGCGTGCCGCAGGGTTTGAGGCCTTCGCGCCGTCGATGTTTGAACCGCGCACCAATGATTTTTCCGCCCAGATTGCAGAGTTCAAAAACAACAACTGCGAAATCGTCGGCGGCATCACCTATGTCGCGGATCTCAAAACCTTTATCACCCAGTGCAACCAACAAAACTACCACCCCAAAGTGGTGACTGTGGCCGCAGCCCTCTTGTTCCCCTCCGGGATCGAGGCGATGGGGGATTTGGGCGTGGGGATGTCCTCGGAAGTCTGGTGGACGCCTGCCTTCCCTTACATCTCTTCGCTGACCGGCCAAACCAGCCGCGATATTGCAGATGCTTGGGAGGCGGAGACCGGCAATCAATGGACCCAACCTTTGGGCTATGCGCATGCGCTCTGGGAGGTCGTCCTCGACACCCTCAAACGCTCTGAGGACCCGTTGGACCGGGCGGCCAACCGCGATGCGCTCAAATCCACCGATCTCGACACGCTTGTCGGCACCATCCGCTTTGGCGATGGCCCGCACCCGAACATCTGTAAAACGCCGATCTTTGGTGGCCAATGGGTCAAGGGGGAAACATGGCCGTTTGACCTTAAAATCGTCGACAGCTCCCTCAACCCGGATGTTCTGCACCCCGAGGCGGCGATGCTTCCGCTGGACTGGTCGTAAGGCGCAGCCATGACAGATCAGGCGATTTTGTCAGCGAAAGGGCTGACCAAGCGTTTCGGCGCGCTCACCGTGGTGGAAGACGTCAGTTTTGACGTCGGCCGCGGTGAGGTGCTGGGCATTCTTGGGCCAAATGGCGCAGGGAAAACCACGTTGTTCAACCTGATCAGTGGCGATTTGGCCGCGAATAGCGGGGAGCTGTCTCTGGATGGCTCTCCGCTACGGGCCGAACCACCGTTCAAGCGCTGCAAACGCGGGATCGGGCGCACCTATCAGGTGCCGCAACCCTTTGGTGCGATGACTGCGTTTGAAAACCTGTTGGTTCCGGCGATGATGAGCGCCCGGATGAGCGAAGCGGAGGCCAATGACCATTGCGCGGAGGTGCTGCGCGACTGTGGGCTGTTGCCCTATGCCAACACGGCGGCAGGCAGCCTGACGTTGTTGAACCGCAAACGGCTTGAACTGGCGCGCGCGCTTGCGGGGCGGCCCAAACTTTTGCTGCTTGACGAGATCGCGGGCGGTTTGACCGAAGCGGAAGGGGCCGAGCTGGTCGATTTGGTGCGCCGGGTGCGCGACCAAGGCGTGACCATCATTTGGATTGAACATGTGCTGCATGCGCTCATGGCGGTGGCAAACCGGGTCATGGTGCTCAACTTTGGCGTCAAAATCGCCGAAGGCACCCCGGACGCCGTCATGCAAGACGCCGAGGTGCAGCGCGTTTACATGGGGATCGAAGCATGAGTGACACAGCCATTTTATCGACGCATGGCCTCACAGGAGGCTATGGCGATTTTCAGGCATTGTTCGGCATAGACATGCATCTTGCACCGGGCGAGGTCGTTGCCCTGATCGGTGCGAACGGGGCCGGGAAATCGACGTTTCTGAAATCCATTTTCGGGCTTTTGCCCGTCGCGCGCGACATGGTGCGCTTTGAAGGTCAGCCGGTGGGGGCACACCCGCCCATATGATGGTCCGGCGTGGCATTGCCATGGTGCCCGAAGGTCGACGGCTTTTTGTTGGCATGACGGTCGAGGAAAACCTGCGCATCGCGATTGACAATGCGCGCCTGCCCGAAGGCGAGGGGCCATGGACCCGCGAGCACCTGTTCGATCTGTTCCCGATCCTGCGCGAAAAGCGGCGGCAGCCGATCGAGGATCTGTCCGGTGGACAACAGCAAATGGTAGCGATTTCGCGCGCGCTTTTGTGCCAGCCGAAGGTGCTGTTGTGCGATGAGATCAGTCTAGGCCTTGCGCCCAAAGTGATCCGTGAAATTTATGAAATCCTCCCCGAAATCAGCGCCTCTGGCACCGCCATCGTACTGGTCGAACAAGACGTTGGCCTCGCGCGGGAGGCCTCAAATCGCCTGTATTGTATGCTCGAAGGACGCATCACATTGACCGGCGTCTCACAGGACATCCCCCGCGACGCCATCGCCGCGGCTTATTTTGGAGCGTCTCATGCAGTGGCTTGATGCAGTGATCCAAGGCGTCCTTTTGGGCGGAATGTATGCGCAATATGCGCTGGGCATGGCGTTGATGTTTGGCGTGATGCGGATCGTCAATATCGCCCATGGCGATGTGATGATCCTCTTGTCACTCATCGCCGTCTCACTGGCTGGGGTGCTGCCTTTTGGCAACCTTGGGCTGATCGTTGTGATCGTGCCAATCGCGGTGGTGATCGGGTGGGTTTTACAAAAATTCATCCTCAACAAAGTGGTCGGTGCCGATCCTTTGCCGTCTCTCATCGCCACCTTCGGCCTGTCCATCGCTTTACAGAATTTCATGTTGGAACTCTGGTCGGCGGACACGCGCAGCCTGCCCAATTCCGACATCGCCAGCGCAAGTTTTCAGATCGGTTCGATCTATGTCGGGCTCTTGCCGGTGATCGTTTTGATCACGGCTCTCGTGCTGACCGGTGGTTTGGATGCGGTGCTGCGGTTTTCGCGCTTTGGTCGCGGCCTGCGCGCTGCCGCTGCCGATACTGAAGCCGCTGCGATGACCGGGGTCGACCCCAAACGGATTTATGCCATCGCCACGGCCATTGCCGTTGGCATTCTGGGGCTGGCCGCCGTGTTTGCCGCATTGCGCGCCACGGTGTCGCCGTCTGATGGCTCAGCCCAGTTGATCTACGCGTTTGAAGCGGTGATCATCGGCGGCATGGGCTCGGTCTGGGGCGCCTTCTTGGGCGCAATGGTGCTTGGCGTGGCGCAAGCCATCGGTCTTCGGATTGATCCGGGCTTGGGCATTCTTTTCGGACATCTCGTCTTTCTCGCGGTGCTGGCCACACGGCCCGAAGGCATCATGGCGCGCAAAAAATGAGGCAGGGACACATGACATCTAAACCACATCACACCGAGGTCGTCCGCGCGACCCGATCCAGCCGGATCGCCATGACGCTGTGCCTCGCCCTTCTTGTGGCGCTTGTTGCCATGCCGTGGTGGGCGAGTTCGGGCAACATCCGCTGGGCCATTGAACTGTCGTGCTACATCGCCATTGCGCAGATGTGGAACCTGCTGGCGGGCTATGCCGGGCTGGTCTCCGTCGGCCAACAGGCCTTTATCGGCGTCTCGGGCTATCTGCTTTTCGTTCTGGCGCAGAATTTTGGCGTAAACCCTTTTGTTGCTGTGCTGCTGTCGCTCATCGCGCCTGCGATCTTGGCGGTGCCGACCTATCTGTTGCTGCGGCGTCTGGACGGGCCTTATTTTGCCATCGGCACATGGGTCGTGGCCGAAGCGGTGCGACTGGCGACCTCGAACATTGATTATGTCAATGCGGGGGCGGGTCTGACCTTGCGGGTGATGACCCAATATAGCCAGCATGAGCGCGAGGTTGGTTTTGTCCTGCTCTGTGCGCTCCTGTTGCTCACCACCATTGGCGGCAGCTATTGGTTGTTACGCTCTCGCATTGGGCTTGCATTGACGGCGATGCGTGACAATCCGGTGGCCGCCGCCAGCCAAGGCGTCAATGTCGGTCGGCTGCGGTTCTATATCTTTATCGCGGCTGCGGTTGGCACAGGCTTTGCCGGGGCGATCTATTATATGGCGCAGCTCAGGATCACACCGTCGGCGGGTTTTGATCCGTTTTGGGGCTCGATGTCGATTTTCATCGTCATGGTGGGTGGCATTGGTGCGATTGAGGGCGTGTTGATCGGCGCGTTGATCTACTTTCTCGCCGACCGCCTGTTTGGCGAATTCGGCTCGGCCTATTTGATCGTGCTGGGCCTGCTCACCTTGGTGATTGCGCTCTACGCGCGGGGCGGGGTCTGGGGCCTCATACAAAAATGGGGAGATCACGCCTGGTTCCCGGTTCGGCGTAAATTGATCGTGGAGGAAAAGCCATGAAAGCCGCCGTTTTCAAGGCTCTGGGCCAACCGCTTTGCCTCAATGAAGTGGCAAAGCCTGAGGCAGGGCGTGGGCAAGTGCTGCTCAAAGTCTGCCGATGTGGCATCTGTGGCTCGGATTTGCACATGACCGAAGACGCCACCTTTGGCCTTCAGGGCGGCGAGGTGATTGGTCATGAGTTTTCGGGCGAAGTGATCGACGTGGGCGCGGGTGTGACCCACCTCAAACCCGGCGATCACGTCTCCGCCGCTCCGCTCAAAGGCTGCGGCACCTGTCCCGCGTGCCTGCGCGGCGAACCGGCGTGGTGTGCGCAATTCGCTCTCATCGGCGGCGGCTTTGCCGAATATGCGGCGTTGGATGAACTGCAGTGCCGCAAATTGCCTTGGGGTATTTCTGCTGCGGATGGCGCGTTGGCTGAACCTTTGGGGGTGGCGCTGCATGGGATCATGCGGGCCAAGATGAGGCCGGGTGCGACCGTGGCGATCGTTGGGGCCGGGGCCATTGGCCTTGCCGTGGCGTTTTGGGCGCGGCGCATGGGTGCGAGCCGCGTTGTTGTGGTCGACATGCACGATCACCAACGGGACCGGGCGATGCAGCTTGGCGCGACGGATTTCATTATCTCAGACCCCGATCTTGCGCACAAGTTGACCCAAGCCTGTGGCGGGTCGCCAGAGATGGTGTTTGAATGCGTTGGCAAACCGGGGCTGATTGACCATTGTGTCGACCTTGTCGCGCCTCGGGGCAAGGTCGTTGTGTTGGGGCTGTGCACGGCCCCCGATCACATGAACAGCTTTCGCGCCATCTCCAAAGAGGTCGAGATCGTGATGTCGGTGTTTTTCAACATGTCAGAGTTCGAAATGGCGATCCGCGCGTTGGATGCCGGAACCTATGCACCACAGCATTTGATTTCGGACACGGTGACGCTCGCCGAGATGCCTGCTGCCTTTGAGGCGCTGCGTCAACGTACGACCCAATGCAAGGTGATGGTTGATCCAAGCGCCACGCTTCAGCTGTCTTAGGGGCGGTTGATATGTCGTGTCGAGCGCGTCTAAAGAGAGGGGGCTCCCGCATTTGGGCGCCTCATTTCGCGTTTGAGCCAAGTGACGCAGTCCATGATCTGCGGGTGATGCGCGCGTTCTTCAGGTCGCAAAATCCAATAGCTCTCGGGAGAGGTCACCGCTGGCCCAAATGGCTCCCAAAGTCGCCCTTGGCGAAGGTCTTCTTCGACGTAAAATCGCGGCACCACGGCCAGACCAAGCCCAGCACAGGCCGCAGGGATCAGCAGGCCACTGTGGCCCAGCCGCACACCTCGGATCGCGCCGCTGTGTGCGGTGCCTGAGAGGCGCAGCCATGTCATCCAAAGACTCGGGCGGGTCGCGTTTTGCAGCGTGGGGAGGCGAGCGAAATCGAGGTGATCCAAAGACGCGCTGGGCGCGATCAGTTTGGGGGCGGCGACGACAGTCAGGGTTTCGGCGCAAAGCCAATCACTGCGCACATCTGCGGCCGCCCCAGTGCCACGTACAATGGCCAGATCGGCGGGGGATGTGGTGAAATCACTGGCCCCTTCCGCCTCGATCACCTCCAAAATAACCTCTGGATGGGCGGCGAGAAATCCACCGAGCCTGGGCAAAAGCCAACGCGCGGCAAACCCTGGGCTGGTCCGAAGGATCAAAGCCTCTTCACGCCTTTGCCCGCGCACGGCATCCAGCGCCGCCTTTTCTAACCTAGCCAAAAGCGGGTCAATCTCGCGCCAATACTGCACCCCGACCTCGGTCAGCACCAGCCGTGATCCAATCCGTTGAAACAGGCGCACCCCAAGAAACTGCTCCAGCGCGCTGATCTGTCGGCTCACCCCGCTTTGTGTGAGGCCAAGGTCTTCGGCAGCGCGGGTAAAGCTACGATGTCGCGCGGCCAGATCAAAGCATTCCAGCGCGGAGAGGGAGGGGATGAAACGGCGCAAAGGCGCGATCCTTTTGAAAAAAATGCGTTGAAGATCGTCATGAGTAAAAGTCATGCCAGAATGCATATTTCAACCATTTTCTTTTCTATATCCTGTGTCATTGTCATGTCAGGCTTTGAACCTTGCGACAGGCGAGCGGCCCCAATCACAGCATTTCTCATGTCAAACGGAGCTGTCATGATACAGCCGCAGGGCAAACATATCGCCGTCATCGGTGCCGGAATTGTTGGCATCAGTGTCGCCGCAGCACTTTTGCAAGAGGGGCATCGTGTGACGGTGATAGACCCGGCACCGCCCGGCGCGCCCCATGCCGCCAGCTACGGCAACGGCGCGTTTATCAGCCCGGCGTCGATCCTGCCGATGTCGCAGCCCGGCCTGTGGCGTAAGGTGCCGAGAATGCTGGCCGATCGACGCGGGGCGTTGACCATCCGCTGGCGTGATCTGCCCGCGTTGACGCCGTGGCTTGTGCGCTTTCTCAGGGCCGGGGCGACCGGCGACAAGGTTTCGCGCACGGCGCGCGCTCTTTCTGGCCTGCTCGCGGATGCGCCGCAGCGCCATATCGACCTTGCTGCGCGTGCGGGTCTGTCGGGTTTGATCGTGCAAAACGGGCTCCTTTACGCCTTTCGCGAGCGGGCAGCGTATGAGGCGGAGGCGTTCGGGTGGGAGCTTCGACGCGACAATGGCGTGGTGATGGTTGAGGTTGAGGGCGAGGCTTTGCGCCGCGCCGCCCCCGCGCTTGACCCTGCCTATCGGTTTGGCGTCCTGATCAAAGACGGGGCGCATTGCACCGATCCCGGCGGCTATGTCGCCGGGCTTGCCGACTGGTTGACCGGGCAGGGCGCGGTGCTTCGGCGGGACCGTGTGATTGGGTTTGATCTGCCCGCAGGGCAGTTGCGCGGGCTGCGCTGTGACGATGGCGATATGGCCTGTGATCTGGCGGTGATTGCGGCGGGTCTGGCCTCCGTCCCACTGGCCGCGTCGTTGGGAGACCCGGTGCCTTTGGCCGCCGAGCGCGGCTATCATGTCGAACTTCGTGAGGCTCCGTTCACACTCGACATTCCGATCATGCCACAGGATGGAAAAATGGCCAATGTCACCACGCGTGGTGGCCTGCGCGCCGCCGGGCAGGTGGAACTCGCCGCGCCAGATGCACCGCCAAATTGGGCGCGGGCCGAGATCCTTTTTGAGCATCTGACGCGGAGCTACCCGGCTCTGTCAGGGGTGACAGATTCACAGGTTACGCGTTGGCAGGGCAATCGTCCCTCGACGCCAGACGGCAAGCCCGTGATCGGTCGATCCACCCGGTCCAAAGACGTGGTTTACGCCTTTGGGCACGGCCATATCGGCCTTGCCTCCGCTCCGATGACCGCAGCATTGGTTGCGGATTTGGTCGCTGGACGTCCCCCGGCTTGCGACCTAACGTCTTTTTCACCGACCCGCTTTCCTTGAGACATTTCCATTGAGACAAAGAGAGACCCGATGACATCCTCCAAACCTCTGACCGCTTTTGGTCCTGATTTTACCTTTGCCTACGATGATTGGCTCGCCCATCCGGCGGGGTTGGGGGCCGTACCGCGCGACAGTCATGGTGCGCAGGTGGCCATCATCGGCGCTGGCGCGGCTGGCGTGATTGCGGCCTATGAATTGATGAAATTAGGGCTGCGTCCAGTGATTTATGAGGCCTCTCGATTTGGCGGGCGGCTCCGCTCTGAGGTGTTTGATGGCACCCAGGATGTGATTGCGGAGATGGGTGGGATGCGGTTTCCGATCTCGTCCGCGAGCTTCTATCACTACCTGAACCTCATGGGGTTACAAACAAAACCCTTTCCAAATCCGCTGACCAAGGCCGCAGGGTCCACCGTGATCGACCTTGAAGGAGAAACGCTTTTCGCGCGCGATCTCAATGATTTGCCCGATATGTATCGCGAAATTGCGGTGGCCTATAGCGATGCTTTGGAGCAAGGGGTTGGCTTTGGCGAGCTGCAAGCGGCCATTCGGGACAAGGATGCAGCGCGGGTCAAAGCCCTCTGGGACCCGATCGTCGAGGCCTGGGATGAGCGCACATTTTATGACTTTGTCACAAGCTCGCAGGCCTTTCAAAATCTGAGCTTTCGCCATCGCGAGGTCTTTGGCCAAGTGGGATTTGGGACTGGCGGTTGGGATTCAGATTTCCCCAATTCCATGCTTGAAATCCTGCGGGTTAATCTTTTGGGCTTTGACGACGATCAACGCTATGTGGTCGGCGGGGTTGAGAATGTTTTGCGCCGTCTATGGACCGCCACGCCGCCCTGCGCGCATTGGCCGGAGGGCACCTCTCTGGCCTCTCTGCATGGTGGTGCGACCCGGTCACGGGTGACGCATATTTCGCGTGCAGCGTCTGACACATCCTTCACGGTGCGCGACCAATGGGACAACGAAGTCGCCTATGAGGCGGTGCTCGCAACCTGCCAGAGCCACCTTTTGACCACGGCGATTGACGTCGAAGAAGACCTGTTTGCCCAACCGCTCTGGATGGCGCTCGACCGCACGCGCTACATGCAGGCGGCGAAGACATTCGTGATGGTGGATCGGCCGTTTTGGACCGACATGGACGCCGCGACAGGGCGGCCTGTGTTGTCGATGACGTTGACCGACCGGATCACACGGGGCACCTATTTCTTTGACAATGGGCCGGACGCGCCGGGGGTAATCTGCTTGTCGTATTCGTGGATGACGGATGCGTTGAAACTCTTGCCGTTGTCGGATGAAAAACGGGTTGATTTGGCGTTGAACGCCTTGGAAAAAATCTATCCCGGCGTGGATATTGCTTCTCATATCCGGGGTGTGCCGAAATGCATCAGTTGGGAGGCGGATGAGAATTTCCTTGGAGCGTTCAAAGGCGCATTGCCGGGGCATTATCGGTACAATCGTCGCGTCTATGGTCATTTCATGCAGGCGGGTCACCCCGCTGCGCATCGCGGAATGTTCCTTGCGGGCGACAGTGTGAGCTGGACCCCGGCATGGGTCGAAGGCGCGGTTCAGACCGCTTTGAACGCGGTTTGGGGCATCATGACCCACTTTGGCGGTGCTTCAAATGCGGCCAATCCGGGGCCGGGAGATGTCTATGAGGATCAGGGGCCAGTGGCCCTGTCTCAATAGCGAAGCAGGGCGTTTTGCCAGCCGTTTTGCCCCTAAGTCCGTGGTGGATTTAGGGGTGATAAATGTGATTTAAGGCATTGTTTTTTATTTACAAAAAATCATTTTAATGGTTGTTTTGGTGAGCTTTCCTCCTGACCAAAAGGCCCGCTTTCATGACCGAACATCACAGTGCTCCACAGCGTAAAATTGGCATCATTGGTGCGGGTAAAATCGGCTGTGCCATCTACGAGGCCTTGGCCGAGATGGCGGGGGTTGAGGTGTCCTATGTGCTGGCCGGGCGGCGTCAGCCAGAAGGGGTTCCTGAAGCGCTGATCCTGACGGATATGGCGCAGGCGCTGGCGCGCGATGTGGACTTGGTGATCGAAGCCGCCGTGCCAGAGGTGATCCATGATCACGGCGCGGCGATCTTGGCCAAAAGCGATCTGTGTGGCTTTAGCTGTACCGCGCTGTCCGTGCTGCAAACTGAGCAGGCGCTGCGCGCGGCCTGTGCCACACACGGCACGCGGTTTTTTGTTCCTCATGGTGCCGTTCTGGCGCTGGACGGCTTGGCCGATGGGCGCGATGTGATTGAGCGCGTCAGCATCACGACGGTCAAAAGCGGGCCGAGCCTTGGCCTGTCTGAGACGGCGGAGGGCGCGGTTTTTGAAGGCACGGCGCGTGAGGCCTGTCTCACATTCCCGCGCAATGTGAACGTGCATGCCGCCGTCGCACTGGCCGGGCTTGGCTTTGATCGCACGATCAGCCGGGTGGTGGCTGAGCCGGGTAAAAAGACAATGGAACATCATATTCACGTTGAGGGACAGGGGCTTGAATGGGACATCCGCGTCGCATCGCAGTCCCTGGGCGGGGTGAGCGGGGCCTATACGCCGCGCTCTGCCGTGGGCACGGTACGGCGCATTTTGGGTGGGATGGGCGTGACCATTGCGTGACGCCCGACCGCCATTGGTCACATCGAAAAGGCTTTCATCAACATCCGCCCCGCCGTGATCAACAGGAAGACGGCGAAAATGCGTTTGAGCTTTTTCGCTGGAAGCCGATGCGCCAAAGCCACGCCCATTGGAGCGGAGATCAGCGTCATCGAAATCGTGGCGGCAAAGGCCGGGAGGTTGATGAGGCCCAGCGAAAAGGGCGGCTTGCCCTCAAGCGCCCAGCCATGCAGTGCAAAACTCACCGAAGATGGCAGCGCGATCAACAGGCCAAAGCCCGCCGCCGTGCCGACCGCGCGGTGCATCGTGAGGCCCGAAAGGGTTAGGACTGGCACCCCAAAAGAGCCGCCGCCAATGCCCATGAGCACCGACAAAAATCCGATGGCCGAACTCAAAGCCGAGCGAAACGGTTCGCGCGGCAGGCGTTCGGTTCCGGTCTCTTTGGGGCCACCAAAGGCCATTTGGGCCGAAACGATCATGCCCAAAACACCGAAAATGCCCAACAGGATGTGCGAGGACAGCCGGGTGGCGACAAAAGCCCCGATCACCGCGCCGATCACGATGCCGGGGGCCCATGTTTTCAGGATATCCATATCAACCGTGCCGCGTTTGCGATGCGATTGAACCGAGCGCAAAGAGGTGACGACAATGGTGGCCAACGACGTGGCAACGCAGACCTGCATCAGATGCGCGCTCTCGTATCCCATTGAGGAAAAAAGAAAATAAAAGGCGGGGACAAGGACAATGCCGCCACCGAGACCCAAAAGCCCGGCGATAATGCCCGCAATGAAGCCGGTGGCGATGAGCACGGCGGCCAGTTCGAGGTAGAGGGGGATGTCGGTCATGGTCTGGATCAGCCTAGGGTTAAACCGCCATCGACATGCACGGTCGCGCCGGTGATCTGGCGGGCTTCTGGGGACAGCAAGAAAGCGACGGTTGCAGCGATGTCACTGGGTTCGGTGAGCCGCCCGGTGGGGGTGGCGGCCATGGCGGCAGACAGCGTGTCTGGTGACACCGCGAGATGGCCCCCGCCTTGTTTGCGGGTGAAGCCCGGCACCACCGCATTCACTGTGGTCCCCGTGGGCGCAAGTTGCAGCGCGAGCGCGCCAACCAAGGCTTCAATGGCGGCCTTTGCGGCGGAGGTGGTGGGAAAACTTGTACCCGCTTTGCCATGCACATGGGCGACGAACGAGCTGATAGCGATGACACGACCGCAGGGAGAGCGTTCAAGGTCGCTGAGGGCCTCTGATACCAAAAGAGCAAATGCGCCGGGCATCATTGCTAAGTCGCGCATCAAATCATCATGGGTGAAGCTGCCAAAAGGCGCTTTTGAGGCCTTGCCTGCGTTGCTGACGATCTGATCAATCTGTCCGAACGCGGATTTGGCGGCGGTGATCAGACGGGTGCATGTGGCGGGAATGGCGAGATCGCCGAGTTCCAAAACAACCTCCGAACCTGCCGTTCGACAGTCTTGGGCGACCGCCTCAAGGGCATCGGCGTTTTTACCGGTGTGTAAGAGGAGGGCGGTGTCAGGACCGGCAGACCGCCGGGCGATGGCCGCGCCGATGCCGCTTGCCGCGCCGGTGATAAGGAGGGTGCGTTTCATTGGATCAGTCATATCTTTCGTTGCGCAGGGCCGCTGTGTTTGTCCGGCTTGAAAGAACCGCCCGACGCGTTTGGCGGGGCGCGGTCATGCGGGATCTGTCATTCACTGTGCGGCGCTTTTGTGCGGCGTATCTTGGAGTTTGAGGGATGGGAATGCCTAAACTCGAATTTTTGTATATGGTATACTAAAATGACTGACAAGTGATTTTGTTAATTTTCCCGCTGCGGGCGGGTTTGATCGAAATATGCGCATTTCTCATCGCTGCGCTGCGCGATATTTCGTTATTTTCATAGAAATATGCCCCGATGCGTGTCTGGGGGCGCTCCGTGCGACGCTTGGTGAGACTCTGCCATCCGATTCTGCTGCACTGCAATATTGGATACAGATTTTCGATTTTCTCGCGTTCATGACTCGAGTTTCGTATTCTGTTGCGGGCGTTTGGGGCCTGAAGTGCAATAAATTTGCACAATATTTGTGCGAAAGTTGAAGCCGATGGTCCCAAGGCCTTTTTGTTGTCACGAAGTCGTTGACAGTTTTTTCGACTGCTTCCTAGGCTTGGTGAGGGAATGTCGGCACTCGTCAAAAAACACCTGAGCCAATCAGGCCATGACCTCCTTAGCCAACGGGAAAAAAGATGAACGCACTTACACGCACCGCTTTTCGGGCCACGCTTCCGCGCGCGCTCTTATCCGCGCTTTTTCTAGGCGCCGCCGCCCCGCTTTATGCCGCCGGACTGACCATTGCCATCGGGTCTGAGCCGACCACCCTTGATCCGCAACAACGCGACGACGGGGCGGAACGCGCCATCACTGACAATATTTTTGAAACGCTGCTGGAGCGCACCCCCGATGGCGTGCTGGTTCCCGGCCTTGCTCTCGAGATGCCGACACAGGTTGATCCGCTGACGTGGGAATTCAAACTGAAGCCCGATGTCAGCTTTACCAACGGCGAGCCGTTCAATGCCGACGCAGTTGTCACCTCTGTCCTGCGGATCATCAACCCGGACTATAATTCGGAACAAATGGCCTATCTGGGCACGATTGAAAGCGCCGCTAAGGTGGATGATCTGACCGTGCATATCACCACCAAATCCCCTGACCCGGTGCTGCCGGCGCGGATGTATTGGATGAAAATGGTTCCGGCGCGCTATTCCGCAGATCCCGAATTTGGCATGACGCCCATCGGCACCGGTCCATATGAAATCTCCCATTGGGAACGCGGTGAAAGCATCACGTTGGTGCGCAATGATGCCTATTGGGGCGATGCGCCGGAGATTGATGATGTCACCTACCGTTTTGTCAGCGAGCCGGGCACGCGCCTGTCGGGGTTGATGGCGGGGGAGTTGGATGTGATCCGCAACCTCTACCCGGAATTTGCCGCAGCCGTGCCAAAAGCGATCACCGCGCAGGGGCTTGAGACCTCTACGCTGGTGCTGTCCACCGCCAACCCGGTGATGCAAGACCCGAAAGTGCGCAAGGCGATGAACCTTGCAATCGACCGCGCGGCTTTGGCCGAGGCGCTGTTTGTCGGCAATGCACAGCCGGTCAAAGGCCAGCTTGTGAACCCGAAAAGCTTTGGCTTTAACACCAGCCTGCCCGCCTACACCTATGACCCAGAGCAAGCTAAGGCGCTGATCAAAGAGGCGGGGGCCACAGGCCAAAAGATCACCCTCGTGGGTGAATCTGGTCGGTGGCTGAAAGACCGCGAGTTGATCGAGGCCGTGGGGTCTTACTGGGCGGAAATCGGTTTGGATGTGGACATCCGCATCGAGGAATTCGGTGAATATCTCAATCAGCTCTTTGACAAAAACAGCCGTCCTGACGCGATTTTTGTGACCAATTCCGACGAGTTGCTTGATGCGGATCGTCCGCTGACCGCGGCTTTGGAGTTCGGTGCAAGCTATGCCTCCAATGTCGATGAAGAAATGGCCGCCGCCATTCAGGCCGCCCGCTCGGAAACCGATGTTGAGGCCCGCGCGGCACTTTATGATGAGATCACGCAAAAGGCGTATGATCTTGATTACTTGGCACCGCTGCTCAATCAAGAAGACGTTTATGGCCTTAGCGAGCGGTTGAATTGGACCCCCCGCATCGACGCCAAACTTTTGGTCAAGGAAATGTCTGTGACCGAGTGATCGGTCGGCATTTTTCAACCTCACAGGCAGAGCGGACCATGGGTTGGCTCTGCCCCTCGCAATTTTCAGGAATGGAGCGGACTCATGGGGACGTTCATATTAAGGCGATCTCTTCAGGGATTCCTTGTGGTGCTTGGCGTAACGATTGTGGTGTTTGTCGCGACCCGAATGATTGGCGATCCGGCGCAAGTGATGTTGCCGTTGTCGGCCACGGATGCGCAACGCGCCGCCTTTGAGCAACAATTCGGCTTGGATCGCCCGATGGACGCGCAGTTCATCAGTTTTGTGGGCGATCTGATGCGGTTCGATTTTGGCGAAAGTCTCTGGCAGCGCCGCTCAGCGCTTGAGGTGGTACTTGAAAAATTACCCAAAACTCTTGAGTTGATCGGGGTGGGGCTGTTGCTGGCAACGGTGGTTGGTATTCCACTTGGCGCTTTGGCTGCCGTGCGTCCCGATGGTCTGTTTGATCGCATCGTTGTCGGGTTGAGCCTGACGGGGCTGTCCGTGCCGCAATTCTGGCTTGGGCTTTTGCTCATCATGGTGTTTGCGGTGGGGCTTGGCTGGGTGCCGACCTTTGGCTCCGGCTCACTCGCGCATATGATCCTACCGGCGCTCACGCTGGCCGTGCCGTCTATGGCGCGGATCATGATGCTGGTGCGGTCCTCGGTGATCAACGAGTTGAACCAACAATATGTGCGCACCGCCAAGGCGCGCGGAATGCCGTTTGGCCGGGTGCTGTTTCAACACGCCATGCGCAACGCGCTTGTCCCGGTTTTGACGCTCGTTGGCTGGGAAGTGATCAGCGCATGGGCGGGGTACACAGTGGTGGTCGAGACGGTCTTTGCCTGGCCTGGCCTAGGATTTACCGCGATGAAGGCGATCAATCACAGCGATCTGTTCTTACTGCAAGCCATCGTCTTTGTCGTCGCGGTCGGCATCGTCTTGGTCAACATCGGGCTCGATGTGTTGTTTAAGCTGATCGACCCACGGATCAAGGAGGCTTGACCCATGACACTCACCTCACCCTCGATGTCTGACACCTCCACAACACAAAGGACTCTCATGTCATTCGCACCCGTTGGGCGCTTTCTCAAAGAGCTGTGGCGGGACAAAGCGGGCTTTGCTGGTTTTGCCTTTCTCGTCCTTTTGGTGCTCGCCGCCGTGTTTGCGCCTCTGCTTGCGCCCCATGACCCGGCCGCGCAATCGGTGATGGCGCGGCTCAAGCCGCCCATTTGGATGGAGGGCAGCGTCAGCGGCTATGTGCTTGGCACGGACATGCTGGGCCGCGACATTCTCTCTCGGCTCTTGTTTGGCGCGCGCTCGTCCTTGTTGGTCTCCGTGTCGGTTGTGGCGCTGGCCGGGTCTTTCGGCGTCATGGCCGGGCTTGTGGCAGGCTACAAAGGCGGGCTGACCGATGCGTTGATCATGCGGGTCGTGGATGTTCAGGTTGCCTTTCCGGGCCTGCTTTTGACCCTGCTTTTGGTTGCTGTGATTGGGCCATCGACCGCGACGATCATCATCGTTTTGGCCTTTTCCAACTGGATGATTTACACTCGTGTGGTGCGTGGGATCGTGATGTCGTTGCGCCAAACGCCCTTTGTCGAAGCGGCCGAGGTCGTCGGCTGCAAAAGCGCGCGGATCATCCTCAAACACATCCTGCCAAACTTGATTTCGCCACTGCTGACGCTGGCGATCCTTGAATTCACCAATATTATCTTGGCCGAAGCGGCGCTTTCATTTCTGGGTCTCGGGGTGCAACCCCCCGCGACGAGCTGGGGCCTCGATGTGGCGGGGGGCAAAAACTACATGATGATCGCGTGGTGGCCGATCACCTTCCCGGGGCTTTGCATCGCGATGACGGTGCTTTCAATCAACCTTTTCGCCAACTGGCTGCGGGTCACGACGGAACCTGCCGAACGTGAAAAACGCTACGCCCGTGGCCGTGCCGCCAAAATGCGGCGCGCAAAAAAGACCTGACCTCAGATCAGATCGGAAAGTGAAAAAATGGCATACGCACAACCCACACCCATCCTAGACGTCCGCGATCTTCACGTGGAATTCGATACAATGTCGGGCCTCGTTCAGGGCCTGCGCGGGGTTTCTTTTTCGGTCATGCCGGGGGAAACTTTGGCGCTGGTCGGGGAAAGTGGCTCCGGCAAAAGCGTGACCGCGCAGGCTATTATGGGGCTTATTGGTCTGCCGGGTTCTATTGTCTCGGGGGATATTCTTTGGAAAGGTCAGTCGCTTTTGACGCCGGAGGGGCAAAAGAAGGCAGCCACTTTGCGCGGCAAGTCCCTGTCCATGGTGTTCCAAGATCCGATGACTTCGCTCAACCCGCTGATGACCATCGGTGCGCATCTGATCGAGGTGTTGCGGCGGCATATGAAGCTCTCGAAACCCCAAGCCTTTGCGCGCGGTGTTGAGTTGCTTGAGGCCGTTGGCATCACCGAACCGCGCCGTCGTATGGCGCAATATCCGCATGAGTTTTCCGGCGGGATGCGCCAGCGCGTGATGATCGCTCTGGCCATCGCTTGTGAGCCGGACCTTTTGATTGCAGATGAACCCACCACAGCGCTTGATGTGACCATTCAGGCGCAAGTGCTTGATCTTTTGGCCGATTTGCAAAAGTCCATGGGCCTGTCCATCGTTTTGATCACCCATGATCTTGGCATCGTGGCCGGGCTATGTGAGCGGGTGGCGGTGATGTATGCGGGCTCGATTGTCGAGGCGGGCAGTGCGGCGACCGTGTTTGAACAGGCCGAACATCCTTATACCCAAGGCCTCATTCGCTCGACCCCGCGCTTGGATGATCGTCGTGATCGGCTCGTTTCCATTGAGGGCGCACCGCCAAGTCTATTACACCCGCCAAAGGGCTGCGCGTTTCAATCGCGTTGTCCGGTGGCGTCACGCCAATGCGATACCAAACCCGCACGGCAAGAGACGCCTGCGGGCGGATCGGTGTCCTGCTGGACGCCGTCGCTTCCGGCTTGGGCGGATGTGGCCAAAACCACGGAGGTGCATGCCCGATGACCGATCTGTCCAACCGGTTCAACCCCGCCCACCCTGTGCCATCCGAGTCGCCGATTTTGTCGGTGCGCGGGCTGTGCGTGACTTTCGATGGCCCACGCGAAGGGCTTTGGGGGCCGCCGAAAAAGGTCCAGGCGCTCGACAATATCACCTTTGATTTGGCGCGTGGAAAGACGCTTGGCCTTGTCGGCGAGTCCGGTTCCGGCAAGTCCACGCTGGGCCGCGCGATCATGCGCCGCTTGCCCCTGTCCAACGGGCGGGTGTTTTTCGAGGGTAAGGATATCACGGCTGTGAAAGGCGAGGCGCTGCGGCGTTTGACCCGCAATATTCAGCTCATTTTCCAAGATCCCTACACCAGCCTCAATCCACGGATGAAGGTGCTTGAACTCATTGCCGAGCCTTTACTGGTGCATGGTCTGGTGTCCTCTCTTGATGAGGCGCGTGATCAGGTGGTCGAACTGTTGCGTTTGGTAAACCTGCCCGTGGAGACCATCGACCGGTTTCCGCACAGCTTTTCCGGGGGCCAACGTCAACGCATCGGCATCGCGCGGGCGCTGGCGCTTAAACCGCAGCTCATCATCGCCGACGAACCTGTCTCGGCGCTTGACGTGTCGGTGCGCGCGCAGGTGGTGAACCTGATGCAGGATTTGCAACAGGAGTTGGGGCTGACCTATGTTTTCATCGCCCATGACCTGTCCGTGGTGCGCCATATTTCCCATGACATCGCAATCCTGCATCGCGGACATATGGTGGAAATGGCAGGTCGGGACATGATCTATGACGCTCCAGAACATCCCTACACCAAGGTGCTGTTGTCCGCTGTGCCGGAGCCCGATCCAAGTCATCGCCGCAATGGCGGGGCGAATGCGCCCAAGACCCTGCCGACCCAGACCTTAGCCTTTGATGGGGTCGGGTGTCGGTATCGGAAATGCTGTGACAAGGCCGGAGGGCATTGCCAACGCGAAGCGCCGCCTTTTGCCAAACATGAGGGCGGGCATTGGGCTGCCTGTTGGCATGTTGGGATGACGTAAGATTGGTCTGACGGATCATAACAGGGGCGCCCATCGGAGCGCCCCTGTTGGTTTTCTATGGTTTGGTTTCTTATGGTTTAGCGCCCCAATGCCGTGCCGTCTTTGCGCGGGTCCGACCCGGCGATCAGCCCGCCATCGGGCGCGCGCATCACGCATTGCGCCCCGCCAAAGTCACTGCGCCCGCCCAATTCACCCGCGCCGGTCGCATCCTCAAATCCGGCCATTTTGAGCGCTGCGGCAAAGGCCGGATCACTGCCCGGCTCAAGCGCGATGCGCGTGTCGCTTTCAAGTCGCCAGCGCGGCGCATTGATCGCCACTTGCACATCTTGCCCCCATGCCGCCACGCGCAGCATCATCTGAATATGGCCCTGCGGTTGCATCAACCCACCGACCACGCCAAAGACCGCGTGAAACACACCCTCTTTAAGCGCCGCCGCCGGGATGACGGTATGGTAGGGCCGCTTGCCACCCGCCACACCATTGATATGCCCCGGCGCGGAAAATCCATGGCCGCGGTTTTGCAGGCAGATGCCCAATTCCGGCACGCCAATGCCCGATCCAAACCGTTTGAACACGCTGCTCATCAGAGTGACGGCAAAGCCCTCACGATCGACAATCGCGGTGCACACGGTGTTGCCGGACGGGTCGGCGACGGTGTTGCGGGCATATTTCATGCCGTCGCGGGTGGCTTTGACCACCTCGATCATGCTCGTCGGGTCGTCCATCGGCAGGTCCAGAGCGTCGAGTGTTTCAAGCGCCTTGAGCACGCCGATACCATGGGTGTTGGGCGGGCATTCGAGCACCTCGATGCCTTTGAACATGCGCCGCACCGGAACATCAAAAAAGCCCTCATGCGCCGCAAGGTCTTCGACGGTCAAAAGCGCGCAGCGTGCTTTTGCGGCCCGTTCGATCGCCTCCGCGACCTCACCTTTATAAAACGCATCCGGGCCGTGGGCGGCGATGGCGTCTAAAAGATCCGCCAGTGCAGGATTGGCAAAACGGTCCCCAGCCTTTGGGATGTTCGCGCCACGATATATCAGGTTCGATGCGGGGTCGTTTTGGATGACATTGGCAAAAATCGCCCATTCACGGGCGCAAATCGGTGCGACGTCAAAGCCATCGCGTGCAAGTTCAATCGCGGGCGCGAGCAGGTCGGCAAAGGGCAGGCGGCCAAAACGGGCGTGCAAATCGGCCCAGCCGCGCGCCAGACCGGGCGTGGTGACCGAATAAGGATGGCGTTCTGGAATTTTTTGATCCGGGAAACCGGCGACATGAGCAGGGGTCAGCGCCATAGGTGCGCGCCCGGTGCCATTATACGTCAGCGGTGCCTCATTGGGCGGCAGCAGCATGGCAAGGCTGTCACCGCCAAGCCCGGTTGCCATCGGTTCCACGACACCAAGCACCGCATCCGCCGCAATCGCGGCATCCACGGCGGTGCCGCCGCGTGCGAGCATCTCCATGGCGGCTGCGGCGGCCCGCGGATGCCCGGTGGCGACGGCTTCGGTGGTGCTTTTGAGGGCGGTCGGGGTGGGGGCATTGGTCATGGTGCGGTGACGTCCTTGTGTCGGAGATTCTCTTTCGGTCAGTTTGGCATAGAAATCCAAAAAAGTATGTAATTTGTATTTCTAACTGTGATCGTTATTTTTGCATAAAATTAAAAAATACATTAAAAACATAATGATAATTCAATTTTAACTTTTTGAGCAGCCGAGAAATAAGCTGTAGACCTTAAATTTGGTATACAGTATGGTGACTGTAGGAGCCCAAAGACTCTTGCAGTCCGCTGGTGTCGTTCGGGTCCCGCACAGACAAAAACCAACACGGAGAGACGGAAATGGGCCAAGTCCTGAATCCCGATGAACTACGCACAGCCCTCGAAACAGCCATCAAGGGCAACACCGCCAACGCATCCCCGTTTAGCCTTGCTTGGGCGAGCGGAAAACTGTCGCGCGCGCATCTCGCGCGCTGGTGTGAAAACCATTATCACTATGTCGGCCCCTTCGCCGAATACCTCGCATATGTCTACGCGCGTCTGCCCGCAGAGTTCGAAGAAGCCAAAGATTTCATGCTTCAGAACATGTATGAGGAAGAGTTGGCGGCGGACCGTCACACCGATCTTTTGATCCGTTTTGGCGAAGCCTGCGGCACAGATCGCGCGCGCATTCTCAACCCGGACAACATGACCGCCACCACCCGTGCGCTTCAGGCGTGGTGCTACACTGTGGCGATGCGTGAAGATCCGATTGTTGCCATCGCGGGCCTTGTTGTGGGTCTCGAAAGCCAAGTGCCGTCGATCTACCGCAAGCAAACTCCGACATTGCGTGACAAATACGGGTTCACCGATGAAGAGGTCGAGTTCTTTGACCTGCACATCGTCTCTGACGAAATCCATGGCGAGCGCGGCTATCAGATCGTTCTGGAACATGCCCGCACCTACGAGCTTCAGCAGAAATGTCTGAAGATCTGTGAGATTGGGGCGCAGATGCGTCTGCTCTACACCACAGCACTCTATAACGAGTATGTGGGTTCAGAAATCCCGCTCTCCGACCTGGGCCTTGCTGCCTGATCTGACCCTTGAGAGGTGGGTTTCGGCCCACCTTTCCCAGCCGGAAAATCTCATGCCAAAAGTTATCTTGCACAAAGGCGGCGAGGTGTTTGAGGGCGACGTTGCGCCCAAAACCAACCTCGTGGTCAGCGCCGGGATCCGTAAGTTTCCGTTTCCCAATCTGGCCTATAAATGTGGCATGGGCAAATGCTCGACCTGTACCTGTCGCATTCTGGCAGGGGCGGAGCATTTGGAGCCGCCAAATTGGAAAGAGAAACGCCAACTAGGCGAACGATTGGACGAGGGCTACCGCCTCGCGTGTCAGCTCTGGGTCACCGAAGATATCGAACTCGCACAAGACCTCTAAGTCTTAGCATCGCCCCAAGGGGCGGCGCTCCCATCATCCTTGCCGAGGGCTGTCTCATGTATGTCATTCTGACCACCAAACCCGATGAATTCCACACAATCATGGGCGATGGCGTCGTGTCCATCGAATCCTATGACTACATTTTCTACGGGCGCAAGCGCGCGAATTTCACCATTGCCGAAATCGTCGACGCCGACCGCATCACCATCGTCGAAGACGAACCGCCGCATATCGTCAACAAGGTGCCGTGCAAAATGTTCGAGTCCTTTGACACGATCGAAGACGCGCGGGCGGAACTGAATGTTTTGACCCATTTCGGCAGCATGGACATCGAGCTGCGCGCCGTGTGAGGCCCGCCAAATCGTTGTTCCCCGGTCGCCTGACCAAATCATAAAACGCACAAAGACAGGCCATGGATAAGATCAACATCACCTTTATTCCCAACGATAATAAAACCATCTCGGTCGCTGCGGGCAGCAATCTTTTGCGCGCCTCGTTGCGCGAAAAGGGCGGTATTCCGTTCAAATGTGGTGGCGGATTTTGCGGCACTTGCCGATGCAAAGTGGTCGAAGGGTTGGAGCACACCGACGACGTGAAAGCCAAAGAACGCAAACATCTGACTGACGAGGATGTGGCCAATGGGTTTCGCATGGCCTGCCAGACCTTCGTGCAGGGCGATGTAAAAGTGTCTTGGGGCGAACCTCCTTCAAAAGAAACGCAAGAGCGCGGCTGAATGGGCCGCGCGACAAAAGGGGCAAACATGTCTTATCTCAATTTCATTGGCGGGGACTGGGTTCCGGCCCTTTCCGGCGAGACGTTTGAAAACCGCAATCCCGCCGATCAAACCGACCTCATCGGCCTGTTTCCGAATGGTGGCATGGCGGATGTGGCCGCAGCTGTTGAAACCGTCTCTGCCGCGTGGCCGGCATGGGCCGCCAAGGGCCCGGAGGCGCGAGCGGATGTGCTGTATAAAGCCGCCGATATTATTTCAACGCGCATTGATGCCATCGCCGCGGAACTGACCCGCGAGGAGGGCAAGACCCTCACCGAGGCGCGCAATGAAACCAGCCGGATCGCCGCCAATTTTCGCTTTTATGCGGGGGAGGCGTTGCGTCTGAAGGGCGAAAGTTTCCCGATGCCTGAGGGCCAAATCGCCTTGACGCTGCGCCAACCTGTGGGAGTTGTCGCTGTGATCACGCCTTGGAATTTCCCGCTTTCTATGGCGGCGCGCAAAATTGCGCCCGCGCTTGCGGCGGGCAATGGTGTGATCTTTAAACCGTCCGAAATGACCCCTTTGATGGGGCAGCGCCTTGTTGAGGTGCTGCTCGACGCGGGTCTGCCGAAAGGGCTCATCGCGCTTATCCATGGTCGCGGTGCCACCGTGGGCCAGGCCATCACCTCGACGCCGGGGATCGACGCGCTGACCTTTACTGGCTCCTATGGGGTGGGGATGCAAATCGCCTCAGCTCTAACCACCGACACACGGTGTCAGTTGGAAATGGGCGGCAAAAACGCCACTGTGGTGTTGGAGGATGCCGATCTGGATCGCGCGGTAGACATCATTCGACGCGGTGCTTTTGGTCTGACGGGGCAGGCCTGTACGGGCACGAGCCGGGTGTTGGTGGCGCGCACCCATTATGACGCGCTGGTCGAGAAACTTTCGGCCGCCGCCGCTGGGATCACCATCGGTGCAGGCACGCGCGAGGGCGTAAATATGGGGCCGCTGGCCACCAGTGCGCAGCTTGATAAGGTCAAAGCCTATCTTGGCATCGCCAAGCAGGAAGGCGGGCGGATCACCACCGGCGGTTTGCCTGAGGCCTCGTCCGATCTGGCCAATGGCTTCTTTATCCGGCCAACCGTGGTCGCCGATGTCCCTGCGGACAGCCGCTTGTTGCGTGACGAAATTTTCGCGCCGGTTGTGGCTGTGCGGGCTGTCGATAGTGTCGATGAGGCAATCGAAATCGCCGATGATACCGAATACGGACTGGCCATTTCCCTTGTGTCCAATGACATGGCGTCGATTTTGAAGATTGCGCAGAAAACCCAGCACGGTGTGGTCAAGGTCAACAGCCCGACCACTGGCGTGGCGCTCAACGCGCCTTTCGGTGGGTTCAAACATTCCTCCAACCAAAGCGCGAAAGAGCAAGGCGGAGCCAATGTGATGGACTTCTACAGCCGGATCAAAAGCGTCTATTTGGGGGGCTGAATGGAGTTTATCCACGACCTGATCGGCGGAAATCTATTGACCCCGCATTTCTTCGGCATGGTGGCGATGGTCTTTGTCGCCGCCATTCTTCAAGGGGTGGGGGGCTTGGGGTTTGCCATGTTCTCGGCACCGCTGTCGGCGCTGTTTTTCCCGGAAATGGCCCCCGGACCCCTGCTGGTATTGGGGGGATGCCTCTCGGTCATGGTGGTTCTGCGCGAACGCTCCGCGATTGATTACAAATCTGCGGGCATGATGATCACGGGCCGGGTGATTGGCAACTTCATCGCCGTGGCGGTGATGGCGATGCTGAGTGCGACGAGCTTTTACATTCTCTTCGCGGTGCTGATCTTATTGGGCGTGGCTCTGAGCTATAGCGGTCTGCGGATCGTTGCCAATTGGCGCACACTGGGGCGGCAGGGATCACGTCGGGCATTATGGGGACGATCACCTCTTCGGGCGCGCCGCCCTATGCGATCGTCATGCAAAACGCCGCTCCTGCAACCTTGCGTGCGACGCTCAATTTTACCTTTTTCTTTGGGGCAACGACCTCGTTGGTGTTGCTGGCGTCGGTAGGTCGCTTTGGTCTGCATCAACTGCTGCTGGGCCTGTTGTTGCTGCCTGCGCTGCTTTTGGGTTTCACCGTCTCAACACGCCTTGCACGGCATGTGCCAAAAGGCGCGATCCGTCATGTGCTTTTGGGGCTGTCCGCCCTCAGCGCCATCGGTCTTTTGCTGCGGGCGGCCTTTTGATGTGGGACAGAGGAGGGTCAGGCCTCGTCTGACGCCTCTGGGGCATCGACCGAATTGTACACATGGCGCGCCGCCAAAAGTGCGGCGAGCTCTCCGTCCCCGGCGATCACCGCGCGGAGAATGTCGGCATGTTCTTTCCAGCTCTTTGACACTTTCACCGGGTCATCTTGTTTGAACAACATGCCGGTCTGGTCGCGCAGGGTGCGGATCAGGTCCTGAAGGGTGGCGTTGCCAGAGATCTGCCCGAGTGCTGTGTGAAACGCGTCGTTATGGGCGCTGATCTGGCTGAAATCACCCTCTTCGATGGCGTTTTCGCCCGCCGCAAGAACGCGTTGTAATTCTGCGATCCGTTCGGGGTCTTTGCGTTTGGCTGCAAGTTTGGCGTTCAGCGATTCAAGGGTTGCGCGCACTTCGATCAATTCCATTTTTTGATCGGGCGCAGGCATCGAAACAGTCGCCCCGCGCCGTGGAATGATTTTGACCAAGCCTTCGGCGGCCAACTCGCGCAAGGCTTCGCGCACGGGCATGCGCGACACGCCCATTTCCTCAGAAATACGTCCTTCTACAAGGCGGGCGCCGGTTTCAAATTCGGCGTTTAAAATGCGCTGGCGCAGCGCATCCTTGACCATTTTCGTCAATGGTGTGTGCGCGTCTCCTAAGGCCACTGTCATCTTTTGTCCTGCTGTCTTATGTGGCGCGCGGCCTGTGTTGGCCGCCGCGCATTCCGTAAAATCCGCCCGCAGGCGCTAAATTTGTATACCAGAGAGGGGAGCAACTTGCCAAGTCGCGAGGCATCATTATCGGGGTCGCGGAGATTGCTTGGTTCTGGCGGTGAGAATCGCGCGTTTTATACGGGTTATTGCCGCCGCTAGTGATCGGGGTGCCCCCGGTTTTGAGGCTTTGAGGTGACTTTTTGTATACTAAAAATAAGGCAAACGGCACATTTTAGGGGTTTATTTGAGGTTTTTATGAAAAAATGGGTTGCGTAGTGCCATTTTTATGAGAAACAGTATACAAAATAAAAGTTACAATCGCACAACTCAAGAGATGATCCATTGAAAACTGTTCTCAGACTTCAGTCCGAAGAAGCGCGCGTGATGATCGCGGCCGCTGTTGAAAAATCCAAAGAAATTGGGGTGCTCGAAACAATTTGCATCGCGGATGACGGAGGATTCCCGATCCTGATCGAACGTATGGATGGCGCGCGTGTCACAGGGCCGCAAATCAGTTGGAATAAGGCCTTTACAGCAGCCACGCACAAACGTTCGACCCATCTGTTCAACAAAGCGCCCAACGGTCCGGCGCTGCCGGGCAATGAGGCGTTTGGTATTCAATTGTCCTTTGAGGGCAAGTTCGCGGTTTTCGTCGGCGGCTTTCCGATTGTCGTCGATGGCGAGGTCGTTGGTGGCGTTGGCCTGTCGGGCGGCAATGGCGAACAGGACACAGCCGCAGGCGTTGCGGCGCTGCAAGCCTTGTCAGACCTTTTGAGCCCGCAAGGACACGAGGTGCTTGTCGCCGCCGACATCAAAAAGTGAGGCCAACATGACCATCATTCGCGCAGTTCACAAAATGGAAGAGGGCAGATCAGAGAGCGAGGCTCTGCATGTGACCTTGGCCGAAACCGGCAAAATCTTTCCGGTTCAGCCACATGAATCCGTGCTCGCGGCGGCTTTGAATGCCGGGATTGAGTTGGCGCATGAGTGCAAGACCGGGTTTTGCGGCTCTTGTCGTGTGCGGATTTTGGAGGGCGCTATCGCCTATGCGGAAGATCCCATCGGGTTGAGTGATCAAGAGCGTGGCTGTGGTTTTGCGCTGGCCTGTCAGGCGCGGGCGCAAACCAACCTTGTGATCGAAGCGCCTTTGATGCCAACAGATCGCCCTGAGCCGACCGACATCACGGCTCAGGTTGTGTCTGTCGATCAGGTCTGCGGTAATATCACCCGGCTGCGGCTGTCGCCTGTTGGCGGCATGCCCGCGTTTCTTCCGGGTCAATATGTTGATGTGGTCACGCAGAGTGGCGCGACACGGTCGTTTTCGATTGCCTCAGCACCAGATGAGGCCGTGATTGAATTGCACATCCGCACCATCCCCGGCGGAATGTTCACCGCTGGCATCATTCCGGCGCTTAAATGCGGGGAGACCGTGGCGCTGCATGGGCCGCATGGGCTGTTCCGCCTGCGTCCTGATGATTTTCGCCCCCTCGTTTTGGTTGCGACGGGCACGGGCATCGCGCCTTTGCGTGCCATGCTTGCGGCGCTCAGGGCCGACCCGGACTGTCCGCCTGTCGCGCTCTATTGGGGGATGCGCGAGCAAAGCGAACTTTACCTTGCCGATGAGATCGCCACCTTGGGCGCTGGCTTGGAGGATTTCACCTTTGTCCCGGTCCTGTCGCGTGCCGCAGAGGGCTGGTCGGGCCGGCGAGGCTATGTCCAGGATGCAGTGATCGAAGATCTGCCCGACCTGTCAGAGCATGCGCTCTATCTCTGCGGCTCGCCGGCGATGATCGCCGCGGCGCGTGGGCGGTTTCTTGAAGTCGGGGCGAGCGTCAACCACATCTATGTGGATAGCTTTCACTTCGCTCATAATCTGTAACCAGAGCCGCCTTTGCGCGCTCGTAAGCACAGGGGGGCCGAGGCACCATGTCCTCGTCCATGTTCAAATATTTTCGTTGGAGCTTTGCCGTCACCGTGATCGGGCTTGGGCTCTGTGTCTGGCTCGGTTGGGCCTATACCGGGCGGATTTCCGGCATGATCGCCTTTGCCACGATTGGGGTCATCCTCTCAGTTCTGGAAATTTCGTTGAGCTTCGACAATGCCATCGTGAATGCCAATAAACTCAAAGACATGAGCGATGTCTGGCGGCAACGCTTTCTGACTTGGGGCATCCTGATCGCGGTGTTTGGCATGCGGATCATCTTTCCGCTGGCTGTTGTCTCTATCGCCGCCAAAATTGGTCCGATTGAGGCCATTCGGCTGGCTGCCACCGAGCCTTCCGAATATGCGCGCCTGATTGGGGCGGCGCATCTGTCGATCTCGGCCTTTGGCGGGACGTTTTTGATGATGGTGGCGCTGAGCTATTTTATCGACCCTGACAAAGAGGTCGATTGGTTGCGCCCGCTGGAAAATCTTTTGCGGACATGGGCCTCTGTGCGCGGTTTGGCGATTGGTTTGGTGTTGCTGATCGTGCTGCTGATTTCCGGGCTGCTGGACGAGGCTCTGCGCGGTCAGTTCTTGATCGCTGCCGTGACGGGATTGGTGGCTTTTATTGCCGTCGAAACGCTCGGGCATGTTCTCGATCGCGGCCCGATGAGGGCGGCAGGCGGGCTTGGCGCGTTCATGTATCTCGAAGTGCTGGATGCCTCCTTTAGCTTCGACGGGGTAATTGGGGCCTTTGCCCTGACACAAAACCTGTTTCTCATCGCCATCGGTTTGGGCATCGGCGCGATGTATGTGCGCTCGATGACGATCATGTTGGTGGAAAAGGAGACGCTGACCGAGTTTCGCTATCTCGAACATGGGGCGTTTTATTCGGTGTTGGTGCTGTCATGCGTGATGTTCGTGCAAAGCCTTGTGCATATTCCCGAGGTGATCACCGGGCTGATCGGCGCGGGGTTTATCCTGCTCTCACTGGTGTCCTCGGTGCGCTACAACAAACGCCATTCTCATCCGGCAGCGGCGGAATAGGCCGTATCCCTTGACGGTCTCTTTAAGGCGCTTTTTCGGGGTCCCCTTGCCCGAGGAAGCGCCTTATTTTATTGGAACAGGGCGATACTCTGTTGTCTGCATCGAGAGGGCTTCGGTCGGATAATCCGTGAGTTTCGGCAGATCCACGATCAAAAGCGTCTCATCCATGCCCGCCCGGGCCAGCGCACGCCCATCGGGTCCGGCGATCACCGATCCGCCGCCAAATTGTATCCCGTTTTCGACGCCGCAATAATTGGCATAGGCGACAAAGCCGCGACTTTCATGGGCACGGGCCGGGACCAGCACATCCTGAACATGCTCATAGCCTGCGGGATTGGCGGTGGGGACAAAAATGACCTCGGCCCCCCCGCGCGCCAGTGTCGCGGCGTGGCCCGGGAACTCAATGTCATAACAGATCAATATTCCACAGCGGCGTCCGGCAAGTTGGAAGGTCGGGGACAGGTGGTCGCTCGCGGTAAAACTCGCGCGCTCCATGTCGCCGAAAAGCTGAACTTTGCGGTAATGCGACAAAATCGTGCCATCTGCGCCGATACAGCTTGCCGCGTTATAGACCGTTGACCCGGACCGTTCGGCCCAGCCAAACACCAAGGCACATCCTGCGCCCGCCACCCGCGCACGCAGATCATCCATCCAAACACTCGCGATCGGTTGCGCCTCGGTTTGGTGCAGGTCAGGCCGATTGTATCCGGGAAAAAACAATTCGGGCAGCACAAGCACGTCGGCACCTTGGCTCGCAGCCTCATGTAAAAGCGCCTCTGTCCGCTCAAATGAATGGTCGGCTGGCGCGGATTGAAACAGCGCCAGTTTCATATTGGACCATTTGTGCAAGCTGTTGTGGTCAAAATGCCCCTCTCTTTCGTTCAGCTATAGCGCTCAATGAGCGTCGTCGTATCGGTCACATCACCAAAGAACAGCGCGAAATTGATCAAGGCAAAGGCGTGTTCGTCATCGCGCAAGGATGCACAGGCATCATGCACCATCGTGGTCCGAAAGTTGAGCATCATTGCGTCCCGCGCGGTGGAATCACAACAGGCATTGGTCATGGTTCCCCCCACCAAAATCGCCTCAATACCCGCCGCACGCAGCCTATGTTCCAAATCGCCGGCACCTTGGATCACCCCACTATAGCGGGTCTTTTCGACGATCATATCCTCTTCGCGCACGTCAAGATCGGGCCAAATTTGCGAGCCTTCGGCGTCGCGGTCCAAAGCGGCACAGCGGGTTTCAAACCGCGCAGGCGTCAGCAATGTGTGATGAAAATGTGGGATCTCGGCCCGCGCCTGTTCGGTGTAAAGTGTCCTGATCCAGACCACTGTCCCGCCCGCTTGGCGCAGGCTCTCGGCCAGCCGATTGATGTTGTCGACAATGGCGCGTGCATTGGGCACGCTGGCACCACTTTGGGGATCGAGAAAGTAGTTTTGCATGTCGACCACGACCAGAGCGGTCTGATGGGCGGGGAGGGAATCGTGGACATGCGAACGACCTTGGCGCGCCAGGATGCGCTCAACGGCCCATTCTGGCATCTCAAACGGGTGCACTTTGCTCATATTGTAATCTCCATCTTGGGTTTGTGCGTAAATTATATGCTCTTGTCGGGGTATTTTAGTGACCTCACTTCGGTATATTGTATACTATAATGCAAGCCGATAGGTCCAGATCACAACACTCTCGGTAAAAAATACAACACTCTCGTCAACAGGAGGTACTATGAAACTCGCACGCACACTTTCCTTTATCGCTGGTCTCACGGCGGCAACGCTGACGACTATGCCCGCACCGGCTGCGGCCGAAGATGTGACCAAAATCTCTTTCATGGAGGTCATTCATTCGCTGTTCTATTCGCCGCTCTATGTCGCAATCGGCAATGGCTATTTCGAAGAAGAGGGCCTTGCCTTTGATCTGATCGCCGGTCAGGGCAGCGACAAGGTGACGGCCGCTTTACTGTCAAAATCCGTGGACATCGCGCTCGCCGGGCCGGAAACCACGCTTTATGTTGAGACCGGAAAGTCGCCTGAGAAAATTCGCATCATTGCCGGGCTGACGGCCACGGATGGGTCCTTTCTGGTCGGTCATGACCCCGCGACAGGCGACTTTGATTGGGGCTCTTTGAAGGGCAAAAAAATCCTTGGTTGGCGCGAAGGTTCGTCCCCGGCGATGTTCTTGCGTGCGGCGCTTGAAAAGGCCGGATTGAACCCGGACGAAGATGTTGAAATCATCACCAACATCGCCATTCCGGCGCGGATGGGGGCCTTTATGTCGGGTGTTGCCGATTATGGCACTTTCTTTGAGCCGGATGTGACCACGCTTGAGGCCAACGGTCTTTATGCCCAAACCAATGTCGGCCAAGCGGTTGGCGACATCGACTATACGGTCTTCATCGCCCGCCAAGACTATATCGCCGAGCATCCAGAGGTGGTTGCGGGCTTTGTCAAAGCGATCGCCAAGGCCGAAGCCTGGATTGCCGAGGCCCCGGAGGCCGATGTGGCACAGGTTTTGCAGCCCTATTTCCCCGGCGTTGGTTTGGAGGAGCTGGCCCAAAGCGTGCTGCGTCACCGCACGGCGGGCGTTTGGAAAACCACGCCTGCGGTTGCGCCTGAGGCCATTGATGCGCTTCAAGACATGCTGATGCACAATGGCCTTCTGGCAATTGAGACAAAAGTGTCCTTTGAAAATGTCGTCGATCCCAGCTTCTTTGCGCAGAGTGTACAATAATGACCGGCGAAACCACAGGGCGGCACCTCGCGGTGCCGCCCAAAATTGAATTCCGCAACGTCGAGCTGCATTACTTTTCGACCAAGGGCGAAACCCATGCCGTGAGTGACATGAATTTCACCGTGAATAAGGGCGAATTCATCTCCATCGTTGGGCAATCCGGCTGTGGTAAATCGACGTTGCTGTCACTGCTGTGCGGGTTGATGCAAACGACTTCGGGGCAGGTGCTGATCGACGGAAAACCCGTCAAAGGTCCCTCGCCGCAGGTGGGGTTTATGCTGCAACACGACAGTTTGTTTGAATGGCGCACCATCTTGGAGAACGCGCTGCTCGGGCCGGAAATTCGTGGCATGGATATGCCCGCGGCACGGGCGCGGGCCGAGCGGATTTTGACGAATTACGGCCTTGGGCAGTTCTTACATCACCGTCCGACGCAATTGTCGGGCGGGATGCGTCAACGCGCGGCGTTGGGGCGGACCATGTGTATGGAACCGGATATCCTTTTGCTCGATGAACCGTTCTCGGCGCTGGATTTTCAGACCCGCATGTCAATTTCCGAAGAAATCGACGAGATCATCCGGCGCGAGGGCAAAACCGCGATCCTTGTCACGCATGACATCCCCGAAGCCATTGCCATGGCCGACCGGGTGATTGTTCTGAGCCCGCGCCCCGGGCGGCTCAAAAACATTCACGAGATCACCTTTCCAAGTTTGGGCGAGGTGCGTCCCGGTTGCATGGCGGTGCGCGATGCGGATGAGTTCAAAGACTATTTCCACACAATCTGGACGGAGATGGAATCCGATGGCTGACACGACCCCGAACGCGACACCCAGCGTCGCCTATCAAAACTGGGCCGCACGTCAGGGTCGCGCCCGCCGCAAAGTGATCATCGGGCGTCTCCTTTTGCTCTTGGGCTTTTTGGCGCTGTGGGAATATGCGCCGCGCAACGGCATGGTGAACCCTATGCTCACCAGTTACCCAAGTGCCGTTTGGGATGGGTTTTGGGACCTGATTGCGCAGGGCAAACTGGGGCTTCATGTCGGCGTCACGCTGATGGAGGTGGTGATCAGCTTTGCCATCGCGATGGTCTTGGGCACGGTGATTGCCATCTGCCTGTGGTTGTCGCCAATGTTGGAGCGGGTGCTCGACCCTTTCTTGGTAGTGCTCAACGCCTTGCCCAAAATCGCCTTGGTGCCGATCTTTTACATCTGGTTGGGTCCGACCGGGTCGATCTATGCCGTGGCCATTGCCGTGGCGTTGTTCATCACGATCCTGATGCTCTACACAGGATTTAACCAGAGCGATCCCAACAAGATCAAATTGGCCAAAACTCTTGGGGCCGGGAAGGTGCAAATCCTGACCAAGGTGATTTTGCCCGGCAATGTTCACACCTTCATGGCGACGTTGAAAGCCAATGTCGGTCTGAGTCTTGTGGGGGTGATTGTGGGGGAGTTTCAGGCGTCCAAAGCCGGTCTTGGCTATTTGATCGTCTATGGCAGCCAGATTTTCCGCATGGATATGGTGATGGCCGCCATTGTGATCCTCAGTCTGATTTCGGTTGGCATCTATCTGATCGTGCAAAAAGCCGAAGCCCTGCTGACCCGCTGACATGCATCATGGAAGGGGCGCGGGGGCATGTGTCATCCCCCGCGCTTTTTCACCGATTTAGGCCTTGTGGTCCTGTCCTAAACCCGTTTGCTCAAAATCTCGGCCAGAACAGACACAGCAAGCGAGGATGCATCGCGGGCGGGTCCAAAGAGGCCGATTGGGCCATGAAGCCGGTCGATTGTGCTGTGCTCAAGCCCCGCAGCGGTGAGGGCATACCGCCGCTTCTGTTGTGTCTGTCTGCCGCCGAGACAGCCAACATAAAACGCCTCACTCAACAGTGCTTGCGTCAGCAGCGGCTCCTCGTTTTCGGCACTATGATGCAGAAACGCGATGGCGGTGTGGGCGTCGATCTGGCCCAATCCGCGCCGCAGATCCGCTGTTGCGATGTCCACATCCGCAGCCTGCGCCACCCGGATCAGCACCTCCGCCTCAAGGCTCTCACCAAGGACGACGATCCGCACGGGCGGGGTGAAATGGGTCACAAACTTTGCGTCATGCCATCCGGTTTGGGCCAGACTCGGCTGGGCCATCACCTGTGCGCTGTCTGTGTCATAGATCAGCGTTGCGCAGTGACGGTCCGCCAGGAGCGCTAAGACATCACGGATCGGTGCCCCGTCGCGCAGCACATGCACGACAAGCTCAAGTGCGCCACCACAGGGCAGAGCGATGTCGAAAAACGGCGATCCCTTGCCAAAGCGTATCAGGCGGTCCTTGCCAATCTGAAGCGCGGCCAAGGCCTCCGTCGCAACCGCGGCTTCAACGCACCCGCCCGAGACGTAGCCGCAATACGCGCCGTCTTCGCGCACCGCCATGATCGTGCCTAAGCTGCGTGAGGCACTGCCCTCAATCCCAACCAAAAGCACCAAGGCCGCGGCCTGACCCGCCTCCATCGCCTGTCGAAGAAACTCCAACACATGCCTAGGGCGATCCGTTTTTTGCGGACAAAACGGCACCCGCTCCGCGACCGAGCCCGGTGTTGGCGCCCGCGAGGCGTCCTGTGGTTCGGGTGCGGATGCCGCCATGTATTGGACTCCTTGCGCTCGGTTCACTTTGAAAAGGCAATCGTATTCTCATGCCAATGGCGCGACAGATGCGACAGCTCTAGGCCTGAACTGAGACCGTCGGTCAGCCCCAATACGCGAGGCGCGGTCAAAGGCAGTGCGTTCACCGGGGTTCCGATGGCATTGGCCACAGCGCAGGCAATGGTTGCACCCACGTTCAAAATTGGCACTTCACCCGCGCCTTTCGTGCCCAAAGGCCCACAGGACGGTGCACCCTCATAGAGGTGATAGTCGATCGGCAGGGTGTCGAGCGCGGTCGGGATACGGTAGGAGGAAAAGCAGGTTTGATCAAAGGCACCCTCTGCATTGATCGTGATTTCCTCATGCAAGGCGTAGCCTATGCCCTGTGTGACCCCGCCCTGAATTTGACCATGGATCGCACGCGGGTTTAGTGCCCGACCGACGTCTTGGATGACGCGGTAGGCGAGGACCTCGACCTTGCCGGTGTCCGGGTCGACCGCCACGTCGCAATCATGCACGGCAAACACTGGAATATCTATCGCATCAATGAAATGCCCCGCCGCACAGCCCGGCATCGCCGGAATGCCCGGTGCGGTGAACGCTCCGCTGCCGGAAATAGGCCCGTGATCCAACTCAGCCTGTGCGATCACGGTTTGGATCGTGGTGCCAGAGCCGGGTCTGTCACGGATTTCCACCCGGCCTTGAGTGAGCACCAAATCATCTTGCGGTGTTTGCAACATTTGGCTGGCGACCGCCAAAAGTTTGGACCGGACCTCGGCGCAGGCCTCTTGACTGGCCGCGCCAATCGACACGGTGGTGCGCCCGCCGCCCACGCCCAGATCGCGCCCGGAAGCATCCGTATCTGCGGTTTTGACGATGACCGCATCCGGGTGAAGGCCCAGATTGGCCGCCACGATTTGCGGCAAGGATTGCACCATCGTGCCCGATCCGATTTCGACGCCGGAGGTGACCAAAGTGGCGCTGCCATCGGCGTTGAGATTGACCGTGGCACTTGAAGGTCCAACAAAAATGAACCATGTGCCAACCGTTGTGGCGCGCCCGTAAAGCCGCCCATCGGGGCCTTTTTTCGCGCGCTCATGCGGCCCATAGGTGGCGATGGCCAGATCCAGCATCGGGCCAAGCACATCGCCCTCAAACACCTGTCCCGTGGCACCGATGTCACCATCTCCCACCACGTTGCGCCGCCGAAAGGCGACAGGGTCCATGCCAATGGCTTTGCAGATTTCGTCGGTATGACATTCAAGCGCAAAGGTGTTGTACACGCCGTTGCAGGCACGAAAGGCCCCATTGGGCGGCGTGCTGGTGTAGACCGCTTGACTGGCGATTTTCACCGATCCCAACCGGTAATTGCCGCCCAACGTATGCGCGGTCATCGTGGTGAGGAACACTTGCTCGCCGCCATAAGCGCCGCAATCCATCAACACGGTGGCTTCGCGCCCAACGATGTCGCCCTCCGGGGTCACCGCGGACCGGATCAGGATATCGGCGTTTTCGCGGCTCAAACAGGTCATCTGTTCTTCGCGGCGCGAGTTCACCAACGACACTTTGCGCCCTGTTTTGCGCGCCAAAATCGCAGCAAACGGCTCCAGAGAGCAATCGAATTTCAACCCAAACCCGCCACCAACAGCGGGCACGGTGACATGCACCGCCGCCTCGGGCACACCCAAAACCTTGGCCGTCACATGGCGCACGGTCCATGGCACTTGGGTCGAAGTGTGAATGTGAAACCGCCCATCTTCATAGGAGGCGACCACGGCGCGGGGTTCAAACGGCACATGGCTTTGACGCCCGACCCGGTAGGTGCCTTCCACAAGGATGACATCGTCACGTGCAAAGGCCGCCTCTGTGTCGCCGCGCACCACCGTGGCTTCCCATGCGACGTTGCCGCCACGCGCCGCGCCGTCGCGCAAAATCTCGTAGCTGGCCCAATCCGGGTGGATCAATGGCGCGTCTTTGGCCAACGCCTCCGCCATGGTCAGAACGGGCGCTATCGGGTCGATCTCGACCAAAATGGCGGCGGCTGCGTCGCGTGCTTGAGCCAAGGTTGTCGCGGCCACCACGGCCAGAGGTTCACCATGATAGCGCACCACGTCTTTTGCAAACAGCGGATGGTCGGCGATGCCGATGCCGTGCAAACCGGGCGCGTCCTCACATGTTGCAATCGCTTTGACGCCCGGCATGGACAGCGCGGGGGTGACGTCGATTTTGACGATCCGTCCCGATGCGATCTCTGAACGGCGTGCAGCGGCGTGCAACATGCCGTGGCTGCCCTCGTCCACGGTATAGCGGGTGCGACCCAGAAGTTTGTCCTTTGCGTCCCGCCGAGGCAGGTTCATCACAGCAGTATTGGGAGGGTAGGGCAGTGTCATGGGCGCACCTCTTCCACGGGTCCAAGACCGTCTGATCCAAGCGACAGGAGCGCATCTATAATGCGTTCGTAGCCGGTGCAGCGGCAGATGTTTCCGGTCATGGCCGATTTGAGTTCATCGCGTGTGGGCGACGGATTTTCCGCCATGAAATGCGTCATCGACAGCACCATGCCGGGGAAACACATGCCGCATTGCACGACATCGTATTCCAAGAACGCCTTTTGAACCGCATTCAGGGTTTCACTGTTGGACACCCCTTCGATCGTGGTGATCTCAACCCCGGTAAGACATCCGACGGGCAGCAGGCAGGACACTTTCGGCACACCGTCGATGTAAACGGTACAGGCACCGCAAAAGCCTTCGCCACAGACATCCTTGGTCCCGGTGAGGTGCAAGTCGTCGCGCAGGACCTCAAGCAAAGATCGGCGCGGGTCGCCGTGATAGGGAAACGGGTCGCCATTGATCATCAAAGTCAGCACCATGGCTCGGCTCCTTGTTCTGTGCGTGACACGTCAGAAAAGGCTTGTGCCACCAACGCGGGTAACACCCGCAGGCGATACCAACCTTGGCTGTCCACCGCGTCACGGCCCACAAAGTCCTGTGACGCGCGCAAGGTGGCGTGGGCGCGGATGCTGTCCGATGTCATCTTTTGGCCTTCGCAAAGCGCTTCTAAAGCGTGCCAGCGCCGCGCGCGCTTTTCGACCGATCCCACAGCAATCCGCAGATCACGTAGCGCCCCATTGGGGTCGATCGCCGCTGAGAGGCTGACCACCGCAAGCGGATATTCCCCGGCCTGTCTTTGCATCAACCGCACATGCGCCGAGCGCCCTGCAACGCGCGGCACGGTGACGTGGTGCAGGATATGCGGCGGGATATCCAGGCTGTTGAGGTAGTCCTCAAGCGAGAGATTTTTAGGACCTGAAAGGGTTTCAAGCGTCACCTCTGCATTCAATGCCAGAAGGGCGGGGGCCAAGTCCGCAGAGTGAAACGCCCGCGTGCACAGGTTGCCGCCCAAAGTGGCCATGCGGCGGATCGCTGGGGTCGCGGATTTGCCTGCCGCTGTGGCGAGTGCGGCCAGATCGGGCGCGCCTGTTATGGCATCGCAGAGGTCCTGATGGGTTGCCATCGCCCCGACACTCAATGCCTGATCATCCAGTGAGATGTCTGTGAGCTCTGGGATGTCTGCCAGCGATACAAAGGTCCGCTCACGCGCCTCGCGCATGACCCATGTGCCCCCGGCCATTAAGGTTGCCGTGTCTCCCAAGTGGGTCAGGATGTCGAGGGCTTGCGACACGCGGGTCACTGAGATCAGGCTCTGCTGTGGTATCTCCATCATGTCCGTCACCTTTGTAAGAGGGGCTTATCAAGTGGCACGGGCCTGAGGTGGCCCGTGCAGAGTGCGGGGTCAGCGCCCGCGCATGATCATCCGGTACCGCATTTGGTCAAAGATTACCGCGAGGATCAAAAGCCCGCCCAAAAGCACCATTTGCATGTAGGAGCTGATCTGGGCGAGGTTCATGCCGTTTTGCACCATGACGATGAAGAAGGCGCCCAGGACCACGGTCTGGACCTTGCCGATCCCACCTCTGAGCGAGACGCCCGCGATGACACAGGCGGCGATGGATTCAAGCGCCATGGAGCCGCCCAAATTGGCCTCGCCGCTTTCCACTCGTGCGGTCAACAACAATCCGGTGAGTGACGCAATCAGTGAACAGAGGATGTAGGACACCATCAAGGTGCGCTTGGTGTTGATGGCCGACAGATGCGCGGCCTTGATATTGCCGCCGACGGCGTAAATCTGTGTGCCCAAAGGCGTGCGCGACATCACCAGCCACATCACCACGATACAGATCGCGGCAATAAACACCGGGACTGGCACACCGAACCACTTGCCAAAGCCAAACGTGTCGCCAAAGGCAAAGGGCAGGCCAGACACCGGTACGCCTCCGGTGAGAAACAGCGCAAGCCCGGCCCCAACAGAGGACACACCCAGCGTCATGATGAAGGGCGAAACCTCGAAATACGCCACACCGACGCCATTGACGAGACCCACCAGCAGGGCGGTGAACCCCCCCGCCGCGATCCCGATCAAAATCGCCAACCAAATCGCATCGGGCATCACGCCCGCCGCCCATGTCATCGACACGGCAGAGACCACAGAGGTCAGCGCAATCGCGGTGCCGACGGACAAATCAAACCCGCCAGAGACCAAAACCAACATCTGGCCCAAAGAGACCAAAACCAGATAAACCGATTGCCGCGCCACGTTGACAAGGTTCTGCCCGGTCAGGAATTTCGTGGACATCAGCGAGAAAACCACCAAAGCGATGGCCAAAAAGAATGGCAAGACGCCGACACGCAAAAACAGTTTGCGCAGAAAGCCGGAGGTGTCAGGTGAAGTGGGTGCGGGTGTCATAGGGTCGGTTCACTTTCAACAAAGAAGTGTTTCAAAACAGTGTCCTCGGTGGCATCAGTCCGCGCCAATTCGGCGGTGACATGACCATGTGCAAAGACGAGGAGACGGTGAGAGAGGTTGATCGCTTCGGGCAGATCGGAGGAGATCACGACCACGGCCTTGCCCGCCTCCGCCAGCGATTTGATCTTGAGGTAAAGCGCGGCGCGGGTGCCCATATCGACGCCGACTGTCGGCTCATCAAAGATGTAAACATCGGCGTCTTGGCCAAAGGCCTTGCCAAACAACACCTTCTGTTGGTTGCCGCCCGAAAGCTGCGAGACATATTTGGCGCGGTAATCATGGGGCAATTCGACCCGATCCGCGATCTCGCTGACCCGCTCGCGCACCATGCGCCAATTGATCCAGCCGCGCTTGGACGCGGTGCCCGAGGTCACCACATTGAGCCCAAGGTTGTCATTGGAGGTCTTGGCCAAATCAAGCCCTTCGGCTTTGCGATCTGGCGACAGATAATAGAGCCCACGGCGGATGATCTCGCGGGTCGAAAGATGGGTGATGTCCTGGCCTTTGAGGATGACGGTGCCGGTTTGATGCGGGGTCAACCCCATCATGGCGCGGAAAAACCGCGATTTGCCACAGCCAACCAGCCCCGCCACGCCCAAAACCTCACCGGCCCGCAGGCTCAGGCTGCTGGCGGCGACGCCAGGGGTCGACAGCCCGTTGACCTCAAGAACGACCGCGCCGGGTGTGGTGGCAATCACTGGGTAAATCTCCGCAATCGCGCGCCCGGTCATCATCTCGACCAAATGCGCCTCATCGGTATCCGTCATTGCAACCGTTCCGATTTTCGCGCCATCGCGCAGCACCGTGACCCGATCCGCAATGCGGGCGAATTCTTGCATCCGGTGGGAAATGTAAACGATGCCAACGCCTTTGGCCTTTTGCTGTTGAATAAAGGCAAACAGGTGATCGACCTCGCGATCGGTCAGTGAGGCAGTCGGTTCATCCAAGATCAAGACCTTGAGATCACCGTGAAAGGCCTTGGCGATTTCGACCATCTGTTGCTGTGCCCGCGACAGGGACGCGACCTGTGCCGTGGGCGAGAGGGCAAAGCCCAACGTGTCGAAAATCTCTTGTGCGCGTCGGCGCATTTCGCCGTGATCAATCAAAAATCCGGCGCGCGGCTCTTGGCCCAAAAACATGTTTTCGGCCACGGTCAGTGTCGGGATCAGGGAGAATTCCTGGAACACGGTATAGACGCCATGGGATTTGGCGCGTGCCACCGTGTCGAAATTCATCGCATGACCCTCAAGGTAGATCGTGCCGTCAGAGGGCGATGTGGCGCCCGCGAGCATGGAAATCAGTGTTGATTTCCCAGCGCCATTTTCGCCAAACAACACATGAACCTCGCCTGCATTCAGGTCAAAATCCACCGCATTGAGGGCGCGCACGCCGGGGTAGTCCTTGGTCAATCCGTGGGTGGAGAGTAGGGGACGGGGCATAGGTGGCCTCCAAATGGGACAGTGGACCGGGACACATCTGCCCCGGCCCGAGATCAAAGATCAGCCGTTAGTCGACGGAGAACACCGGGCGGAACCCGTCCGGCGGCAAGATCGCATCGCGCGCCACCGAGCCGATATTGTCGCCATCGACGACAAAGATTTTCGGCCCCACATGTTTGATGTACTCCTTGCCCTCGATGAGGCGCACCGCTTGGTCCACGGCGATCCGGCCCTGAATGACCATCGAGTCTGCCGGAGCGGCGGCGATCATGCCGCGTTGGATGCCGGTGTAGACGCCGGGGGTCATGTAAAACGCCAAAAGTCCGATCTCATCGGTGAGACCACGTTCGCGCAAAAGACCCTGTGCCGCTTCGGCGGTGACCGCCGTGCCCGCGAGATATTTCACGTCGGGGTTGGATTGCAAAACGTCTTCGACCAGCTTGAGCTGTGCCTCTTTGCCGGTGTCACCATAGCGCGGCTCCAACACCTCAACAGCGGAGCCTTCGACAGCGGTCATAAAGCCGGTGTTGGCGGCCTCAACCCAACCCGCACCCGCAGGTCCGGGGAACCAACCGACCTGAACCGGGTCCGTGCCAGCGGGGTGTTTGTCCGCCAGATATTTGCCGGTTTCAAAACCCATCGTGTAGAAAGACACCAAGGATTTGGCGGAAATGTCCGGCGAGGACACGCCGTTGATCACGTCGATCACCGGGATGCCTTTGGCGGCCACTTCGGAAATCACGCTGTTGAGGCCGTCATAGGAAATCGCACCGATGATGACCGCATCTGCGCCGGAGGCAACGCAATCTTCGATCTGGCTGACCTGTTTTGACAGCTCGGTATACCCGCCCGCCTCAACAAGGTTCATTTTGACGCCAAGGCGTTTGGCTTCTTCGGCCACGCCGTAATCCACGCCCAGCCAATAGGCGTCTTTCATATGCGGGAAAGACACGCAGATGTTGTAGGCCGCATCGGCTTTCTCAAGCGCTTCATAGGTCACCGGGGTAGAGGTGCCATCGGTGGAAAAGGCGGGGGTCACCTCTTCGGCCTCATAGGGATACCAGGCGTCGGCAAGCGCCGGGGTGGTGAGCATGGCGGCAAAGGCCACGCCGGTCAAAAGGGCATGTTTCATGGATCTGACTCCTTGTTGGGTCCATCAGTTGAAATGCGGTCATTGCCGCGTTTTTATTATGAAAGGGAGCGGGTGCTCCCGGTCGGCATCAGGCCCCTATGCGAGGGCCTGACGGATATCTGCGAGAATGGCTTTGCGCGCGGCGCGTGCCGCCAGCGCCTCGTCCATCTCGACACGTTTGAAGGTGACGGGGGTGTTGGGCTGCAATTGACCGATCAGGTCCATATCCGCCGAAATCACCGCACCAAGGGTGAAATAGCCACCCCCCGACACCGCATCACGGTGCAACACGATGGGTTCCAAGCCGCCGGGCACCTGAATCGAGCCATATGAATAGCACCCATCCACGATGTTTGACGGATCGGAGCCTGCGCCAAAGGGTTGTGGACGATCGACAAATTCCATCGGAGTGCCACCACGGAACCGATAGCCCATGCGGTCGGCCTCGGGCGCAACCACCCAAGCATCATCGAAAAACGCCTTTTGGCTTTTCTCGGTCAGACGGTGCCAATAGAGCCCGGTCAATACCCGCAACTCGGCGGGGGTGCCGGGGCGGCGGCGGAGCGCCAGGGGAACAGAGCGCCCCTCCGCCACCACCGCGCCAGGTCCAACCGGGATCACATCCCCGGCGGCCACGGCGCGCCCTTCGAAGCCACCCAAGGCCCCGATGGGATAGGTGGAGCGTGACCCAAGCGCAGGCTCAGTCGCGATGCCGCCAGAGACAGCGATGTAAATCCGCGCACCCGCTTTGAGAAAGCCAAAGGACAGAACCTGCCCGGGTTTGACTGTGAACGACGTCCATGTCTCGCGCGGGTCCCCGTCAAGCATCATCGGGATGTCCGCGCCGGTGACGGCGACGCTCATTTCGGCCGCAAATTTGATCTCCGGCCCCATGAACACGGCTTCCAATCCGGCTGCGCCCTCGTCATTGCCAACCAAAAGGTTGGCCGCCCGCAACGCCAAGCGATCCATCGCGCCGCCTTCGGGAATGCCAAGGTGAAAGTAGCCGGGGCGGCCAAGGTCCTGAACACTGGTTGCCAGTCCCGGTTTGATGATCTCAAGCGTCATTGAGGGCCTCCATCAGCTTGGCGTTGACGCCGGTCATGTCGGCGTTGAAAGCGTCGAGATCAAATTTGACCTCGGCAATGCGCGGCGCATAGGTGCCCGCCTCGACCTCTTTGACGATCCGGTCATAGTCCGCGCGATCAATCGGTTTCCATTTGACGATGTCGCCGGGGCGGAAAAACACCATGAACTCTTTGAGGTAGCTGATCTTTTGTTCTGGGTCATAGATCGGCATCGGGGTGATCCCGAACATCTGATAGCCACCGGCACCGCGCACCGAATAGATACAGGAAAAACAGCCGCCATAGCCCACGGTCAGTTTCGGCGTATCGGTTCGAGGCCGTAGGTATTTTGGCACCTCAAGCTGTTTGTCGCGCTCGACCAGTTGGTAGAGAAACGGCAGGCCCGACACGAAACCCACCATAGAGACGAACCAAGGTTGGGAATGATGCGCCTCGATAAAAGCGGCGACACTGTCATAGCCGTTGATCTTGGCGGCATATTCCAAATCCGACCCGCTCGGGTCTTGGTGGCGTTCGCGGAACCGCATCAGGGTTTCATGGGTCCACGGGTCTTCATAAAACACCGGAATTTCGATGATCCGGGTCTCAAGGCGTTTTTCTTGCGCCTTTGCCTCGTGTTCCAATTCCTTGATCTTGGCCATGATGTCGTCAGGGGCGATGACATCGGGGTCAAAGCGCACCTCAAAGGAGGCGTTCGCCGGGCAAATCTCGGTCACGCCGGGGATATTCGCGGCGCGCACCAGTTTGCTCAAGGACAGGCAGATAAAGAAGGCATCCAGAGACATTTCATCGTCGATTTCGACATAGATATGTTCGTCCCCGCCATAGCTGTAACGCGTTTTCATGCGGCGTCTCCTTTGGTTGCGTTCAAATGTCCAGCGGCCAGCCACGGTTCCAGCCATTGGGTGTGAAACGCGCCTTTGCGCACCTCCGGGTCAGCGGCCAGCGCAAGGTGCAGCGGCACCGTGGTTTTCGTTCCGCCGATCTCCAATTCGGTGAGGGCGATGACCAATTTATCAATCGCCTCATCGCGGGTCGGGGCATGGACAATCACCTTGCCCAACAGCGAGTCATAGAACGGCGGGATTTGGTAGCCTTCGGAGAGGAAGTGATCAAACCGCACGCCGTCGCCCTTGGGCTCGACCAGTTTCGACACCACGCCGGGCCATGGCATGAATTGCATGAACGGATCTTCGGCACAGATGCGCACCTCTATGGCATGACCTGAACGGGTGATCTGATCTTGGGTCATCGACAGTTTGGCTCCGCCGCACACATTGATCATTTCCGCCACAAGATCGACGCCGGTGAGCATTTCGGTGACCGGATGTTCGACCTGAATGCGGGTGTTCATTTCGATGAAGTAAAACGCGTTGGTGGCCTCATCATAAAGGTACTCAAGCGTCCCTGCGCCGCGATAGTTCACCGCTTTGGCCAGCGCCACGGCAGAGGCACAAAGCGCTGCACGGGTCGGTTCATCCAAACAGGCGGCCCCGGCTTCTTCCCAGACCTTTTGGCGGCGGCGTTGCAGCGAACATTCGCGTTCAAAACAATGCACAGCGGTGTCGCCATCGCCCAAGATTTGCACCTCGATATGGCGCGGCGACAGGATGGCGCGTTCGATATAGAGACCACCATCGCCAAAGGCGGCTTCGGCTTCGGCCTTGGCTTGTGGGGCGAGGGTTCTGAGTTCTGCCTCGTTCGACGCGATGCGAATGCCGCGCCCACCACCGCCGGCTGCGGCTTTGATCATCACCGGGTAGCCGATCTCATTGGCCACGTTCAGCGCGTCTTCGACGTCAATTCGCCCTTCGGAGCCGGGCACCACCGGCACACCAGCGGCCAAAGCGGCCTGACGTGCGGCGACCTTATCGCCCATGCGTTCAATCGTGTCCGCCGTCGGCCCGACGAAAATCAACCCGGCCTCTTCGACAGCGCGGGCAAAGCGCGGGCTTTCGGACAAAAAGCCGTAGCCCGGATGGATCGCATCCGCGCCCGTGTCCTTGGCGGCTTTCAGCACAGCCTCAATGTTTAGATAGCTGTCCTTTGAGGGCGCAGGGCCGATGCAAACAGCCTCGTCGGCCAGTTTCACCGCCAACATATCGGTGTCAGCTTCGGAATGGGCTTGGATCGCGTGGATGCCAAGGGCCTGTGCCGCGCGCACGATCCGCACGGCAATTTCGCCCCGGTTGGCAATGAAAAGACGTTCAATAGCCATCAGATCACTCAAGCTCCGCAAGCACAGCACCGGCGGTCACCGGGGCGGCGTCCTCGATCATGTATTTGACAAAAGTACCCTCAACTTCGGAGGTTACAGCGATAAAGGTTTTCATCACTTCGACCAGACCGATGGTGTCGCCAATGGCCACCGCATCGCCGGGGGATTTGAACACCGGCTCCTCGGGGGAGGGCTTGTGATAAAATGTGCCGGGGAGGGGGGATTGAATGTTGCTCATGGTCGTTTCCTGTTGGTTTAGCTCTGTTGGCTTAGGCGGTTTCAAGCACGGCGGAGGCCGGTGCAATATGGATGCCGTTTTCGGTCAGAGTGGCGCGGATCGCGCGTCCGATGTCCAGAGCGCCCGGCGTGTCGGAGTGAAAACAAATCGACTCGAACGCGATGTCGATGTCTTTGCCCTCAACCGTGCTCACTTTGCCCTCAAGACAGGCGCGCAGACATTTTTGCGCAATCGCGTCCGGGTCGGGTCGGCCGACGCGGCGGGTGAAAACAATCGCGCCATCAGTGCCATAGTCGCGGTCGGCATAGAATTCACGCACCACCGGATGACCCAACCGTTTGGCGACCTCATAGGTTTTGGACACGCCCATGCAATAGATCAAAAGATCGCCGCTGATCGCGCCAAGGCTTTCGATCATGTGCAGCGACAGCTCTTCGTTGCGGGCGGCCTCCATGTACAGCGCACCATGGGGTTTGACGTGCTGAAGGCGGATGCCGTGACGGCGGCCAAATTCGCGCACCGCGCCGACCTGATAGATGATGTCGTTGACCAATTCTTCGTGGGTGGTCTGGATGAAACGGCGGCCAAAGCCCTGAAGGTCGCGATAGCCGGGATGCGCGCCAAGCCCGACGCCGTAGACCTGGGCCAATTTGATCACCCGATCCATGGAGTTGGGATCACCGGCGTGAAACCCTGCGGCGATGTTGGCCGAAGAGATCAGCGCCATCAGATCTTCGTCAGGCGCTTCGCCCAAGACCCAATGGCCAAAGCCCTCACCCATGTCGCAATTTAAATCGATGATCTTCTGCATGACTGGTCCTTGTTCTCTGTGGAACCAGCATTTTCCAGATTGTGCCTGTTTGTAAAATTCAGAATTCAACTACTGTATTATCGAATTTTCCAAATATGAAATTTCAATCCAGATCAGATTTTACGCAAATTTGGGCAAAAATGGGCAATTTCAAAACGACTCAGACGCCAATCATTCTCTTTTTTAGATAATACTAAATTTGAAAATTGAATTTCCGAATTTACGGCACATCCTCTACACTGACATCAAAGCACCGCGCCAAGGTGTTCGGAAAATCCGAAGAGGTCGGTCCTGATGAATCTGCGCCAATTGAAATATTTCCTCGCCACCGCCGAATTGGGTCAGGTCAGCCGTGCCGCCAGCGAGTTGTCGATTTCACAATCCTCGATCACCACGGCGATTCGCGAGTTGGAACAGGAAATGGACACCATTCTGTTTGTGCGCACGGCACATGGGATGGAGCCGACCGGGTCGGGGCGTGAACTTGTTGGGGCGGCGCGTGACGTGTTGGAAAAGGTCGATATCGCCCGCAACATCGGCCAAGGGCGCTCCGAGATCGAAGGCACCATCAACATTGCCGCGACCTATACGGTGATCGGGTATTTCCTGCCGTTTCATCTGGACCGTCTGACCCACCGGTTTCCGAAACTCGACATTCGCATCAGTGAGCTGAACCGGGAGAGCATCGAAGAGGGGTTGATGACCAATCGCTTTGACATGGCGGTTTTGCTGACCTCGAACACCGCCAATCCTGAACTTGAGACCGAAACCCTGCTGCGCTCGCATCGCCGTCTTTGGGTGCCGCAAAACCATCCGTTGCACCAACAGGGCCGCGCCACATTCGAAGACATCGCGAAAGAGGATTACATCATGTTGACCGTCGATGAGGCGGCCAACACCTCGATGAAATATTGGGGGCCGACCGGGCTGACACCCAACATCAAACTGCGCACCTCATCGACCGAGGCGGTGCGTTCTATGGTGGCCAACGGTCAGGGCATCACCATTCTTTCGGATATGGTCTATCGGCCATGGTCTTTGGAGGGACGTCGGATCGGCACGGTCGCCACCGACCGCGAAATCCCGTCGATGGATGTGGGTTTGGCGTGGCGTCGCACGCAGGACATGAGCGAGCCTGTGCGGGTATTTTACGACTATTTTATGGATGCGTTCCTGTCACCGCAAATGTCGCAACTCGCCGGGCGTAGTTAAGCGCGGCGACCCGTCAGAGCCGCCGCACGTTGCGGTTAGGCGGACAGACGTTGCCGCACCAAAGTGACCCAATAAGAGCTGCCCCAGCCAATCACATCGTCGTTAAAATTATAGGCCGGGTGATGCAGGTTGGCCGAGGGTCCGTTGCCGATATTGATCATACAGCCCGGCACTTTGTTGAGCATAAAGGCGAAATCTTCGCCCCCCAATGTGGGCGTCATATCAAGTGACACATTCTCCGCACCAGCCACCGCGCGGGCGGCTTCGGCGGCAAACTCGGTCTCTTGCGCATGATTCACCAAGACCGGATAGCTGCGTTTATAGTCCAGTGTGCCGACACAGCCATGCCCGGCGGCGATATTGGACACGATCTCGTGCATGCGCTGTTCGACATGATCACGCAGCGTCTCATTCATCGTGCGCACCGTGCCTTTGATGGTGATCTCTTGCGGAATGACGTTATGCGCATGGCCCCCTCAATCGCACAGAGCGACACGACATGGGCGTCAAACGGATCGACCGAGCGCGCGCTCATGCCGTGAACCGCCTGAATGATCCCGGCGAGTGCGGGAAACGGATCAATGCCGGTGTGCGGCTCGGCGGCGTGCCCGCCTTTGCCGGTGATGGTGATGGTCAGGATGTCCACGGCGGCCATATTTGGCCCCGGAGCGGTGGTGAATTTTCCCACATCCAACCCCGGCATATTGTGCATGCCGTAGACCTCATCGCAGGGCCAGCGGTCAAACAACCCGTCCTCGATCATCGCCTGCGCGCCCGCGCCGCCCTCTTCGGCGGGTTGGAAAATCACGATCACCGTGCCATCAAATGCCCGTGTCTCGGCCAAATGTTTCGCCGCGCCCAGCAACATGGTTGAATGGCCATCATGACCGCAGGCGTGCATTTTCCCCGGCACTTTCGAGGCATAGGCCAGCCCGGTGTCCTCCAAAATCGGCAGCGCATCCATATCGGCGCGCAGACCGATCATCCGCCCGGAGATGTTGGTTTTGCCGTGGATCACACCGACCACGCCGGTCTGACCCAGACCCTCGACCACCTCATCCACGCCGGCCGCACGCAGGGCCTCGGCAACCTTTGCGGCGGTGCGATGAACCTCATACAAAAGCTCGGGGTTCTCATGCAGATCATGGCGAAATGCGATCAAATCCTCAATCTCACGCGCCACCCAATTTTCAATCGCCATGTTTTATCCTTTCGTCATTTTATATCGAAAATCACAATGGCTCGCGCCTTTCATGATCGTCTGTGTCCGTGTCAATTCGATCTCTGGATTGTAGCCGACGCAAAAATCGCCATCGCGATTGCAGGACAACAGATGCCCGATGTCGCCCACGCCCATCTCCTGATACATTTCCGCATAGCGACAGCGCGTGACGTTAAAGGCCATCTGGTCCGGCTCGGTCACCAGGACATCCATCTCAAGCGCGTCTTCTTTGGTCCAGTTTGGCAAAATATCGGCAAAATCCGACAGGTTCGGCGCATGGCCCAGATCTTCGGCCAAGGCTTTGCCCTGTTCAATCGCCGAACGCGAACAGGTTTCGCCAATCACGGCTTCCGCTTCGGCGCGGCCCGCGCGTTCGGTGATCACGTCGAGCACATGTTTGAGGATCATCGCCTCAATGCGGCGGCGGTCGAGGATGGGGAGGTCTTTCATAGCGTCACCTTTGCTCATAGTTTTGGCTCCTGACGGTCTTTGCGTTGCAACCATGTCAGATAAAGCGGCGCAACCCGGCGACCAATGGCATGAAACGGCAGAGGATGCGGTTCGGTGACGGGCAGGGCCAGCCCGCGCTCATCCTCGCCATCCACAGCGCGGGCAATTTCGCGCCCCAATGCATTGCCAAGCGCCACACCGCGCCCGTTGCACCCAATCCACGTCCACCCATTCGGACCCAGTTTGTGCACCCGTGGAAAGCGGTCCCAATTCATCGACAGATAACCGGACCAGACATGGGTCATTTTCGGCGGCGAAAGTTGCGGGAAACTGTCGGCCAGATTGGCCGCAACCTTTTGCGCGATCCGGGCCTGAACGTCGCCGCCGCCAAGGATTGCCCCGCCGGTGATCAACCGATTTCGGGCATCATAGCGGAAAAATCGCAAATCGCCACGCGTGTCAGACACCGCCTGACGCCCCGGCAAAAGCGTGGCGCGCAAATTGTCGGAGAGCGGTTCGGTGGACATTTGCCACGAATGCACCGGGACGATGGAGCGGGCCAATCGCCGCGCAAGGCCCGGGGTCAATGCGCCGGTGTAAGCATTGGTGGCAAGGATCAGAGCGCGGGCTTTGACCGTGCTTTTGACTGTGCCTTGGGTGGTTTTGACGACCCACTCCGACCCGGTATGAGCGTAGCTCTCCACGCGGGTTTGTTCAAAAATTTTACCACCATGGCGCTCAACCGCTCCGGCCAATCCGCGCGCCAAAGCCAACGGGTTGATATGCCCGCCCGAAGGCGCCAGCATCCCGCCATACCAATGATCCGTGCCCATCAATGCGCTGGTGGCAGCGTGGTCAAGGTATTCGACCTCAAGCCCAAACCGCGTCCAAGCCTCCACCCGTTTTTGGCTCAGCTTGGTGCGTCCGGGGGAGTGCGCCGGTTGGAACCAGCCGGTTTGCTCGGCCTCGGCGCTGATGCTTTCCGCGCGGATTTTGTCAAACAACATCCCCGCCGATGCGCCGATGAGTTCGGCAAATTTGCGCCCGGTCTCGCCAAAGCGTGCCACCCACATATCGGGTTCGGCGGCGGTCAGCGTCGGGATCACCTGGCCGTTGTTGCGCCCAGATGCGCCCCAGCCCACAGCCTGACCTTCGAGCACCACAACATCGCGCCCGGCCTTGGCCAGGTGCAGCGCGGCAGACAAGCCGGAAAAGCCGCCGCCGATCACGACCGTGTCGGTTTCGATTGGTCCCGTCAGGGGCGCATTGGGCGGACGTTTGGGGGCGGTGTCGGCCCAAAGCGAGGGCGGGAAGGAAACGGGGCTTTGCATTTCGGGTCTTTCGGTGGTGTGATGGGTAAATTCTACAGAATGGACGTTTTGGCGAATAGATTTCTATGGTTTACGGAAACATGGGTCTGTACTCAGAGGCAAAAGCAGCGAGGCGACATGAGCGACACAAGTTTTGATGAGATTGATCAACGCATTCTCGACATTTTGCAGGTGGACAGCGATCTGCCGATTGCTGAGGTGGCAGATCGGGTGGGGCTGAGCCCGACGCCGATTTGGCGGCGCATCAAACGCATGGAAGCGGCGGGGTTGATCCGGGGTCGCGTCGCTTTGGTTGATCAAAAACTGGCCAATGTGCCGATGACGATTTTCATCGGCGTGACCGCTCCGCGTCATGCGATGGAATGGTTCACGCAATTTCGCGCGCTGATCGAAGACATCCCGGAAGTGGTCGAGGCCTATCGTCTGACCGGGGCGACGGATTACATTATGAAGGTCGTGGTGCCCGATATTGCCACCTATGACGTGGTCTATCAGCGGATGATCGAAGAGGTGGAATTTTCGACGGTGAACTCGTCGATCTCGATGGAGGAGTTGAAATTCACCACCGCCGTTCCGACCAAATACCTGTGATCTGGACGGTTGGGGCAGGGGCAAAGGATGCCCCTGCCGATATGTCGGATGTTTAAGCGGTCTCATGGACGTGGCCGCCCAAATAGGCCTCCGCCACACGCGGATCATTGGCCAAAGCCGAGGCGTCGCCTTCGATCACGATCTTGCCGTGTTCGATCACCGAGGCCGTGTCCGAAATCCGCAACGCGGCTTTGACGTTTTGCTCGACCAACAGCACGGCATAGCCCTCAGCGCGGATTTTTGACACCAGCTCGCAGATGAACCCCACCAAACGCGGAGCGAGGCCCAGCGAGGGTTCGTCCAAGAGCAACACTTTGGGTTTGCGCATCAATGCCCGGCCGATGCAGAGCATTTGCTGTTCGCCACCCGACATCGACCCGGCCTGTTGTTTCAGCCGCTCTTCGAGACGCGGGAACAGGGCCAGGACATGGTCCAACTCCTGCCGCCCCAGTGGTCCAGCCCCGATCACGAGGTTTTCCAACACGGTCATGTTGGAAAAAATCTGACGGCCTTCCGGGGCCTGCATGATGCCGCGATCCACAATTTCATGGCTTTTGAGCTTGGAAATGTCTTCACCGTCCAAAAGGATTTCCCCGCCCGTGGCATGATAAATCCCGGAGATACAGCGCATCAGGGAGGTTTTGCCCACCCCGTTTGCGCCCAGCACAGACACGATGCCTTGCTCCGGCACATTGACCGAAATGTCGTGCAAAATGTCCTGAATGCCGATTTTGAGCGACAGGTTTTTGATCTCAAGAATGGTGCTCATTCCTCATCTCCCCCAAGGTAGGCCTCTAACACGCCGGGGTCTTGGCGGACCACGGCAGGCACGTCATCGGCGATTTTCTGACCTGAGGCGAGCACCACAAGCCGTTCGCAAATGCCCATGACCAGCCCCATGTCGTGTTCGACCAACATGATGGTCAGCCCCTCTTTGTTCAGCCCGGTGATGAATTGTGCCAGTTCCGTGGTCTCGGAATCGTTCATGCCTGCGGCCGGTTCGTCCAAGATCAACAGGTCCGGTTTCATCGCCAAGGCGCGCGCGATCTCGAGGTATTTGCGCTTGCCGTAGCTGAGGTTGGCGGCGAGGTCGTCGGCGTGATCGGCCAGGCCCACCCGTTCCAACATCTCATAGCTGCGCTCAGAGATCTCTTTTGCCCGCGCTTTGCCACCAAAGAGCGAAGAGAACGGCCCAACGCCAATCATCCCAAGCGCGCCGACGGAGATGTTGTCGAACACGGTCATGTTGGGAAACACGCGCAGGTTTTGAAAGGTCCGCGACATGCCTTTGTGGGCGATTTTATGCGCCGACAATCCGGTGATGACCTCGCCTTTGAACCGCACCTCGCCTGAGGAGGGCGGCGTAAAGCCGGAGATCAGGTTGAACAGCGTGGTTTTCCCCGCGCCATTCGGTCCGATCAGGCCAAACAATTCGCCTTGGTTGACCTGTGTGGTGACATCATCGACTGCTTTGAGACCGCCAAAGGCGCGGGTCAAATGATCCAGTTCAAGAATGGGGGTCATTTCCAACCGATGCCTTTCTCGCCTTTTTTGGCGGCCCAGCCTTGGCCAAGGACACGGCGGGCAAAGTTGAGGGCGGAGACTTCGCCAAACAGACCTTTGGGCAAAAACAGGATGGCGGAGAACATCAGCACACCGACGATGATGTTGCGAATATCCCCGACCGAGCGTAGCGCTTCAGGCAGAAGGATCAACAATAACGCGCCGATCAAAACCCCCGGAAGACTGCCCAAACCGCCAACGACAACCATGGTCAAGATCAGGATGGATTGCGAAAAGTGGAAGTCATTGGGCGAGATATAACCCGTGGTGTAGGCCCAGAGCGCACCCGCGATGCCAGCAAAAAAGGCAGAGATCACAAAGGCTTGGATTTTCATCACGGTGACATTGATGCCCATGGCCGAGGCGCATTGATCGTCTTCGCGCAAGGAACGCAACGCATTGCCGTAATAGGAATGGCTGAGACGATTGAGCACAAGGATAGAGATCGCAACCACCCCCGCGACGACATAGTAAATGCCCAGATCACTGTCGATCTCGAGACCAAACAGGTTGATGCCAGAGAACAACATCACACCATTCGGCCCGTTGGTCAGACCCACCCAGTTGAGGAACACCAGATAAAGCATCTGACCAATGCCCAGTGTGGCGACGGCGAAATAGATCGACATCAGGCGCATCGTGGGCAGGGCGACCAAAAACGCGATGGCGGCCGCAGAAAGGCCCGCAAGCGGCAGGCCAAGGGTGAAGCCAATGCCATGATTGGCCCCCAAAATCGCTGCCACATAGGCGCCCACACCGTACAGTGCGGCGTGACCCAAGTGCAGCAATCCAGCCACCCCGGTGACGAGGTGAAGCGAGGCCGCGAGCAACATGAAAATCGCGGCGATGGTGGCGATCTGATAGTAGTAGCCTTTGTCAAAACCGACGAGCAGCGCCGGGATCAGGGCAAAGGCCAAAACGAGCAGGCCGAGTTTGATGAGGAGCGATTTAGACACGTTCCCTCCTTGCGCCAAAAAGGCCTTGCGGGAAAAAGATCAGGGTCAGAAGCAGGAAGGCATAGGCCACCATGTCAGACCAAACGGAGGGCATGAAGCTTGTCGAAAGGCTCTCGGACAAGCCCAAAATGATCGCAGAGATCACCGCACCCGGCACGGAGGACAACCCGCCCATGACCATGGCGACAAAGGCCTTGATCCCTGGCGTAAAGCCCATTGAGGGGAAGATTGCGCCGTAATACAGGCCCACCAAAATGCCCGCGAGCGCACCCATGGCGGAGCCGATGACAAAGGTGATGATGATGGTGCGGTCGGTGTTGATGCCGCAATATTTTGCCCCCAGCGCGTTGTTGGATACGGCGCGGATCGACAGGCCGATGGGGCTTTTCTTCAGCAACCATTGCAAGCCGCCGAGCATCAACAAGGTGACGCCCAGGATGATCAGGTCGCCGTTGACGATGGTGATCGGGCCGATGTGGATCGGTTTGTTGATCAGATAGGCCAGATCAACGGTTTGGAATTGCGAGCCAAAGATCATCTCCATCGCTTCGCGGGCGATGATCGACATGGCGAGCGAAGACATCAGCGTGGCCTCCCGCATGGCGCGTGATTTCAACGAGGCCTCATCCGAGAAACGGCGGAACGGGCGAAACGCCAAACGTTCAAGGCCAAACCCGGCCAAAGCACCGGCGGCGAGCGCGATAAAGAGCACCACCAAAAGCGGCGGCCCAAAGGCCGAAATTGCCATAAGCCCGGCGAAAGCGCCAATGGTGTAGACTTCGCCATGGGCGAAGTTGACCACATTCAAAACGCCAAAGATCAGCGTAAATCCAATGGCCATGAGCGCGTAGATCATGCCCAAGGACAGACCGATGGCCAATTGTTGCAGGATATAAGGATCGAGCACGTCGTCCCCCTTTTTGGTATGGTCCCCGCCCGGTCAGCCCGTAGGCCGCGCGGACGGGGAGAAGGGATTATTCGACTTCGACAAACACGCCGTCCACCACAGAAGCCTTGGTCAGCTCCTTCAGCGGTTCGCCGTTTTCATCGAATGAGGTGTTGCCAGTGACGCCCGGGAAATCACTTGTTTCGGCCACAGCGTCACGCAGGCTGTCGCGGGTGAGGTCCGGGTAGGCTTTGACCACGGCGGCCAACATGATGTTCACCGCGTCATAGGCCTGTGCCGGGAACTGACCCGGGGCGTGATCATGGGTTTTGTCCCATTCGGTGACGAAGTCCTGAACATTCGCATCCATTCGCGTCGGCAAGAAGGTCGCAGTCAACAATAGCCCTTCGGCAGCGTCGCCAGCCAATTCGATCAGCTGGTCATTGTAGGCCGCCGAGGTCGAATAGACCGGGATTTCGGCGTCAAGCTGTGCCATTTGTTTGAGGAACTGCGCGCCATCTTCATAGAAGAACCCGGTGTAGACCGCATCAGGCGCTTGATCTTCGAGCTTGGTGATGATGGAGCGGAAATCGGCCAGACCGCGGTTGAAGAATTCGGTGTAAACCACTTCGCCACCGGCGGCTTCAAACGGCTCGACAAAGCCTTTGACCACGGATTGACCCCAATCGGTCTGCTCGGCGATCACCGCGACTTTTTTGATGCCTTTGTCCATCATCCACTGGGCGTTCACGGCGCCTTCTTGGTCTTGGGTGGTGATGTTGCGGAACTGCCATTTGGAGATTTTGGCAAAATCCGGGTGCGACGCGGTTTGCGACAATTGCACCATTCCGGCCTTTTTATAGACCTGAGCGGCGGCCATGGAGACGGTCGAGGTGAAATCGCCCAAAACGCCGACGATCTCGTCATCATCGACAAATTTGCGCGCGATGGTCACGCCTTCTTTGGCATCCGAGCGCGAGTCTTCGTAGATGATTTCGACCGGAACAGGCAATGCGCCCGAGGCGTTGAATTTGGTCAATGCGATCTCTGCCGCATCTTTGAAATCCTGGCCGTATTGGGCGGTGTTGCCGGTGAGTGGCAGTTGGTAGCCAAGTTTAACACTGTCTTGGGCAAAGGCTGCGACCGGGGTCAACGCGGTGGCAGCAGCAAGCAAAAGAGCCGTTCTGCGGGTGAGTTTCATGGTGAGTTCCTCTGTTGGTCGAAGGTGGTGTTTGAGTGTGGTAGAGCCCGGTTGATCCGGGTCTGAGGGGGTAAACTGAGTTGGCTTACTCTGCCGCGACAGGGCCGGGTTCTACGATCAGGCGGCAACAGCCGGTTTTGCCCGGCTTCCAGGTTTCGCCCTTAAATGTGAACCCTGCCGCGCCAAACATGCCTGCGTCAATCGCGCCCGCCGCACGGCAGAGCATTTCAAGCTCTTCGCCCTCGCGCCCGGCGGCTTCCCAGTTGTCCTTGAGGGGGCAGCGGTGAAACTGAATCTCCATGCCTTCCGCATCGCATTTGCGCAGCTCAGGCGCAAACAGGTGGTCGCGGCAGGGGATGCCAGCCAGAAACTGCTCGGTCAGCGCTTCGATATTGGCCGGACCATGCGATTTGAGCTTTTGCCCCATTTCGGCGCCAAGGCGGTAGGTGGCTTCGCCCATCAATTCGATGGTCTTTTCAGCCCCGTACGCGTCGCGCAGCACATCAAACATATGCATGTAGAATTTCGCGCGCATCGCGTAAGCGCCGGACAGTTGTTCCAGGGTGATTTCGGGGGCGTCGGTCATGTCGGTCTCCTGTTGTAAATTTATATCGGCGCGCCACACGGGCGTCTTTGGCGGTCAAACGGGCGGGTGAGGCATCACATCCTGTGGCATCCAAAACCCGCGCAGAGCTTCGCAATTCGGCTCAAAGAGGGGGCTGTGTTTCAATGCGGGACGCGCCCGCACAGCGGCAAGCTCGTCGGCAACCGTGAGAAACATATCCCGATGCGCAAAGGTTTTCTGTTTGGCTTGGCGTTCGATCCTCCAGAACTCTTTGAGTGTGGCAGGGGCGTCGGGTGCGCCGTTTTTGTGCCGCCACAGCCCGTGCGCCACATCCACATCATAGTCCGAAAGGAAGCGCAATCCATTGTTACATATAAACAAAATCGAAGATATGATGTAGTCAACCGTCTTGGCGTCAAAGAAGTAGTTGAACCCCAGTCGCACCCAGCCGGGCCGCATCAGGCTTTTGCCTTGCGAAATCGCGGCCTCATAGGCGGTGGCGGTCTCTTGCGGGATATGCAGCAATTCGTGACCATAAGGGCCAGCACAAGAGCAGCCCCCCGTGCCTGAATGCCAAACAGATCGTTGAGCAGAGCGACAACATAACCGTAGTGCAACATACGCCCTTCGCAGGAGATATTGAAGGACAACACCCCAAGCCGATCCGCATCCAACGGCCCAAGAAGGCTCAGACCGGGAGCGGCGGAGAGGCGGACAAACGCTTCGCTCATCATCGCGCGTTCACGCCGTTCGATCTCTGCCGACCCCACCGCTTCTTTCAACGCCATGACAGCGCCTGCGCGGATGTCGCCGACAATGCCGGGCGTGCCCGCCTCTTCGCGCCGTTCGATGTCGCGCACATAGGTGTGGTGATCCGAGGTGACATAGCTCACCGTGCCACCGCCGGTGACACCGGGTCGATCGGAGGTGAACAGCGCCTTCTCTGCCACCAACACGCCGGACGCGCCGGGGCCGCCGATGAATTTATGTGAGGAATAGAAAATCGCGTCGATCCGCGCATCCGGGTCCGTGGCGTCAAGGGTCAAAGACATCTCGACATAGGGGGCCGCAGCGGCGAAATCACAAACGAAACGCGCGCCATGTTGGTGGAGCAAGGTCGCGATGGCTTTGAGATCGGAGCGCACGCCGGTGACATTGGAGGCGGCGGAAAAGGCGCCGATTTTGAGCGTGTCTTCTGGGTGGGCTTTCAGGCGTTCGGCCAGATGGATGAGGTCAATTTGGCCCAAAGCATCAAGGCGGATCCGCTCCATCACTGCGCCGGTTTCGCGCCACGGCAGATCGTTTGAGTGGTGCTCATAGGGGCCGACAAAGACCACCGGAGCCTCGCCCGCGCGGACCTTGGCCTCAAGATCCATCCCGCGTACCAACCGATCCACCGCCGCAGTCGCGCCATTGCCGGTGAAAATCACCACGTGATCCTGGGTCGCGCCAAGCGCCTCGGCGATGATGCCGCGGGCCTCTTCGCGCAGGGCCGTGGTTTCGCGCCCGGTGTAGGAGGTCTCGGTGTGGGTGTTGCCGTAAACCGGCAGAGCGATGTCTGAGATGGCTGTTTCAATCATCTCAAGCGACCGCCCGGAGGCGATGAAATCGGCATAGACCAAGGGGCGCGGACCATAGGGGCCGGGGATGGATTGACCTTCGCCGATGACACTGTCGCGGATTTGAATGATCAAATCCTCTTTGGCATCGCGGTCAAAGGCGACCTGTGTCGCCGGATGTGTCGGAGTTGCCGCAGGGTGGGCCATCGTCAAAAGTTCCTCGCATGATCTTCACGGTTCACTGGGGCCGACGCTGATGCGGGGCGTAGCAGTGATTTGAGGAAAAAGTGACACCTGTTGCGCCTGTTGAGCAATAGATTTCTAGTAATTGATATAAAATAGCAAAATGAATCTATTAATTTGCGTTTTGTAAGTGTGGCGCAGCGGTGGATTTGCAAAAATAGCGATTTCGGAGAAAAATCTTCGACAGTTTCATCCTGCTGAATGGAACGCGGCAGCTCTGGTGCCTGTTTTTACGGCATAATTAAGACGGAAAGACGCGTGCCGCCCCGCCTTAATTGTTCTTAAATCGCATAAAAACCAGGCTAAATGGCGATACGGCACCAGGCACAGTCATGATCCGCCAGAGGCCGACCCGTGGCGTCGAGAGAACTCAGAATCCCCTTGTCCTGCGCCATCAGGTCTCGACCCGCCAACCAATCGAGCTTCATCACCCGCTCGGGGTGCGGCGTGATCAGGGAGGGGCGGGTGGTCATGCCCTCGGCGGTGAAGTCCCAGTTATAGCCATGATCGCGCCCCAGCGCGAACAGCGTCTCTTTGCGCCAATCAAACTCAGGCGGCATGTGATTGCCGGTGTTGAGATCGCCGCCGATGAGCACAGGTATATTGGGCGCAAAGCCATCCACCGCGTTGAGCAAAATCTCAAATTGTGCGTGCCGGTGCGCAGGGCCCGCGTTGCTTTCCAAATGGGTCGAGACCACGCAAATCGGCCCCCGCTCGGTCGGGACAATCGCGGCCAGTGCCATCCGCCCGCCAAGGCGCGGCTGATCCGGGTCGGCCCCACTGTCGGTGCTGAACCAATGGCCGTGATCATCGAGCCGGATCAACGTCACCGCCTCAAACGGCACAGAGGACAGGATCGCATTGCCATGCCAACCGAGTGCGTTGAAATCATCGGTGCAATAGGCCCGCTCGGTCGCGCCGCCCAAATCCAATTCGTGAAACTCGACACCAAAAGCGTAGGCCATGCCAAGCGCTTCGGCCATTTCCGCCGTGGTGTGGCGCTGCCCGGTGCGGGCCATGCCGTGATCGACCTCGGAGAGCAGGACGACATCGGGGGCGAGCACCCCCAGATGCGCGGCAGTGTCGGCGGGGAACAGGCAACGTTCGACATTCCATGCCGCAACCGTGATCTTGGCGGGCAGGGTGGTACGGTCCGTTTGACCGCCCAATTGCACCGCGTTCATCGCCATGACATCGGCCATCAGCGCGCGGTGCGCCTCGGCCGTGCGCGGCGCGGCCAAAAGCGCATCGCGTTGCTCAGATGTGACGGGCGGGAGGCGATCCAGAAGAGAGATCACGCCTCACTCTCCACCGTTTTATTGGATCGTGCCTGAGATGCCCCTTTGTGAGGAACATCCATCCGCTTGCCTGTGTCCGGGTGAAACAGGCACAGATGCGAGGGATCGCAAGACAGACGCAGCGGGCCGGATTTGGCGGCGATCTCTTTGGCCAGATGCACGGTCAGCTGTTGCCCGTCGACGCGCCCATGTAGCAAGCGATGCGCGCCCAATTCTTCGACCAGATCGACCTCCATCGCAATCGGACCTTTGGCGTCGATGAACAAATCCTCAGGCCGCAGGCCAAGCGTGACCGGGCCGCGATGATCCACCGCCATCGGCACGTCAAGCCCGGCAAAAGACAGGATGCCCTCTGACAATTCGCCCGCCACGAGGTTCATCGGCGGTGCGCCCATGAAAGAGGCGACAAAGGTCGAGGCCGGGTTATGATAAATCTCGGACGGCGTGCCGATCTGTTCGATCATGCCGTTGTTCAACACGATGATGCGGTCGGCCATGGTCATGGCTTCGACTTGATCATGGGTGACATAGACGGAGGTGACGCCAAGGCGACGTTGCAGGGCCTTGATTTCGATCCGCATCTGATTGCGCAGCTTCGCGTCAAGATTGGACAGCGGTTCGTCAAACAGGAACAGCGCCGGATCGCGCACGATGGCGCGGCCCATGGCGACACGTTGACGTTGCCCCCCCGACAGTTGGCTGGGTTTGCGATCAAGGTAGTCATTGAGGTTGAGCATCGCGGCGGCTTCGGCCACTTTTGCGTCAATCACGTCTTTCGGCGTTTTGCGGTTTTTCAGGCCATAGGCGATGTTTTTGCGCACGCTCATATGCGGGTAAAGCGCATAGTTTTGAAACACCATGGCGATGTCGCGGTCGGCCGGATCGACGTCGTTGACGATGCGCTCCCCGATAGAAAGCGTCCCTTCGGTGATGTCCTCAAGCCCGGCGATCATCCGCAACAATGTGGATTTGCCACAGCCCGACGGGCCAACGAGGACAACGAATTCGCCATCTTCAATATGGAAGGAGGAAGGGGTCACGGCCTCTGCGCCGTTTGGGTAGATTTTGCGGACAGAGTCCAAGCTAACCTGAGCCATTGTTGTAGTCCTTATTTATCGGATTCCGTGAGGCCCTTGACGAACCAGCTCTGGAAGAAAATGACGACGAGCACGGGCGGTAAAATGGCGATCAGTGCCAACATATTGGCCCGGCCATATTCGGGGATGTTATTGCCTTCGAGCGTCTGCACGATCTGTTTGATGCCGCGCACGAGGGTGTACATGTTCTCATCCGTGGTGATCATGGTGGGCCACAGATATTGGTTCCAGCCGTAGACAAACATGATGATGAACATCGCCGCGATCATGGTTTGCGACAGCGGCACAAGGATGTCGATGAAGAATTTGATCGGTCCCGCGCCATCAATTCGCGCCGCTTCGATCAACTCTTCGGGCACGGAGCGAAAGAACTGGCGAAAGAAAAACGTGGCCGTGGCGGAGGCAATCAGCGGGATGATCAGGCCTTGGTAGGTGTTCATCATGCCGAGCTGTTGCACGATCTCGTAGGACGGCAGGATGCGGACCTCCAAGGGCAACAAAAGCGTGGTGAAGATCAACCAAAACGCCAGCGTGGCAAAGCGCAGGCGGAAATAGACGATCGCATAGGCGGCCATCATGCCGATCACGATCTTGCCCAAGGCAAAGCCAAGACCGAGGATCATCGAGTTTTTCAGCATGTTCATCCCGGTGTTTTGACCGGAAAAGCCAGAGGCCTCGAACATCGCTTTGCGAAAGTTGTCATCAAGCTCGGTGCCGATGGTGAACGTGGGCCCAAGTTTCATCGTCTCAAGGTCCGGCGTCGTCACCGTTTGCAACATGATCAACAGCGGTGCGAGCATCAAGAGCGAGCCAAAGATCAAGATCGCGTGGTCAACCACGGTCTCAAGTTTGAACCAAGTGCGCTTGCGCGTCTGCGCAATGGCGTGGGCCGGATGAGGGGAAGGGGCGGAAATGTCAGTCATGTCAGGTCCTCAAGTGTAATGAATGCGCCGCTCAATCAGACGGAACTGAAAGACGGTGAGGGCAAGGACGAGGATCATCAGGATCACGGATTGCGCCGAGGAGCCGCCAAGATCATTGCCACGGAAACCATCGACAAAAACTTTGTACACCAGCGTCATCGGGTTGTTGCCCGGCTCCCCTTTGTTGAGCGTGTCGATCACGCCGAACGTGTCGAACAGCGAATAGGTGATGTTGGTGATCAGTAGGAAAAATCCGGTGGGCGCGAGCAGAGGAAAGGTGATGTCCCAAAATCGACGCGTGCCAGAGCGGTTGTCCAAAAGCGCGGCCTCGCGCACGGAGCGTGGGATGGATTGCAGGCCGGAGAGGAAAAAGATGAAATTGACCGGGACTTGTTTCCACACAGAGACCACGACCATGGCAAAGGCGGTGTCGAAATAGGTGACGCCAAGTGTGAAGTCCCAGCCAAAGAATTTGAACAAATCTGAGAGCGGCCCCCAGGTTTGGTTGAACATCAAAAGTCCGATGAACCCGGCCACAGGCGGGGCGACCGCATAGACCCACATCAACAACGTGCGATAGGTCTTGGCGCCGCGCAGAACCTTGTCGGCCTTGACCGCAAACAACAGCGCCAAAGCGAGCGAGAAAAACGTCACCAACACCGTGAAGAGGACAGTGAATTTTGCCACTTTGAGGTATTCGACGGAACTGGCGAGGTGGGTGTAATTCTCAAGCCCCACAAAGGTCTGACCAAAGCCAAACGGGTCTTGCAGGTAGAACGAAGAGGTCACGGCGTGCAACGCCGGCCAATAGAAAAAGATCGCGATGATCAACAATTGCGGCAAAAGCAACAGGATCGGCAACCATTTGGTGGAGAAACCAGCGCGTTTCATGGGGGAGGGCCTCTATGAGAAAGCCTGACGGCCGCAGCGGGTGCGGCCGTCAGTGTGGTGCCAAAGGATCGGCTTAGCCTTGGGTTTTTGCGAAACGGGCCAGAAGTTCGTTGCCTTCTTTTTCGATCGTCGCCAGAGCGTCATCGACCGTGGTCTCACCCGACAAGATGCGGCTGAATTCGCGGTTCTCAACGTCACGGATCTGAACGTAGAAGCCCATGCGGTAGCCTTTGGTGTTTTCACCGGAGGTCAGCATCAATTGTTTGATGCCAGTTTCAGCAGCCGGGAAACGGTCATAATGGCCGTCTTCTTTCGCCATTTCATACGCGGCGTTGGTGATCGGCACATAGCCGGTTTCACGGTGCCACATGTATTGAACTTCAGGCGAGGTCAGATACCGGAAGAACTCAGCCGTGGCTTTGTTTTCCTCTGCCGATTTGCCGGACATGGCAAAAAGCGATGCGCCGCCGATGAAGGTCTGGTAACCCTCTTCGGTGATGGAGGACCAGAACGGCAGGTTGGTGGCGGAGAAGTCAAACGGCAGGTCTTTTTTCATCAGACCACCGAAGGAGCCAGAAGAGCCGATCCAAAGGCCAACTTTGCCCTGTTCGAACTGCGCTTGGTTGTCGTTCCAGCCGGTGCCGTAAAAGCCAAAATAGCCATCGTCGAGCCACTGCTTGACATGAGTCCAATGCATTTTGAATTCGTCGGTGTTGACGAGGATTTTCGTGCCTTCGGCGCCATCGTAACCGTTGTCATTCGTGGCAAACGGCAGGTTGTGACGGCTAAAGAAGTTCTCGGCAAATTCCCAAGGCAGGTGCGATTGCACGAGCGGCACATAACCCGCGGCTTTCAGCGCGGGGGCGGTGACAGTTTCGAACTCTTCATAGGTTACGGGGGCGTCAACGCCAGCCGCTTCGAGCGCTTGTTCGTTGAAATACATGATCGGCGAGGAGGAGTTGAACGGCATGCCGATCATTTTGCCGGCATTATCAGCGTAGAAGTAACGCACACCAGAGATGTAGTCTTCGATGTTGAAGTCCACACCATTGTCAGACAACAGGTCTTGAACCGGAACAGTCGCGCCTTTGGCTCCGATCACGGTGGCGGACCCGGCATCAAACACCTGAAGGATGTTCGGCTGTTCGCCTGCGCGGAACGCGGCGATGCCCGAGGTCAGGGTCTCTTCGTAAGAGCCTTTGAACACGGGGGTGATTTTGTACTCATCTTGCGAGGCGTTAAAGCCAGCCGCAATTTCATTGACGGTTTCGCCAAGATCGCCACCCATCGCGTGCCACCACGTGATGTCGGTTTCGGCAAAAGCGGCAGAGCCCAAAAGGGTGAACGCGGTTGCGGCCCCCAGGAATTTCGACGTTGTCTTGATGTTCATGTCACATCTCCGGTGTCTGTTTGAAACGCACCGCACCCTGTCGGGTGCCCGCGCAGAAAAGGTCCGTCCTCCCTCACGGGAGAAACGCGCAAGACACGTTCAGGCCCCTGATGTTCATCACGAATGCCCATCAGGGCCTGCACGTCCTGTGCACACGTGTTCAGATACCCGGCGGATGTAATGGGAATGTGAAAGATTTTTATCATTCTTGACAAAATATGACCCAAAGCCCGAGACAAAGCGCGTGGAACAGGACAAGCGCATATCACCCAAGCGTCACCGCCGTGTGACAGCCCAAGACGTGGCCGAGGCGGCGGGCGTGTCGCGTTCTGCGGTCTCGCGTGCTTTTACCGAAGGCGCGTATCTGGACGAGGCAAAACGTGAGCGCGTGCGCGACGCCGCTCTCAAACTGGGCTACCGGCCAAATGCCTTGGCGGCGGGGCTTCAGGGCGGGCGCTCGCATCTGGTTGCGATTTTCGTTGGCGACATGCGCAACGCCTATGACACCGAAGTGGTCACCCGCCTTGTCGGCGCGCTGAACGCGATTCAAAAATGGCCGATCCTGATTGATGGCGGTGGGCTTTTGTCGGTCAAAGAGGCGATGGGCGAGGTGCTGCGCTATCCGTTGGATGCGCTGATCCTGCGCTCCGGCTCAATGGACCCCGCCATCGCCAGAGAATGCGCCAAGCTGCACATTCCGGTGATCTCGTCGGGGCGCATTCTCACTCATCCGCAAATCGACAATGTGTGCTGTCGCAATGCCGACGGCAGCCATGCCGCCGCCCAGCTTTTGTTGGACCGTGGTCGTGCGCGGTTTGGCTATATCGCCGGGCCTGCGGGCTATAGCTCTTCAAGCGCGCGCCAAGATGGCATGATGCGCGCTTTGGCCACCGTCGGGTTGGCACCTGTCGCCATTGAGGTCGGGGATTTCACTGTCGAGAGCGGGTTTGCCGCGGCTGAGCACCTGTTTGCGCATGCCCGCCTCGATGCGTTGCTCTGTGCCAATGATGCCATTGCCATCGGTGCGCTGGGCGCGGCACGGGCGCGTGGGATCGACGTTCCGAATGATCTGTCCATCGTCGGATTTGATGATATTTCCATGGCGCGCTGGCCGGGGATCAATCTGACAACGGTGTGCAATCCGATCGACATTTACGCCGATAAAGTGGTCGACTTGCTCACCGCACGTCTGGCCGACCCCGAAAAGCCAAGCGACGTGGCCTATATCGACACGCATCTGGTCTTGCGCGGGACTCATTAGGTCGCAGCCTCTGTTGCGGCCCTCTGGCCCGGATCACATCCGCCCGAATTTTGACCCGCTGACCCCAAAAACGCCCTTGGATTGACCAAAAGCCCTCGACGGCTGATTTCCTCTATAGGTTGTGGTCTTCGCCCGGCTCACCGCAGCCTATCTTGATCTCAACCGAAGCGATCCGCCTGTAGATCGTCCTGGGGAGGAGGATGCAGGCCTTATTTTGAAAGAGAGAGATATGTTTTCAGTCTTGGATTTCCGGGCATTTTCGTCGGGGCAAGATGCGGGCGAGTTTACGGCAAAACTGGGGAGGCCTGCCGCGACAGTGGCCTTTTTTTCCTCACGCATCACGGTATCCCACGCGGGCTTTTGAAGGATGTGGGGGAGGTGGCCGATACGTTTTTTGACCTGCCAACGCGGGACAAAGCGCCCCTCGATATCCGCCATTCCAACACCAATCGCGGCTGGGCGGGATATGGTGTCGAAGTCATGGCGGATCGCCCGGACATGCCGCTGTACAAAGAGAGCTTTAGCATCGGCCTGGACCTTCAACCCAATGATCCGCGCGTGCTGGCACATGAGCCGTTTCGCGCCCCAAACGCGTGGCCCGCAATTGATATGTTTCGCGATGTGGTGCTGGATTATTATAAGGAAATGTTGGCGCTTGGTCGGCTTTTGATGCGCGCGGTCGAACGTGATCTTGATCTGCACGCCGATTTTTTCCAACCACATTTCACCGAGCCGATGGCCACGTTGCGGCTGTCACATTACCCGGCCAATCCGTGGGACATCGCCGCCGAAGACGCCGTAGGTGGTCCGGCGCAGCATGATTACGGCGCGCTGACAATGGTGCTGACCGATGGTTCCGCCGGGATTCAGGTTCAGGATAAGGCGGGCAAATGGGTCGATGTGCCGGACGTGCCGGACAGTTTGTTGGTGTTGGTCGGGGATTGCCTGATGCGGTGGTCCAATGATCAATATCGCTCCGCGCCGCATCGGATTTTACCGCCCGCCGCGCCGCGCCGTCTGGCGGCCTTTTATCTTGATCCAAACCCCGACAGTTTGATCACCCCGCTGCCCGGCACAGGTGCTCCGCATTACGCGCCCATTCGCGCGGCGGAGTATTTGCGGGCGCGGCTGGATGAGATTTACCTTTCGGCGGCCGTGGCGCAGTAGCGATGCATTGAGACGTCTGGACAGGGGCACGAACGATCAGTAAGCCTCTCTTATGACCCATGCCATCAGCCAAGCCTTTGATCAAGACCTCGATGCCATTGACCTGTTGTGCCCGTTGCCCGTGCTCAAAGCCCGCAAGCGGCTTTTGGCGATGGCACCGGGTGACGTGTTGCGGCTGCGCGCCTCTGATCCGGCGGCGGTGATCGACGTACCGCATTTTTGCGCCGAGGCGGGGCATGAATTTGTGTCGATGTCGGATGAGGATGGCGTGCAGAGCTATCTGATCCGTCGCGGCAAAACCCCGCTTTAAGACGCCAGCATCACTTCGGCACGGGCGAGGTCTTCGGGCGTATTGATGTTGAAAAACACGTCCTGCGCCTCAGAGTTTTCAAACACCACCGGCACCACGTCTTTGCTCTCGGCAAACTGCCTCATCCGTCGTTGATTGTGTCGCAACGCCTCCCGAAGATCGTGCCGCAATGCCACCGGCCAAAGCGCGAAGGTGGGATGCCAAAACCGCCGCTCCTCCGCCTCGGTCACGGCCATGCCAAAGCCTTCGGGCGATGAGCCCGCGTGCAGACGCGCCACAAGGTCGGGGGGGAAAAACGGTGTGTCGGTGGCCACGGTGACAATCGCCTCAAAGCCCGTGCGCGCGGCCCAGTCCAACCCGGCCAAAACCCCCGCCAGAGGCCCCTGCGAGTCCTCAGTGCCATCGGAGAACACAGGATAGCCAAAATCGGCAAAGCGGCTCAGATCGCCATTGGCGCTGATCGCGAGCGTGGTGCATTGCGGTTTCAGCCGCGCGATCACCCGATCAATCAAAGGCACCCCTGCGAGTTGCATTATGCCCTTGTCTTGCCCGCCCATTCGGGTCGCTTGCCCCCCGGCAAGGATCACCCCGGCGATCTGCGTCATTGTTGGTGCCACTGTGTGCTTTCCTCTCTGGCGTTCCGTCTGTATGTCCAGATACCATCCAATCAAGGCTCGCGGACTGCAAGGGCCAGACAGATCAAGGACCGGCCGATGTTGGGATATGTGATGATGGCGGGGCGCGGCGAGACCGATGCGGTGTTATGTGCCTTGGCCGAGCGGCTGATCTCCGACGGTCGCCACCTTGCGGGCGCGGTGCAACTCAACCGCGAACGTCCCGGCGCGCGCAAATGCCATATGGAATTGAAACTGCTGCCCTCGGGCGAGTGCCGGTCGATCACGCAGGCCTTGGGCGAGATGTCGCAAGGCTGCCGTTTGGACGCAGAGGGGCTTGAATTGGCCGTGGCTCAGGCTGAACGGGCCTTGGAGGCGGGGGCGGAGCTGGTTGTGATCAACAAATTCGGCAAACAGGAAGTGGCGGGCCGGGGCTTTCGCGCGCTGATCGCTGAGGCGCTGCATCGTGGCGTTCCGGTGATCCTTGGGGTCAATGAGAAAAACCTCCATGGCTTTGACGCCTTTGCCGGGGAGATCGCCGAACCGCTTGCGCCCGATCTTTCGGTGCTGTTGGAGTGGTGCCATGCAAAGCTGCATGTCGATTAAAAAATGGGCGCATAAGCTTAATTTTTGATATATTGTCAGGGGGCGTTGCCTGCGCCGCGCGGGAATCGTTTACTTTATGGGCAGATCGCCGCGATCTGAGGCCATGAGCGCCCCCCTATCCATCATCGTCGTCGAAACCGACCGTACCCGCGCGCAGCTGATCGTGGACAGCCTGCGTCAAGCGGGCGACTTCGACATTTTCGTCATCGCCGAAGTCACCGGGCTGGCGCGCCAAATTCAGGCACGCAACCCGGATATCGTGCTGATCGACATCGAAAACCCGTCTCGTGACACGATGGAAGAGCTGACCTTGGCCTCCGGTCCTCTGGATCGCCCGGTGGCGATGTTTGTGGATCGCTCGGATGAGGGCCTGTCTGGTGCCGCGATTGAAGCGGGGGTCTCGGCTTATATCGTTGACGGGTTGCACGCGAACCGGGTCAAACCGATCATGGACGCCGCCATCGCCCGCTTTCGCATGTTTCAGCGGATGCGCACGGAATTGGCCGAAACCAAAAAGGCCCTCGAAGAACGCAAAGTCATTGACCGCGCCAAGGGCATGTTGATGCGCGCGAAAGGCATCGGCGAAGACGAAGCCTATGCGCTTTTGCGCAAAACCGCGATGGACCAAGGCCGCCGGGTGGCCGATGTGGCGCAGGCTTTGGTGACGGCGGCGGGGCTTTTGGCATGAGGGCGGTGACAGTTTCGGTCGGGTTCATTCCGCTGGTCGATGCAGCGCCCTTGATTGTGGCGCAGGAAATGGGATTTGCCGCCGAAGAGGGCATCAACCTTGCCCTCAAACCCGCGCCCTCATGGGCCTCTCTGCGTGATATGTTGTCTTTTGGCCAAGTCGAGGCGGCGCATATGTTGTCGCCCATTCCAGTGGCCACAGCGCTGGGGCTGGGTGGGGCAGGGGCGAAACTGTCGGCTGTCTCTGTGCTGTCGGTGAATGGCAATGTCATTGGCGTCTCGAATACCTTGGCCGCGCGTCTGCGTGATCAGGGTCATGATTTCGGCTTCACCGACGCCTATAAGGCGGGCAGTGCTTTGATCAAGGCGGCCAAGGGGCGGTTGCGGATTGGTGTGCCGTTCCCGTTTTCGATGCATGCTGAACTCTTATATTACTGGCTTTCGGCGCTGGGCCTGCCTGCGCCGCAATCGGTCGACATCCGCACTGTGCCGCCGCCTTTGATGGCGGATGCGATGGAGGCGGGCGACATTGACGCCTTTTGTGTCGGTGAACCGTGGGGGTCGCAAGCGGTGGAAAATGGCGTCGGGCAGCTTTTGTTGCCGGGGTCGGCGATCTGGTCCTGTGCGCCGGAAAAGGTTTTGGCAGTGCGCTCGGATTGGGCCGAACAGGAAAGCGCTTTGATGGGCCGGTTGATCCGGGCCGTGTGGCGTGCAGGTCGGTGGTTGGGTGAGCCGGACAGCCGGATGTTGACCTCCGAACTTTTGAGCCGTCCCGAATATCTGGATCTGCCCTCTGAGATGTTGGAGCGCGCCTTGAGCGGTCGTTTGGTGATCGGACCTGCGGGCGAAGAGCGTTTTGTCGACGGGTTTGTCGAGTTTTTCAAAGGGGCTGCGACTTTCCCATGGCGGTCGCAGGCCGAATGGATCGGCATGCAGTTGGCCGCCCGGATGGGGTTGGATCAGGTGATGGCGCGCAACGTGGCCGCCGGGGTGTTCCGCTCCGACCTTCACCGTCAGGCGCTTGCGGGGACGACGGCGGATTTGCCGGGGGCCTCCTCAAAGGTCGAGGGTGGATTGGATGCGCCCATGGCCGTGGCCTCCGGCGCGGGTCACTTGATCCTTGGTCAAAATCGGTTCTTTGATGGGCGTGTTTTTGATCCAAAGGCCGATTGATGCGCAAATAATGGGCAAAATCGTGCGGTTGCAGCATTTTTTGGTCCGCACAACCGAACGCCTTTTGCATCTGCAGCGTGATTCCACGCATAGATAAGACATCGAAGGCAACGATGCCACGATACGAAATTTCCATCCCGATGATTGGGATGACTGAGCAAAGCCGCTCGACAAACGCCCCCCTCCTCCCGGGCGATTTGTCGGCGGCTTTTTTCTTTTTTGCCTCCAACAGGGCATGCACTGACTAAGGGACACAAAAATGAAAAACCTACTCCTCGGCCTCGCGGCCACCACGGCGCTCGCCACTCCCGGCTGGGCTGAGATGCTCGATCTCGAAAAAGACCAACTGACCTTTGGCTTTATCAAGCTGACCGATATGGCTCCTTTGGCCGTGGCCTATGAACAGGGCTTTTTCGATGACGAAGGCCTGTTTGTGACGCTGGAAGCCCAAGCCAACTGGAAGGTGCTTTTGGACGGTGTGATCGACGGTACATTGGACGGCGCGCATATGTTGGCGGGGCAACCTTTGGCCGCGACCATCGGCTATGGCACCGAAGCGCATATCATCACACCCTTCTCGATGGACTTGAACGGCAACGGCATCACTGTGTCGAACGATGTGTGGGCCGAGATGAAGCCAAACATTCCGACCGGCGCAGATGGCAAGCCGGTTCACCCGATTTCGGCCACCGCTCTGGCCCCGGTTGTTGAGAAATACAAATCCGAAGGCAAGCCCTTCAACATGGGCATGGTGTTCCCGGTGTCCACCCACAACTACGAGCTGCGCTATTGGTTGGCGGCGGGCGGTTTGAACCCAGGATACTATTCGCCCGAGAACATCACCGGTCAAATCGGGGCCGATGTGTTCCTCTCCGTGACGCCACCGCCGCAGATGCCCTCCACCTTGGAAGCGGGCACCATCAACGGCTATTGCGTTGGTGAACCGTGGAACCAACAGGCCGTGTTCAAAGGCATCGGCGTGCCGGTTGTGACCGATTACGAGCTGTGGAAAAACAACCCGGAAAAGGTCTTTGGCATCACCGCAGAATTCGCCGAAGAGAACCCGAACACCACCAAAGCCGTTGTCAAAGCGCTGATCCGTGCAGCGATGTGGTTGGACGAAAACGACAACGCCAACCGTGAAGAGGCCGTGAAAATCTTGTCACGCCCAGATTATGTCGGCGCGGACGAAGAGGTGATTGCGGCGTCGATGACGGGCACATTTGAATATGAGAAGGGCGACAAGCGTTCGGTTCCTGATTTCAACGTGTTCTTCCGCTATAATGCGACATACCCGTTCTATTCGGACGCCGTGTGGTATCTGACCCAGATGCGTCGCTGGGGTCAAATCGCTGAACCCAAATCCGATAGCTGGTACGATGAGGTTGCCAAATCCGTCTACAAACCGGAAATCTATCTCGAAGCTGCAAAGCTTTTGGTCGAAGAAGGTTTAGCCGATGAAGCGGATTTCCCATGGGACAGCGATGGCTACAAAGCGCCGACCCCAGCCGACGATGTCATCGACGGTATCGGCTATGATGGCCGCGCGCCGAACGCCTATCTCGAAAGCCTGCCGATCGGTCTGAAAGGCGAGCAAATCGTCGTGGGCACCGACGTCAAAGGCTAACCCATACCTCCACTGGGGCGCGCTTACGGGTGCGCCCATTTTTCCGACCCTGATTTTCCCGCGAGGACCCTGCAATGACCGCCATAGATCCGCACGCTCTGGACGCACAGGCCAAAGCGGCCCGCCGTGCGAAACTGTTCACCCGCATCAACAAAGCCGACACGTGGTTTCAGGTCTTGGGCCTGAGTTGGATGACCCCGGTGTTGAAAGCCATTGCGGGCGACAACCCGAAGGCACAGGTCAAAGAGATTTGGAAACTCTTGGGGGTGCCGGTTTTGGCAATCCTGTGTTTCTTGATGCTCTGGGGCACATTGGCCCCGAAAGTGCAGACCTCCTTGGGCGCAATCCCCGGCCCCTCGGCCGTTTGGGAAGAGGCCGTGAACCTGCATAATGACGCGATGGCCAAGGCCGAAAAGAAGGCCGCGTTTGAAGAGCGCGTAGAAAAACGCAATGCGCGGTTGATCGAACAGGGCAAGGCCGACGAGGTCAAAGACATCGCCTACACCGGATCGCCGTCCTATTACACGCAAATCTGGACTTCGATCAAAACCGTATTTTTCGGCTTTCTGATCGGCTCGGCCATTGCCATTCCTTTGGGGATTTTCGCGGGCCTGTCGCCCTATGCCAATGCTGCGATCAACCCTTTGGTGCAGATTTTCAAACCTGTGTCGCCGCTCGCATGGCTGCCGATTGTGACTATGATCGTCTCGGCGCTCTACACCAACAATGACGGGATGTTCGCGAAATCCTTCCTCGTCTCCGCCATCACGGTGACGTTGTGCTCGCTTTGGCCGACGTTGATCAACACATCGTTGGGGGTCGCCTCCATCGACAAAGATCTGATTTCCGTCTCCAAAGTGCTCAAAATGAACACCTATTCAAAAGTCACCAAACTGGTGCTGCCCTCGGCTTTGCCGTTGATCTTCACGGGTCTGCGTCTCTCGCTCGGCGTCGGCTGGATGGTGTTGATCGCCGCTGAAATGCTGGCGCAGAACCCCGGTCTTGGCAAATTCGTCTGGGATGAGTTCCAAAACGGCTCCTCGCAATCTCTCGCCAAAATCATCGTCGCGGTGCTCACCATCGGCATCATCGGCTTTCTGTTGGATCGGGTGATGTTCGCGCTGCAATCCCTTTTCACCTTCTCGAACAACCGGTGACCAATATGAGCATTCTCACATTCGACAATGTCTCCAAGGGCTTCGGCCAGGGCCTGCACCGCGCCGAGGTGTTGAAACATATCAATCTCGAGGTGAAAGAGGGCGAGTTCCTTGTGCTCTTGGGCTTTTCCGGGTCGGGCAAGACCACGTTGATCAACCTGATGGCGGGGCTTGAGACGCCGTCTGAGGGCAGGGTGTCGTTTAAGGGCAAACCGATCACCGGGCCGGGGCCAGAGCGCGGGTTGATCTTTCAAAGCTACTCTTTGATGCCGTGGCTGACGGTTGCTGGCAATGTGCGCTTGGCGGTGGATACGATTTTTCCGGGTCTGTCCAATGCCGAAAAAGAGGCCAAGGTCGATCACTATGTCGGTATGGTGGGCCTGTCGCACGCCGCTGCGCGTCGCCCCGCCGAATTGTCGGGCGGTATGCGCCAACGCGTCAACGTTGCCCGCGCTTTGGCGATGAACCCCGAAGTTCTGTTGCTCGATGAGCCGCTGTCGGCGCTTGACGCCCTGACCCGCGCCAATCTGGCCGATGAGATCGAACACATCTGGGAGGCGGACAAAAAGACCTGTGTGCTGATCACCAATGATGTCGATGAGGCCATTCTTTTGGCCGACCGGATCATTGCGCTCAATCCCGATGGAACGCTGGGCGATGAGTTCCCGGTCACCATCCCGCGCCCGCGCGACCGCATCGCGATGAACAATGACGATGGCTTTAAAAAGCTGCGCGTCGATGTGACCAAATACCTGATGGATGTCGGGATCGAAAGCAAAGCCGAGGGCACCAAGGTTCTGCCCAATGTGACGCCGATCCATTCCGTGCCCGCCGCCGTCGCCAAGGCACAAGAAGGGATGATCGAAGACCGCTTTCTCGATTTCTCGCAAATCCACAAAATCTATCCGACCCCCAAAGGTCCGCTGACCGTGGTCGAAAACTTTGATCTGAAAGTGAACCGGGGCGAGTTTATTTCCATCATCGGCCATTCCGGCTGTGGCAAATCCACGGTTCTGACTATGGCGGCGGGGCTCAATGACATCTCCAAAGGCGTGATCAAACTCGACGGCTATGAGGTCCGCGGCGCAGACCCGGAACGCGCCGTGGTGTTTCAATCTCCGAACCTGTTCCCTTGGCTCACCGCCAAGGAAAACGTCGCCATCGGGGTGGATAAGGTCTATCCGAAAGCCTCGCAAGCCGAGCGTCAGGACGTGATCGAATATTACCTTGAACGGGTCGGTCTGGCCGATGCGATGGACAAAGAAGCGTCTTCGATGTCGAACGGCATGAAGCAACGCGTCGGTATCGCCCGCGCCTTTGCCCTCTCACCGAAACTTCTGTTGTTGGATGAACCCTTTGGCATGCTCGACAGCCTCACGCGCTGGGAATTGCAGGAGGTGTTGATGGAGGTTTGGGAGCGCACGAAAGTCACTGCGATCTGTGTCACTCATGACGTTGATGAGGCGATTTTGCTCTCCGACCGGGTGGTGATGATGACCAACGGCCCACAGGCGACCATCGGCAAAATCACGGACGTTAAACTGCCACGTCTGCGCACCCGCAAGGCGCTGTTGGAGCACCCGGATTACTACCATTACCGCCAAGAGGTGCTCGATTTCTTGGAAGAATATGAACATGGCGCCAAGCCAAAGCCTCAACCGACCTCAAAATCCGTCGCTGCGGAGTGAGCCGATGGATGATCTGAGCCTTTTTCTCGTTGGGGATGCGGACTGATGCCGGAGCGGCTTGTCATCATCGGGGCCGGGATGGCGTCTGGGCGGATGTTGGAGCATCTGTTCGAAGACGCCCCCGAGGCCTTCGAGGTCACCCTGTTCAATGCCGAGCCGCGCGGCACGTATAATCGCTTGATGCTCTCGCCCGTCTTGGCCGGAGAAATGAGCTATGCCGAAATCGTCACCCATGATGGGGCATGGTATGCTCGCCATAACGTGAGCTGTCGCTTTGGCGAACGGGTCACCGCGATTGACCGCGATCGCAAGCGGGTGATCGGTGTGCAGGGGGCTGTGCCCTATGATCGCTTGGTCATCGCCACCGGTTCGGCCCCCTATATCCCACCTTTGCCGGGGCGTGATCTTGCGGGGGTGATCGCTTATCGCGATGTCGAAGACACCGACCGGATGATCGGTTTGGGCGCGGGGTCCAAGGCCGTGGTGATCGGCGGCGGGCTTTTGGGGCTTGAGGCGGCGGCGGGGATGGCGGCGCGTGGGGTTGCGGTCACCGTGGTGCACCGGGCGGGGCACCTGATGAACCGCCAACTCGATGTGCCCGCTGCCGATCTGTTGCAACAGGCGCTTGAGGCGCGTGGCATCACCGTCCTATGCAATGCCCAGTCGCAAGAGATTCTGGCCGATGACAAAGGTCAGGCCTGCGCGTTGCGTTTGGCCGGTGGCACTGAATTGGCCTGTGATCTGGTGGTGATGGCCGTGGGGATTGTGCCCTCTGTGGGTCTTGCCCGCGCCGCCGGGCTGACGGTGGGGCAGGGGATTTGCGTTGACGATCACCTCCTCACCTCCGATCCGTCCATCTATGCGCTGGGCGAATGTGTCGAGCACCGTGGCGCGGTCTTTGGCCTTGTTGCGCCGTTGTTTGATCAGGCCAAAGTCCTGGCCCAAACCCTGCGCGATCTGCCCGGATGTTTCGTCAACAAAGACGTCTCCACCAAGTTGAAAGTCACCGGATGTGATCTGTTCTCTGCCGGGGATTTCAACGAGGGTGAGGGCCGCGACAGTATCACATTCTCTGATCCGAGAACGGGTGTTTACAAGCGTTTGGTGATTGAAAACAACCGCTTGATTGGCGCGGTGATTTACGGCGACACCCAGGATGGCGGCTGGTTTTTCAACCTGATCCGCGACGGTGCCGATGTGTCGGCGCTGCGCGACACATTGATTTTTGGCCCGGCCTATCAGGACGCGCCCGACCCCGACCCCGAACCTGTTGCCACAGCAGACGGTCACGCAGCCGTTTTGATGGAGATATCTGCATGAAACGCCCCAAATCCAGCTGTTCCCTGCGCTCAACCTGCCCCTATTGCGGGGTCGGGTGTGGCGTCCTTTTGGGCGTCGATGATCAAGGCGCGATGGAGGTCCGGGGCGACCCCGATCACCCGGCCAATTTCGGTCGACTTTGTTCCAAAGGCTCGGCATTGGGCGAAACCGTCTCACTCGACGACCGCCTTTTGGTCCCGCGCGTGCATGGTCATGACAGTGATTGGGACAACGCGCTGGATTTGGTCGCGACCACATTCCAAGACACCATTGCCAAACACGGCCCTGACGCCGTGGCGTTCTATGTCTCCGGTCAATTGCTGACCGAGGATTACTACGTCGCCAATAAATTGATGAAAGGATTCATCGGTTCGGCCAATATCGACACCAATTCGCGGCTCTGCATGGCCTCGACCGTGGCTGGGCACAAACGCGCCTTTGGCACCGACACCGTACCCGGAACCTATGAGGATTTGGACGAGGCCGATGTGATCGTGCTCACCGGATCGAACCTCGCGTGGTGTCACCCTGTGCTTTACCAACGCATTCTCGCCACCCGCAAAGCCCGCCCAGACCAAAAACTTGTGGTCATCGACCCGCGTCGCACCGCGTCTTGCGATCTGGCGGATTTGCACCTGCCGCTGGCGCTTGGTTCGGATGTGGCGCTGTTCAACGGGCTGTTGGCCGAGATCGAAAAGCGCGGTCTGATTGATCACGACTTTGCCAAACATGTCTCGGGTCTCGACACGTCTCTTGCGAGTGCGAGCGCCGATGATCTGTCCATCACCGGCCTCTCGGAGGAGGTTTTAACGGAGTTCTTCGATCTGTGGTGCGGCAGTGAAAAGGTCGTCACGATTTTTTCCCAGGGCGTCAATCAATCCTCGTCGGGCACCGATAAAGTCAATGCCATCACCAATTGTCACCTCGCCACCGGGCGGATCGGCAAGCCGGGGATGGGGCCGTTTTCTGTCACTGGCCAACCCAACGCCATGGGCGGGCGCGAGGTCGGCGGACTGGCCAATATGCTGGCCTGTCACCTCGATCTGGAAAATGCCGATCACCGCAATGCGGTCAAAGACTTTTGGTCCGCCCCTGCCATGCCTGAGGCGGCGGGGCTGAAAGCGGTTGATATGTTCAAGGCCGTGGGCAAGGGCAAGATCAAGGCGCTCTGGATCATTCACACCAACCCAGCCGTCTCCATGCCAGACGCGGATAAAGTGCGCGATGCCATTGCCGGCTGCGATTTTGTCGTCGTCTCTGATATCACCGATGCCACTGACACCGCGCGTTTGGCGCATGTGCTTTTGCCCGCCACAGGATGGGGCGAAAAAGACGGCACAGTGACCAATTCGGACCGGATGATGTCGCGCCAACGTGCGGTTTTGCCCGCGCCGGGATTGGCCCGCCCAGATTGGGAGCAACTCGCCGAGGTCGGACGACGCATGGGGTTCAAAGCCGCGTTTGAATACGAGAACCCGGCGGAGATTTTCCGTGAATACGCCGCACTGTCTGGCATTGCGGGCGGATTTGGTCGCGATTTTGACATCTCCGGCCTCTCGGACCTCTCAAATACCGAATATGCCGATCTTGCGCCCACCCGTTGGCCGGTTTCAAACGGCAAACAGGGCGGCCGTTTCTTTGCCGATGGTGCGTTTTTCACCCCGGATGGCAAGGGGCGGATGCTGCCCGTCACATGGAAGCCGCCGGTGGCCAAAACCGAAAAACGCTATCCGTTTCGCCTGAACACCGGGCGCATTCGCGACCAGTGGCACACGATGACCCGCACCGCGCGCTCCCCGCGCCTGTCGGCGCATTTAGCCGAACCTTTCGTGGAAATTCACCCGGAGGATGCGAGCGCCCAGGGCATTGGTCCGACCGCTTTGGTCGCGCTCAAAACCCCGAATGGCACCGCCGTTGTGCGCGCGATGATCACGGATCGCACGCCCAAAGGCGAGGTCTTTGTGCCGATGCACTGGACCGGGGAAAACGCCCCCTCGGCGCGGATTGACGCCTTGGTGCCTTCGGTCACCGACCCGATTTCCGGCCAACCCGAAAGCAAGGGCGCAGTGGTCTCGGTCACGCCCTTTGCCGCCAAATGGTACGGCTTTGCCATCTCTCAGATGCCGATCAAACCGAAATACGACTATTGGGCCTTGGCCAAAACCTATGCCGGATACCGGGTGGAATTGGCCGGGATGACCGCACCCGACGATTGGGTCGAAGAGGCGCGCGCACTCTTTGGTCTGCCGGATGCCGATGTCCAAACCATGTTGGACCCGGCCAAGGGCACGGCGCGGGTGGCGTTTCATGTCAACGGTGCCTTGGTCGCCGCCCTGTTCATCTCACGCACGCCGGTGGCGGTGATGCGGGACTATTTGGCGGCTCTACCGGGCCAAGAGGTGCCAGGTGTGTTGGCGGGCAAGTCGCCTGCCAATCAACCGGACCCCGGCCCTGTGCTCTGCTCTTGTTTTAATGTCGGGATCAACACTATCTTGGCGGCAATTGAAACGCGCGGGTTGATGAGCGTAGAGGCGATTGGCGCGGCATTGGATGCGGGCACGAACTGTGGCTCCTGTCGCCCGGAAATTTCCGCCCTCATCGCCAAGGCCCAAACCAAAGAAGCGGCTGAGTGACCCCCGATGAGCATTGCTGAATTTGTCCGAATTCTGGGCCGTGGCCCCGGCCGATCCCGATCTTTGACCTTTGAGGAGGCGCAAGAGGCGCTGTTGCGGGTGTTGCGTGGCGAGGCAGCGCCCGAAAGTGTCGGCGCGATGCTGATGTTGATGCGGATGAAAGGCGAGGTGCCTAGCGAGATCGCCGGGTTCACCGCCGCCTTGCGCGCCGGGTTGACCGCCGTGCCGACGCCGGATTTGGACTGGCCGTCCTATGCCGCCGGACGCACGCGCGGCCTGCCGTGGTTTTTGCTTTCGGCGCGGCTGGTCGCTTTGGGCGGGTATAAGGTTTTGATGCATGGCTGGAACGGGCTGGGCGAAAACGGCCATTTGATCCGCGAGGGCCTGCCGTTTGCCGGGATTGAGATATGCGACAGTCCGCGTGTTGCGCGCGACACGATGGAGCGCGCGGGTATCGCCTATCTGCCGTTGGAACATTTTTCGCCTGAGTTGTTGCGCCTGTTGCAATTGCGCGCCGATTTTGGCCTGCGGTCTTGTCTCAATACGGTGGCGCGGATGCTCAACCCGGGCGGTGCGCGGGCCTCGGTCCAAGGCGTGTTTCATCCGCCCTACCGCGAACTTCAGGCCGATGCTTCCGCCCTTTTGGGCCTGCCCGCGATGACGGTGATCAAAGGCGGTGGCGGCGAATTTGAACGCAACCCGTCAAAGGACATTCAGGCCTTTGGCTTGCGCAACGGGCAGAGTTGGGAGGCGCTTTTCCCGCCTGCCGGGGAAGAGGCGCGCCGGTTGAATGACGGTGAGACGGATGTGTCACGCCTGTCTGATTTGTGGCACGGGCGTCTCGATGATCCGTTTTCTGAGGCGATTGTTTTGTCCACTGCCGCTTTGGCGCTTGAGACATTGGGCGAGGCCACGCCGGAGGAGACGGCACACAGGCTGTGGGTCAATCGCTTGGGGTAAACCGCCGTAGAGCGATACGCCCTGTCATTACCTTAAATTCCCACTGCTTTCACCATGTCCTCGCCCGATTTTTGCCGTTTTGCGCCAGCACTGTGAGGGCATGACAGGCGATGGAGGCCCAGACCATGGACTATGCAGTCGACTATGCACTCAACTATGCACTGAAAGTAAAAGAGGCACTGACACGCTGGATGGCGGGGATGGATGCCGCTGACCAAGTGACGATGATGGCGATTGGTTTTGGCCTGATGATCTTTGCGGTCGCAGCCCTTATGATCCAACGCCACCGCGAGACCAAAGCCCAGCACCCAACTCGGAGCACGTTGGTTGAGGAGCGCGCGAGCTATGTGATCCCCGGCGAACGCCATATTGCGCCTGCGGGCAAGAAAAAAGGCGATGCGTTCCTGCGTCGTCTCGATCACATGGCCTAACATATTAATTTTATTCAGGTATTTTTCACGGGCGTTTTATGTATAAATTGGTTCTTCAAGCGGTTTTATTTTCGGCGCTGGCGATTGGCTTCATCGTCTTTAAATCAGACGGGTTGCGCCACGCGGCGCAGACCGGGGATATGTCACACCTGTCTTCAACCAGCGTGGCCGCCGCGTCTTATATGTCTTTGACCGATCAGCTTTCGGGTCAGTCGGGCCATGCCGCCGCAAGCGCCGCCGCAAGTAATGGTCGCTATGATGCCTATGGCAGCCGGAGCCAGCCTTGGTACGTCAAATATGATCCGCGTCAGCTATGGCACGCGCGCCCGAAACAGATCAAATTGAACCCCAAAACCATCCGTGTGCCGCAAAGCGATGGGGCGAGCCCCGACAGCCTTGCCGATCAACTGGCCCAAAAGGGCTTGAGTGTTGAGAATGTGAATGTGGTCAAGTTGAACTGAGCGTCGCTCTTCCGGTTCAAACCGGATCAAAAATCGACGTCAACATTGGGCAGCTTCAGTTCTTTCATCAAGTCGCGTAGCTCTTGACGGGCGGCGACATTTGAAATGTTGAGCGCCGATTTCACGCCGATGTCTTTCAAATCCAAAAGCGTCAGACCGCGTGGAAACAGCTCGCGGTAAATCACCCGCTCGGAGAAACCCGGTGCAACACGGAACCCGATCCGTTTGGCCAGTTCCTCCATCGCGTCACCGATCTTTTTCTTGTTGTGCATTTGTTGCGCGCCCAAACGGTTGCGCAAGACCACCCATTCGATCGGTTTCAACCCGGCCTGCGCCCGCAATTGCCGGGCGTTCCACACCATTTCGGAATAGACGGACGGGCCGAGAATTTTGTTGGTGTCGGGATCGACCCGCGCCAAAAGGTCAAAGTCGATGAAACTGTCATTCATCGGCGTGATCAACGTATCGGCCAGTGAATGCGCCACCTGCGACAGGCGGGTGTGCGAGCCGGGACAGTCGATCAGGATGAAATCACAGGTTTCCTCAAGCCCGGTCACGGCCATGGACAGGCGACGATCATAGATGTTCTCGCCCTCGGCCAAATCTGCGGCCTCGATTTGTGGCAGGTCGCGATATTCGGGCGTCGGCAGGTCAATCCCTTCGCGCAGGCAATAGGACAGGCGATTTTCCAAATATCGGGCGAAGGTTTTTTGGCGCAAGTCCAAATCCAGCGCCCCCACCTGTAGGCCCAGACGGGACAAAGCCGTTGCCACATGCATGGACACGGTCGATTTCCCGGCTCCCCCCTTTTCATTCCCGACGATGATAATATGTGCCACGTCCCGAATCCTCATTCCACTCCGGCGCGCTTTTTCGGCTGCGCGCTCACGATAAGTTCCTCTCGGTATGCCGTTCTTTGCCTGCCGCTTGCAAGCGCGATTTCGCCTATGAATTGAGAACACCCTTTATATGTTGCCGCTCTGCTCAAGCACGTTTCTTATGAAGAGGGCATGCTTTTTGAGCGATGCCATAGGTTTGAGCCACATGCGTGAGGGAGGACGTCAATGAGAAGATTTATTCTAGGGACGGCGGCGACAGGGGTGGCCCTGGCTGGATTGGGGATGACGCCGATGTCGGCCCAGGACATGCAAGCGCAGATAGATCTTGCCACACGGTTGGGGATTGAGATGTGCGGGGCCGAGCCGCCGGCTGAGGCGGCCTGTGTGACTGAAAACGGGCAGGTGATCTTGGCCGATGGTTCCGAAGTGAGCCTCGAAGAAGCGCTATCGCTTTTCAAGCCGCCGATGGGCAGCGCCGACCCGTTGACCGACGAGGCAGACCCGGTCGCGGAGGCTGCGCCGGAGGTGGCGGTTGACCCCGAACGCGCACCTGAGACCAGCGTCGGCGATGAGGCGGTGGCCGATGTGGTGCATCAGGACGTTGTCGAAGAAGAGGTGTTGCGCGAGGAATTGGCGAAAGAGATGCCTGCGGGTGACCCTCTGGCCGAAGTGATGCCCACGCAGGAGACCGCGCCTGCTGATATGGGGGAGGTCGCAGCGCCTGAGCCTGAGCAGATGCCTGAGCAGATGCCTGAGGCGATGACGGAAGGGATGACGACATCCGAAACCACACCGGATACGTCCACCGCCGACACACCTGCACCGGAGGCCAGCCCCACTCCGCGCCCCGAGGCCGCAATGGATGAGGGGGCCGCCCCAGAGGCGGTTGCCACAGAGGCGCCAACAGATGTGGCAACGGAAACCGGTGCCAATGAAGATGCGCCGATGGAAGCGGCCTCGGCAGAGACGGAATCCACGGCGGTTGAAATGACCGAAGAGGACCTGAAGGTCGAAGCCGAAGAGGAGGCCACAGCCGCCGCTGCGATGGAAGAGACCACGCCTGTTGCGGCGGGAACGGAGGAGGGCGCACAGCAAGAGGTGGAGGTCCAAACCGAAACACTGACCGAAGCGACCACGCGGGCCTCAAACGAAGAGTTCGCCAAACCTGACGTGAGCGCAAAAGACGGCGGTGGCTTGTCCAACCTCGAAAAGTTCCTTGTCGGTGCCGTGGGCGTCGCGGTCATCAGCCAAGTGTTGAAAGGGGACGACAAAGTGGTCGAATCGACCGGCGATCGCGTGGTGGTTGAACGGGATGGCGCGCTTCGCGTGTTGAAAAATGACGATGCGCTTTTGCGTCAACCCGGCTCAGAAGTGACCACAGAGCGGTTCTCTGACGGTTCAACGCGGAGCACCATGTCGCGCGCCGATGGCACGCAGGTCATCACGATCCGCGCCGCCGATGGTCGTGTGTTGCGACGTGATCGGGTGTTTGCCGATGGCACGCGGGTTGTGTTGTTTGATGACATGCAAGAGATCGACGCGGTGGATGTAACCGCCTTGCCTGATGCGCCAAAAGCCGGGGTGAATTACGCCGATGACGAGGCGGCCCTGCGCGCGGCCTTGGCCGCCAGCCAAGCTCAATCAGAGGCGATGACGCGTCGGTTCTCTCTCAACCAAATTCGCACAATCCGGGCGGTGCGCGAACTGGCACCAGAAATTGCGCTGACCAGCGTGAATTTTGAAACCGGATCTGCGGCGATTTCTGCATCAGAGGCGGAGGAACTGGCGGCTTTGGGACGGGCAATGAAGCGCGCGGTCACGGACAACCCGCAGGAGGTGTTTTTGGTCGAGGGACATACCGATGCCGTTGGCAAAGCGACACGTAATCTGGTGTTGTCAGATCAGCGGGCCGAAAGCCTTGCCTTGGCATTGACCGAGTATTTTGGTGTGCCGCCAGAAAATATGGTCGTTCAGGGCTATGGCGAACGCTACCTCAAAGTGCCGACCGTTTCAGCCGAGCGTGCGAACCGTCGTGCTGCCGTGCGGATCATCACGCCGCTTTTGGGGCAGTGATCCAAACAAGCCCTACATGACAAACAAAAAAGACCCGCCAAACAACTGGCGGGTCTTTCTATGTTCAACGGGCGTGAGTGGCTTAGAAGCCGAGGCCAGCGTATTTGTTTTTGAACTTCGACACGCGGCCGCCAGCATCCATGAGGCGCGAGTTGCCGCCGGTCCATGCCGGGTGCACGGTCGGGTCGATGTCGAGGGCGAGCTGATCGCCTTCGTTGCCCCAGGTGGAGCGCATCTGAAGGATCGTGCCGTCGGTCATTTTGACGTCGATGAAGTGGTATTCGGGGTGTGTATCTTTTTTCATCGGTCAGGTCCTTACGCGTCTGCGCCGGAGAGCGGCTTGTAATTGGTGACTTCGGCGATACGTGCGGATTTACCACGACGCTCACGGAGGTAGTACAGTTTGGCGCGACGCACACGGCCACGACGGACAACTTCGATGGAATCGATGTTGGTCGAGAACAGCGGGAACACACGTTCCACGCCTTCGCCAAAGGAAATTTTGCGAACGGTGAAAGAGCCAGCGATGCCCTTGCCGTTTTTGCGGGAGATGCAGACGCCTTCGTAGTTCTGCACACGGGTACGCGTACCCTCGGTCACTTTGTAACCGACGCGGATGGTGTCACCGGCTTTAAAATCCGGGATGGTCTTGCCGAGGGCAGCAATCTGCTCGGCTTCCAGTTGGGCGATAAGATTCATCGCTTTACTCCAATGATGCTCACGGTTTTGGCCCGTGAAGGTTTGCGCGTCCCCAGAGCTCCATGTCTTCTATCGGGTTCGCAGATGCGCCCGCTGGAGGGTTCAGGTCGTCTTTGCTTGTCACTTTGTACTCTGCCTCTGAGGATGCCGAAGAAGACATCGGGCAAATAGCACAAAGGTCCGCGCACCGATTCCGATGCCAGACGAGCGGTGTGTAGGCCAGTGCCGTATGTTTTGCAAGAGATCTGGTCTTGTCAGTATGAGAAAAGAGAGTTAGTTAGTTAGGCGAACCAAATCCATCATGCTCTGACGGGACTGACGATGAAAGCTCCAAAGGCGACCCTGCACATCCTGCACCGCATTGCCCATCGGGAATGGCAAAAGGCGGCGAAAGCTATGGAACTGACCCACAGTGAATTTGAATACCTGTCTGCGGTTCAGGAACAAGCGGATTTGCAGCGGTATGAGGATCATCATGGCCAGCATCTTCAAGACATTGTTGAAACACTGGGTGTGACCAAAGCCTCCGCCAGCGCTATGATCGGTAAATTAGAAGAGCGCGGGCTTTTGGAGCGGTTTCAATGCAAAATTGATGCGCGCGCCCAACACATCATCCTGACCGCAGAAGGACAGGTGAAGCTGGCCCGCGGCCTCACGCTTTATGACCATATTGCAGATCTCGTGAAAGACGAGCTGGGAGCTTTGGGCTTGGGGTGATCCGCTTCGGGTGCGGTGTGGAGGCTCGCGAACCGTCACGTCATGCTCCTTAAGGTAAGTTAGCCAAACTATCAAATGAAAGGAAATACATGTGACCTATCAAAACCTCATCCTCGGCCTGTCCATCCACCTGCTGATTTATGAGCATCTTCCGCATTGGGGGGCGTGGTTTAATCGCCTGCTGAAAGCTCTGCCTCTGGCTTTACAAACGCTCTATGAGCAATGGCGTTGTCCCTATTGTGCCGGGTTTTGGATTGGATTGGCGCTGCACGCGGTCACGGGGCAGTGGCTGTTTGACAGCTTTGTCCATCTGCCGACATGGCTCGGGGTCACAGCGCAGCCGTTGGGATGGATCATGGACGCGCTCGCCTTTGCTGTTCTGAACAAGGTCGGCATCTTGTTCGTCAATGCCATCGGTTATCCCGCCTTGCTGGGCTACCAGATGAAACAAGAGTTCATCGCCCGCAAAAGCGTTGCGCAAAAATGAGTGGAGCCTGTGAGGATGGGGTCAGCCTTTGGCCTTGTCCTCAGAGGCGTCCTCATAGGCCGCCCACATATCCGGTCTGCGCTCGCGGGTGATTTTTTCGGACATCTTTTGCCGCCATTCCGCGATCTTGCCGTGATGACCGGACATCAACACCTCTGGGATCGGCATGCCGCGCCACTCGGCGGGTTTGGTGAATTGTGGGTGTTCCAAAAGCCCGTTGGAATGGCTCTCTTCCTCGATGCTCTCGGCATTGCCCAAAACGCCGGGCAAAAGTCGCACCGTGGCGTCGATCATCGCTTGGGCGGCAATCTCGCCGCCAGTGAGGACGAAATCGCCAAGGGAGACCTCTTCGATGCCATAGTGGAACAGCACCCGGTCATCGACGCCCTCAAACCGGCCACAGATCATCGTGATCCCGCGTGCCTTGGACCATCGTTTCGCCGTCGCCTGATCAAACCGTTTGCCGCGTGGCGACAGATACACCAACGGCCACTCTTCACGGTTGGGCGGCGTGCCATTCATGGCAAAATCAATCGCCCGTCCCATCACATCGGCTCGGATCACCATCCCGGCACCGCCCCCCGCGGGTGTGTCATCGACATTGCGGTGCTTGCCCTCACCGAACTCGCGCAGGTGCACCTGTTCCAACTGCCACATGCCCTCTTGCAATGCCTTGCCGGTCAGACTCTCGCCTAAAACCCCCGGAAAGGCTTCGGGAAACAGCGTGATGATTTTCGCCTTCCAGACGCCCATCAAGTCCGGCGTGTTGGTCATCAACTCGCGCGGCGCCACGGTGGGACGCACGGCGAGGCGGCCATGGGATTTCATTGGCTTTGGGGCGGTGGGGTTGGATTCGTCAGACATACCGCCATATAGACGCGCCGAAAGCGAAAGGAAAAGTCAAAGCTGATCCGGCGTCTCCGTTGTGGTTGGATTGACGATCGCCTCACGGGCCTTTTGATAGGCTGCCCCCCATGTGTTAGAGCGGTTGAGCGCCAAAAGACGGTCGCGGGCGTCACCGCCGGGAAAGGTGTTGGCATTGCGGGGCAGGGTGAGCAAGGGCTTTAGATCACTCAGTCCCAGCAGCGCCAAAATCGGATCGACCGGATGGTCAATGTCTTCAATCGCGGCGGTAAAGACCGCTTCTGCGCCCAAACGCCCGCGAATGTCCTCAAGGATGCGGTCCAGATCGGCGGCCTCTGGATATTTCGCCTCAAATTCAGTGAGGCTCAACGTACAGCGATTGGCCTTGAGCCTCTGCCAATGGCAAGACGCCAACCAGCCAGTGCGGCGGGTGGAATAATAGACCTCGAACCCCGCCGCCGATCCCGTCACAGTGACCCAAGCGTCGCGGATCAATGCGATCGCGATCGGCGCGGGTCCGTATTTGGACACGCCGGACGAGCCGGGAAAATGCCCGGCAAGGCTTTCACTGCTGATCAAAACGGGGCGTGGATCGGAAAGGTCCAACAGCGAAAAAAAATCAATGGCGCGGGCGGTGATCTCGGCCTTGGTGGCCTTACACCGATTGCCCGAAAACCCAAGCACCGCGCGCCGCAGAGGCGTCAAAAGCACACCCTCTTGCAGGTAAACCTCGGCATGCGGCAGCAAGGTCGCCGCATTGCGAAACAAAGTGTCTTGGAGCGTCGTTGTGCCGGTTTTATGAAACCCGGCATGGATGAGAATCCGTCGACTCACTCAAACAGCCCCTCCGGCGGGTCCGCGATGATCCGGCCCGAAGCCAAATCCACCGTCGGCACAACCGCCATCGTGAACGGCATCAACACCGAGGCTTTCAACGCAGGCCCTGAGACTTCCAACAAATCACCCGCACCGTGGTTGAGCACGTTGGTCACCGTGCCCAATACCGCACCGCCGGTGTCGAGCACCGTCAACCCGATCAAATCGGCGTGGTAATATTCATCATCCGGCAGGGACGGCAAAACACTCCGCTCGGCATAAAGCACCACGCCCTTGAGCGCGTCGGCCTCTTCCTTGGTGCTCACACCTTCCAGCTCGGCGGCAAAGCCGTTTTTGATCGCGCGGGTGAGGGTGAGATTATAGGTGGTTTTGCCGTCCTCTGAGGTCAGGGGCGAGTAATCGCCAATCGCTTCGGGATCAGCGCAGAAACTTTTGATCCGCACTTCGCCAAACACGCCAAACGCGCCTGCAATAGCGCCAACGATGATTTTTGTATCCGTCATATCCAACTCTCGACAGGCCTTTCCGGTATTTAGATTAACGGTTCAGAATGTCCGGGCAAGGGTGACGTTGTTCCCACCCCAGGCGTTCCAATTCCGGTTGTTCCGTGTCTTCTTCGGGGTGCCCGATGCAAAGATAGCCGACCAGAGCCCAGGTGTCTGCCACTTCAAGGTCGCGGCAGAGCGCCTTTGGGTCAAGGATCGACACCCAGCCCAATCCAATGCCTTCGGCGCGCAGCATGAGCCAAAATTGCATGATCGCGGAGACCACCGAGTAGCGCAGCATTTCGGGCATGGTCGCCACGCCCAAGCCTTTGCCCTCCGTCGTCGCCTCGTCGCAAAACACCGCGATTTGCACCGGGGCTTCGCGCATTCCGGTCAGTTTCAGACCCGCGTAATGCTTGGCCGTTTCGCCATGGTACCCGGCCAAAGCCTCGGCATTCGCAGCCTCAAAATTTTCGAGTGCAACTTGGCGCGCGGTCTCTGAGTTCAGCCGCACAATCCGCCAAGGCTGCGACAACCCAACAGACGGTGCCAAGGAAAAGGCATCCAAACATTTGGCCAACACCGCCTCATCCACCGGATCGGTGCGAAACCGACGCACGTCCCGACGCCAGCGCAACAGCGCATGCAGATCGTTTCGAAATGCTTGTGAAAACTGGCCGATGTGAGATGTCGTCATGTGTCCGATCCTGTGTCGCATCCACCCGCCTTATACCGCGTGAGGCAGCAGCAAGGGCAGGTCTTTCGTGTCAGAAAATCCGCCAAAAGGGGAAACGCCGGGCCTACCAAACGGCAGACCCGGCGCAGAACAGCTGGGTTCAGGTCAAAAACCTGTGCCCCAACCCGATACCGATGCGGACAGGCCGCAGCGGTTCAGGGCTTATTCCTCAGCAGCAGCTTCGGCCGGAGCGGCAGCAGCTTCAGCGGCAGCAGCCACTTTTGCAGCTTTCTCTTCAGCGCGCTCAACGGCTTTTTTGCCCGGCTTGGCTTTGTTCGGGTTGGCGCGGACTTTTTTCTCAAGAACGCCAGCAGCTTCGAGCATACGAGCCAAACGGTCGGTCGGCTGTGCGCCTTGGCCGAGCCAATATTTCACGCGATCGAGGTCCATTTTGACGCGATCTTCGGAGTCTTTCGGCAAGAGCGGGTTGTAGGTGCCCAGCTTTTCGATAAAGCGGCCATCACGCGGCATACGCGCGTCGGATGCAACGATGGAATAGTGAGGGCGCTTTTTGGAACCGCCGCGGGCGAGACGAATTTTCATAGCCATGGTGTAATCTCCTGATTGAGCTATTGAGCTGAGACGTGTTTGAAAACGCTCAGCAATCTTGGTGTTTTTCGTGATGGTGAATGACTTCCTGAATGATGAATTTCAGGAATTCCTTTGCGAATTCCGGGTCAAGATCGGCACGTTTGGCCAAATCTTCGAGCCGGGCAATTTGTTTGGCCTCCCGATCGGGATCAGAAGGCGGCAGGTCGTGTGCGGCTTTGAGCCGCCCGACAGCCTGTGTGTGTTTGAACCGCTCGCCCAATGTGTAGACAAGGATCGCATCTAACCGGTCGATGCTTTCGCGATGCTCTTTGAGGAGCTCCTGAGCGCGGGTGACGTCATTGCTCATGCGTAGGCCTCCATTCCGCCGTCTTGCAACGCCTCAGGGGAGGGGTGGCGATAGACAAGGCAGTCCTCTTGATCGGGTGTGTCGGCAGAGGTGTCCAAGGTTGCGCCCAGCCGTTCGGCCAGCGCGATGGACCGCAGATTGCCCGCGTCGATATAGGACACCAACGTGTCGTGGCCCAATTCGACATAGGCATAGGAACGGGCCATTTCGGCGGCTTCAAAGGCGTAACCGTGGCCCTCAAACCCTTCCATCATGAACCAGCCGAGTTCAAGTTCGGGGAAATGCGGGGGTTTATTCAGCGCAACTTGGCCCACGAAAACGCCGTCCTTCAACCGCTCAATGCCCCATGCGCCGTGACCAAACAGATCCCATTGCGCGATGTCGCCACAAAACGCGAACCACGCCTGACGACGGGTCAGCGGCCCGTGCATAAACGTCGAGCGCTCGGAGGCGAACATGTCGGCGAAGTGATCGAAATCACGGGCAACATGGCCGCGCAACCGCAGGCGCTGGGTGTCTATGCTGGGGGCGAGCGTCATGATTATTTCTTTTTGCCCAAGCCTGAGAGATTGGAGGGCAGGCCCATGCCGCCGCCAAGCCCCGGTAGGCCACCCGGAAGACCAGACATGCCCTTTGGCATTGCGCCCGAAAGCGCCTTGGTGGCTTCGGCCATTTTCGCCGGATCCATATCTTCAAGACCCTCGGGGCCGCCCTTGCCAAACATGCCTTTAACCGCCTGTTTGAGCATGCCGCCCTTGCCCATTTTACCCATCTTTTTCATCATGTCCGCCATTTGACGGTGCATTTTCAAAAGTTTGTTCAGCTCAGACACTTCAAGACCCGCACCCTTGGCGATCCGCTTTTTGCGCGAGGCCTGCAAGAGCGCCGGGTTGGCGCGTTCTTTTTTGGTCATGGATTGCACAAGGGCGATCTGACGTTTGATGATACTGTCATCAAATCCGGCTTGTTGGACTTGCTTGGCCATTTTGCCCATGCCCGGCATCATTCCCATGATCCCTTCCATGCCGCCCATTTTTTGCATCTGTTCAAGCTGCATCTTTAGGTCGTTCATGTTGAACTGACCCTTTTGGAAGCGCTTCATCATCCGCTGGGCTTGGTCGGCCTCGATGGTTTCCTGTGCCTTTTCGACCAGAGCAACAATGTCGCCCATGCCAAGGATGCGCCCGGCCACACGGTCCGGGTGGAATTCCTCAATCGCGTCCATCTTTTCGCCAAGACCGACGAATTTGATCGGCTTGCCGGTGACCGCGCGCATGGAGAGCGCCGCACCACCGCGGCCGTCCCCATCCATACGGGTCAACACGACGCCAGAAATGCCGATGCGGCCATCAAAGTTCTCGGCAGTGTGGACCGCATCCTGACCGGTCAGACCGTCCACCACCAAAAGCGTTTCACGCGGGGCGGTGATGGCTTTGACCTCTTCGACCTCGGCCATCAACGCATCGTCGATGGACAAACGGCCAGCGGTGTCAAGCATGTAGACGTCATAGCCGCCCATCTGCGCCTGTTGTTTGGCGCGTTTGGCGATGTCGGCGGGCTTTTGTCCTGGCACGATCGGCAGCGTGTCGACGCCGATCTGATCGCCCAAGACTTTGAGCTGGTCCATAGCGGCGGGACGGTAGACGTCAAGCGAGGCCATCAACACGCGCTTGCCTTGTTTGTCTTTCAAACGCTTGGCAAGTTTCGCGGTTGTTGTGGTTTTACCACCGCCCTGCAAACCGACCATCAAGATCGCGGCAGGCGGGTTGTCGACTTTGAGCTGACCGATTTCGGCACCGTCGCCTGCCAGAACCGCGATCAATTCGTCATGGACGATTTTGACGACCTGTTGGCCGGGCGTGACGGATTTGGTGACCGCTTGGCCAGTGGCCTTGGCTTCCACCGCTTTGACGAAATCACGCGCGACGGGAAGCGAGACGTCAGCCTCAAGCAACGCGACGCGCACTTCGCGCAGGGCGGTTTTCACATCGTCTTCGGACAAAGCACCCTGTTTGGTGAGCTTGTCGAAGACGCCAGAGAGGCGTTCGGACAGATTTTCAAACATGGGCCGTTCTCCTTTGATGTGCCGAACGTGAAGAGCTGTGGCGCTTCACAGGGGCAGGGGCCGTTGGTGTCTGGCAAGAGCCATTGGTGTCTGGCAAGAGCCGTTGACGATATGCTCTATTTGGGAACAGAGCGGCGAATTGCAAAGCCCAAATGCGGTTCCGCCCCCGTGGGCGTATAACGCTGACGGGGGGCGATCCTGGCACTCGGCCTGAGGACCGGAAGACACAACTTCCGGGGAATTTGATCCGGCCAATACGCGCCTGCGTACACAGAGTCAAGACAATGAGGCGCCCGACCCACGCAAAACGCGCTGGTCGATTGGCAAGATCACTCTACTATCTAACTCAGGCTCAGGGGGAGAGACCAGATGAAGGACGCACAGATGACAGTCCGCGCGCAAGACGCCTGTGACACCGGCGTGCTTTATGTGGCGGGTGGGGCCGATTATGTCGATTTGGCGATCCAATCCGCGCGCTCCTTGCGCGCTCAGGACCCCGATGTGGCCATTGATCTGGTCACCGATCTGCCAGAAAATCTACCGCGGGACCTGTTTGATCGTGTCACCGCCTGTCCTGACATGCACCCGCGCGAGAAACTTCGCGCCATGTCCGCCACCCGGTTTCAACGCACGCTTTATGTCGATTGTGATACGCTTTTTCTCGCCCCCTTGGGCGATCTCTTTGCGGTGCTGGACCGGTTTGAATGCGCACTTGCCCATGATGTGCGCCGCGATTGGGCTTTGATCCAAGAGGGGCGCGATCACCACACGCCCTATGCCTTTCCTCAGCACAATTCGGGCGTGTTCCTCTATCGGCGCTCCGAACCGATGTGGGCCTTTCTGGCCGAATGGGCCGAACGGTTTTTCGCCGATGATGCGATTGAGCGCGATCAGATCATTCTCAAGGATCTGTTGTGGGAAAGCGATCTGCGGTTTTATGTGTTGCCGCCCGAATTCAACCTGCGCCGGGTGACGGTTTTGGATGCGTGGGAGCCGCTTGATGCCCGCCCAACCATCCTTCATTCGCATCGGTTTCAGGACCACATGCGCGCGAAAGACGATGAGCGTGTCGAGCGCATTTCGACGCTTGAAGCGCTTTTGTCGGTCGAGCGGCGGGCTCTGGCGCAGGAATGGCAGGCTGATTTGCCCGCTCAGGCGCAGCGTTGGGCGCATTTGCGTAAATAAAGGAATGCCCTTGCAATTTTGAACGGACAGCGTGAGTGTGGCAGGAAACGTTCCTTGCTGCACATGAGGTTGTTGATGTCTGTTGAAAACTGGGATGAATTTCGCACGGCCTTTCAAGTCGCCAAAATGGGCACCGTCTCAGGCGCAGCTCAGGCGCTTGGCGTGCATCATGCCACCGTCATCCGCCATATCGATTCTTTGGAATCGCGGCTTGGGGTCAAGCTGTTTCAACGCCACGCGCGCGGCTACACCTCGACCGAGGCCGGGCTTGATCTGTTGAAAATCGCTCAGACCACTGACGATCAGTTTTCACAACTCGTCTCGCGCATCAAGGGTCGGGGCGAAAAGGTCGAGGGGGAATTGGTGATCACCTCCTTGCCCGGTGTGGCACAACTTATGGCACCGGCCATTGCCGAATTTCAGTATCAACACCAAGATCTCTATGTGCGCTATGTGATGGATGAACGGGTGCTGCGGCTGGAATATGGCGAGGCACATGTCGCCATCCGCGCGGGCTTGCCGCCGCAAGAACCCGACAATGTGGTGCAGAAATTTTACAGCCAAGCCTTCGGCCTCTATGCCCATGAGACATATCTTGAGCGCTATGGCCGACCCGATGACGCCGATCTAACGACCAAGTTGCGCTTTGTTGCGCTTGACAACAAAGCCTCGCGGGCACCGTTCATGGTGTGGATGAATGCGCATGTCTCGGATGATCGGGTGGTGTTTCGCACCTCGGATGGCGAAGCCTTGGCCGAGGCCGTCATCGCGGGGGCGGGTGCCGGGTTTATGCCGACATGGCGGGCTGGGCGCACGCCTGGATTGGTGCAGTTGATGCCGCCTACGCCGGAATTGGAGAGCCAAGGCTGGCTGGTGACCCATGTTGATTTGCACCGTACCGCCAAAGTGCAGGCCTTTCTGACGTTTCTGAAAGCCTATGCGAAGGAGACGGAGGTTGCCTCCGCAAGCGGACTGCAAGGATGACGGCATAGGTCACGTCCCCTGTGCGCGCGCGGGCAATGGACGCGCGCGCGTCATTTCGATAAGGGGCGTGGGTCCGGTCGAGTTGCGACCGGCCTTATACGGAGACACGCGTGCCACACAAAGCCTCTGCCCATGATCGGCGCAACGGGCATCTTGCGATGCTCACCTTTTCGTTTCTGGTTGCCGGGTCCTTTTCGCTTGGCTCTATGTCCGCCAATGAAATCACCCCGCTTGCGATCAATGGGGTGCGTTTCGTTCTGGCCGCACTGATCGTGGGTGTTTTGGCGCTCGTGACCGGAGGCATTCCGCGCGCGTCTTTCAAACAGCCATGGCGCTACGCCATCCTCGGCGGGATTTTCGCGCTGTATTTCGTGATGATGTTTGTCGGGTTGCAAACGGCCACACCGGTCTCCGCCTCCGCCGTTTTTACCCTAACTCCGGTTTTGGCCGCGTTCTTTGGCTATTTGATCATGCGCCAAATCACCACGCGCCGTATTGCCGTGGCATTGGCCACTGGTGCGGCGGGCGCGCTTTGGGTGATTTTTCGGGCGGATATCAATGCGCTTTTGGCGTTTCAAATCGGCAAAGGGGAGGCGCTGTATTTCATCGGTGTTGTCGCTCATGCGATCTACACGCCCTTGGTGCCACGTTTGCATCGGGGGGAGCGCACCTTTGTCTTTACCTTCTTTATTCTTTCCGCCGCCTCCATCGTGATCTTGGCGTTCGGCTGGCGCGATATTTTGGCCACCGATTGGGCCGCCTTGCCCTCAATCGTCTGGATCACCTTGGCCTATCTCGCCGTTGTGGCCACCACCATCACCGCCTCGCTTTTGGCCTTTGCCTCTGTGCGTTTGGCCGCGGCGAAAGTCATGGCCTACACCTATCTCGTGCCCTCATGGGTGATCATTTGGGAGATTCTGTTGGGCCATGGTGTGCCGCCGATGTTGGTGTTCGGGGGCATCGGCTTGACGATTTTGGCGCTCTATTTGTTGCTCAAACACGAGGCGTAAACCTCTGACGTAGCGCCTCACTGTGGCGCTGAACGGCTTTGGCCGAAAGCGGGCCGCCGTGCCCCAGAAAAAACTCACGCCCGCCAAGAGACAAAAGACGTTGCAAGGATGCGACGACGCGCAGGGGCTCCTCTTCGAATGGCGGCGATTTCGGGCGAGCGCGGCAGGCGATGCCGCCCAGCAAAATCCCGGATGCCGCCAGATCCCCGGCGATGACGCGGCCGTCCTGCAAAACGACTGACACGGACCCCGGCGTATGGCCGGGCGTGTGGAGCACTTGCGCCGCAAACCCAAAGCCTGAAAGATCAAACCCGTCCGTGGTCATGATCACATCGGGCGTCACGGCCTCAAACGGCCGTTGGATCGCTCCTGTTCTGTAAAACACCCGGCCAAACGGGCCGGTGGGTTTGAGCAGCGGCGGTTGGCCCTGACAATAGGGCAGCTCTTCGTGATGCGCGAGCAGCGGCACGGCGCTGCGCATCTGTACACGGGCGGCGGAACCGGCATGATCAATATGCGCATGGGTGAGAAGGATGAGGGTGAGATTTGACCAATCCATGCCCCTTGCAGTCAAAGCCTTTTCGATTTTTCGCTCCGAATTGGGCAGACCCGTGTCCACCAAAATGGCGCGGTCCCCCGGCTGATCAGAAAGGCATTGAGCATGCCAAAGGGCAGCATGGGGATGGTGTCGACAAATGTTTGGGTCATGGCGCGTGTCTCGGATAGGATCAGGGTGTGATCGGTGATGACATCGCCGCCAGAGGGCCGCAATTGGGCACTTTTTTGTAACCGGAGGACCAGATGCAGCATATGAGGCCGCCCCAAAACCGTCCGTGGACTGTCCCAGAGACGGGCGCTTGCCCTGTGGGGGAGACGTTGCGGCTATTGGGCGGCAAGCACGGCCCAACTGTGCTACATTGTTTGCTGGGGGAGAGCTGCATTTCCTCGAACTGACCCGCGCCCTCGATGGCATCAGTCGGAAGGTTTTAAAGGCACAGTTGCGGGCGTTTGAAGACAATGGATTGGTGTTGCGGGTCGCCAAGCAAGATGCACGTCGGCGGGTCGGCTATTCTCTGACCGACAAAGGTCGCGCGTTGGCGGAGATTGTGGGACAGCTTTATGACTGGAGCCAAGAATGGGCATAGGGGGCCTAGTCTTGTGCCAGTTCCTGCGCCAAAAACCGTTCCAACCCATCAAGATCCAGTTCCACAAACTGCCCAAACCCCTGCATCCACACCGATGAGGCTCGGATGGCGGCCGGGTCGAGTTTGCACCATTTCACCCGTCCGCGCTTTTCCTGGACGATCAATCCGGCACGGGTGAGGATGCCAAGATGTTTGGAAATCGCCGCCAAAGACATCTCAAACGGTTCGGCCACATCGGTCACCGCCATATCGTCCTCAAGCAACATCTCAAGGATCGCCCGACGGGTCGGGTCAGACAGGGCGGCGAAAATGAGATCAAGATCATGCGACATGTCAAATCCGTTAGGGCCAAGCGGCGCTTTGGTCAACCATTTGGTTGAATAACGAAAACGCGAGCGGCGAGCGCTAACAGGGGCAAAGACATGCGGCGCCGGGTCTTTGGTTTTGATTGAATTATGAATAAAAACAGTAGATTAACCCATTTCAAAATGGGGTATTCCCGTGTTGACTCTGACTGCCCCCCGCATAGCTTGCCGCCAAGCAACCAAAGGGGCTTTTTGCCATGACCGACCCGCATGATCCTGAGCGCCTGCGCGCTTTGGAAGATCGGATCGAAAAGGCAAAAGGGGCGCTGACGCCCAAAGCCTCCCGCGGTGAAGAACACTTTTCTCAGGCCAATATGGCCTGGCGGATGGTGGTGGAATTGGTGGCCGGTCTTTTGATCGGCTTTGGTATGGGGTGGGGCTTGGATAAGCTCTTGGGCACAACGCCCTTGTTCCTCGTACTGTTCATAGGCTTCGGTCTTGCTGCGGGCGTCAAAACGATGATGCGAACCGCCAAGGAAATCGAAGCTGGGCAGGTGGCAGATGCCGCCAAGAATGATAACGCGGCTAACGCCGCACGTGATGAGAGGGATTGAACGTGGCAACTGAAGCGCATGGTTCCGAGAGCAGCTTGGCTTTCCACCCGATGGACCAGTTCGGGGTAACTCCGCTGTTTCCTCACTACGCTCCCGTGGAATCCTTTGACGCGGGTGCCGCAACTGGCATTGTCAACTATGCGAACGAAGCGCATGAAGTTGCTTTGAGCGCAGATCAGATTTCCTACCTTGAAGCCGGTAAAGAGGTGTCCTTGAACCTTTTTGACGCTGGCATCTCTTCTATCCATTGGTACACCATCACCAACGTGACGCTCTGGATGGCGATTACGGTTTTGGCCGTGGTGCTCCTTTTGGTTGTTGGCTCGCGTGGCCGCGCTATGGTGCCCTCCAAAGGTCAGTCTATTGCCGAGCTGATGTACGGTTTCGTCTATAAGATGGTCGAAGACGTGGCTGGCAAAGACGCCATCCGCTACTTCCCATATATCATGACGCTGTTCTCATTCATCGTCTTCGCCAATATCCTTGGTCTTTTGCCGCTCTCCTTCACCACCACGTCACATATCGCTGTGACCGGTGTTCTGGCGCTTCTGGTGTTCTCTTTCGTCACCATCTTGGGTTTCGTGAAGAACGGCTCCAAATTCCTCGCTTTGTTCTGGATCTCCTCTGCGCCGCTCGCCGTGCGCCCGCTTCTTGCAGTGATCGAGCTGATCTCCTACTTCGTGCGTCCCGTCAGCCACTCCATTCGTTTGGCTGGTAACATGATGGCCGGCCACGCCGTGATCAAAGTGTTCGCGGGCTTCGCCGCCATTGCCGCTATCTCGCCGGTTTCGATCCTTGCGATCACCGCGATGTACGGTCTCGAAATTCTCGTGGCCTTTATTCAGGCCTACGTGTTCACCATTCTGACCTGTGTGTATCTCAAAGACGCACTTCACCCGGTTCACTAAGTCCGGTCAGGTTTAGAACTCACTTTTTCAGCCAATTCCAACGTAAGGAGATACCCCCATGGAAGGCAATATCGCAGAACTCGGCAAATACATCGGTGTAGGCCTCACAGCAATCGGCATGGGTGGCGCAGCCATCGGTGTGGGTAACGTGGCTGGCAACTACCTGTCCGGCGCTCTTCGTAACCCGTCCGCAGCTGCATCGCAAACTGCGACCCTCTTCATCGGCATGGCCTTTGCAGAAGCTCTGGGGATCTTCTCGTTCCTCGTCGCTCTTCTGCTTATGTTCGCCGTCTGATCGAACACTCTATCCTTACGGCAGGGTGGGTCGGTTTTCCGATCCACCCTCGCGTAAACTAGGGGTCTCTCCGGCACAGGTTCGGAGATTTAGGTCAGAGCCAGGAGGATAAGATGGCAACAGAGACGCACGGGGCAGAGTTGGCGACCGCTGAGGCAGGCATGCCGCAGCTCGACTTCACGACATTCCCCAACCAAATTTTCTGGCTTCTGGTCACGCTCGTCGTGATCTATTTCGTGCTCTCGAAAATCGCCCTGCCGCGCATCTCTACGGTGCTTGCGGAACGGTCCGGCACGATCATGAATGATATTTCTGCCGCCGAAGAGCTTAAGCTCAAGGCCAAAGAGGCAGAAGCAGCCTATAACGCGGCTCTCGCTGAGGCGAAGTCTGAAGCGCAACGCATCTCCAACGAGACCCGCGCCGCCATTCAGGCCGAACTCGACACAGCGCTGGCCAAAGCCGATGCACAGATCGCGGCCAAAGCGGCCGAATCTGAGAAAGCCATCACCGAAATCCGCGATGGTGCGATGGACAGTGTCAAAGCTGTGGCCAAAGACACCGCCAAAGAAATCGTCGCCGCTCTCGGGTCAACCGCAGACGCGCGCAGCATCACCGCCGCTGTCACCGCGCGTATGAAAGGGTAAGGATATGAAAAAGCTTTCTCTTCTCATCGCATCGGTCACCGCGACCCCTGCCTTGGCTGCATCCCAAAACCCGTTTTCGGGTCATTTTTGGACGCTGACCAACACCAACTTGATCGTTCTTTTGGGCTTTCTGGTGTTTGTCGCCATCTTGGTTTGGAAAAAGGTTCCGGCACTGTTGGGCAAAATGCTTGACGACCGTGCGGCTGGCATCAAATCCGATCTGGATGAAGCCCGCGCCCTGCGTGACGAAGCGCAGTCGATTTTGGCCTCCTACGAGCGCAAACAGCGCGAAGTACAAGACCAAGCTGACGCCATCGTCGCTCAGGCTAAAAAAGACGCGGAATTGGCCGCTGACAAAGCGAAAGAGGACATCAAAGCCTCGATCCAACGTCGTCTTGCCGCCGCCGAAGAACAGATTGCAGCCGCCGAAGCTTCGGCCATCCGTGACGTCCGCAATTCGGCCATCACCGTGGCGATTGGCGCGGCCTCTGACATCATCACCAAACAGATGACGGCTGCGGATGCCAACGCGTTGATCGAAGCGTCGATCAATGATGTCGGCGAAAAACTGCACTGATCTTTTCCTGACCTGACCCGTCAGACCCCGATCAAAAAACCCCCGCTTTGGCGGGGGTTTTGTTTTGAGTATTTGGCTGCAATGAAAGCGGCTCACCCACGCGATTGTTCATGCTCAAAGCGGAGCCGGGCAATGTCTTCGTTGCGCTCGAATTTCTGCTGATCACTCAGGGCCGTTTCGACATAATCCAAATGCCGTGTCACTGCGGCGCGGGCGGCGTCCGGGTCGCGCGCCTGAAGCGCGTCATTGATGGCGCGGTGTTGATCCAATAACAGGGCACGGTTCGTGCGTTGTTTGAAGATCACCGAGCGGTTGTAAAACACGCCCTCGCGCAGAAGATCGAACATCGACCGCATCATATGCAGCATAATGACATTGTGGCTGGCCTCAATGATCGCGAGGTGAAACTCTGCATCAAGGCGTGCTTCATCGGTTGGATTGCGCTTCGGATGTGCCGCTTCCATTTTTTCAAAGATGGCGTTTATGACACTCAGATCGGTGTCCGAGGCAAAGCGCGTGGCGCGTTCGGCGGCCAAACCCTCCATGTCACGGCGAAAGGAGATATAGTCGAACACCGCCTCATCGTGGCTGGCAAAGAGTTTGACCAAGGCGGGGGAGAAGGCCGATCCCAAGACATCCGCAACAAACACGCCCGCGCCCGCTTTTGTGGTCAACAGCCCCTTGTCCGAAAGCTCCGCAAGGGCTTCGCGCACAGAGGGGCGGGACACGCCCAGACGCTCCGCCAAATCGCGCTCGGATGGCAACCGTTCGCCCGGCCGCAAAATGCCGCGTAGGATCAGCAGTTCAATTTGCTTCATCACCGAATGCGCCAGTTTTTCGGCGTTGATTTTTTGAAATGGCATGGGGCCCTCCCATTGGATTGGTCAAATCATATGACCAGACGGGCGGAGGTGCCATGAGAAACACAGACATGCAGGCGAGAAAAAAGGCCGGGATTGACCCCGGCCTCTCACATCTTTCACCTTTTGGTGCGATCAGGTCATCGGCGTGATGACGATTTCCACGCGACGGTTTTGCGCGCGACCTTCTGGTGTCAGGTTGGTGGTCACTGGCGCATCTTCGCCACGGCCATAGGCCTGAACCCGGCCCGGAGCCACACCATTGGCGGTCAGGATCGTCGCCACAGCAGAGGCGCGGCGGGTCGACAAAGCTTGGTTGTAGGTCGCTGAGCCCGTGTTGTCTGTGTGGCCGATCACCTGAACCGTGGTGTTCGGATAGTCCTGAAGGTTATAGGCCAGCTTGCTCAGATCGCTTTGCAGCGACGGCATCACAACCGAGCTGTCCGTGGCAAACAGAATGTCCTGCGGCATGGTCACAATCAACTGCGAGCCGGTGTTGACGATTTTTACGTCGTCATTGCCGAGGTCCTGACGCAAATCAGCGGCCTGTTTGTCCAGCTGCTGACCGATAGCGCCGCCAATGGCCCCACCGATCACCGCGCCGACAGCGGCTTTCACCAGTTTGTCGTCTTTGGATGTTGCGCCCAAAATACCGCCCATCGCGGCGCCGATGGCGGCCCCTTGGTTGGTTTTGGAATTTGTGGTCGGTGCGCCGTAAGTGTCCATACATGCAGTGAGGCCAAAGGTGGCGATCAACGGAATGGCAACGAAAAGAGGGGATTTCATATCGTATCCTCGTGTTAAAGACTGCTCTTGTGCTGGTTTTACCGCTCTATTGCGCCAGAAACACGGTGGATTTTCGCGTATCACGCAATTGTGGCGGGTTTCTGCTTAGGCGGGGGTGTTTCGCTGTCGGCTTGCAGGCTTTCATAGGCCAAAAGGGCGCGTTTGACCGGCAAACCCCAGTGATAGCCGCCCAAAGCCCCGGTTTTACGCAGAACGCGGTGGCAAGGGATCAGCCAGCTCACCGGATTGCGTCCGACGGCAGTGCCGACCGCCCGTACGGCTTTGGGCGCACCAATGGCCGCAGCGATGTCGGAATAGGTGGTGACCTGACCCGAAGGGATCGACAAAAGCGCCTCCCAGACTTTGATCTGAAATGGCGCACCGATGAGGTGCAGTTTTAAATCACCACCGCCGATGGCAGCGGTGATATAGGGGCGGACTGTGTCGGCGTCTTCATTATAGGTTGCGGCGGGCCAGCGCCCGGATAGATCGGCAAAGGCCGCCTCTCGCGTGGTCTCAGAGATAAAGGCGAGGGCGCAAAGGCCGCGTTCGGTGGCCATGGCCAAGGCCTCGCCAAAGGGCGTCGCGAACCATCCATAGGTGAGGGACAGCCCAGCACCTTTGCGGGCAAAATCTCCCGGCGTCATCGCGTCCCAGCGCATAAAGAGGTCATGCAGGCGGCCCGTGCTCGAAAGCCCGGCCCCATCGGCCACCTCAACCATCGTATGATTTTGCGCGATCATTGCCTTGGCATGGCCCAAGGTCAGATATTGCTGAAACCGTTTTGGCGACACACCGGCCCATTGTGAAAAGATTTTTTGCGCATGGTGCGGGCTCATGCCCAAATCCTGCGCCAGCGCGTCCAATGGCAAGGGCAAGGGGGCTTGATCCAACAGGTCAATGGCGCGACGGATCACGTTGTAGTGGTATTGATCCTCAAGGGGCGATGGTGCGTGGGTCACGGGCGGTATCCGGGGTCTGATGCAATCGCTCAGAGCCTAGTCGCTTTGTGGCCCCTTGCCGACCCGAAACTTGTCAAAACTGCACCGCATCCGATCCCTTAGGCGGCCATGCGTCGCGCGGCGATCACGGAGCGAGGTTCTAACACCAAAGCCTCCCCCCGATGTAACATCAGGCGGGCTGAGACGATGCTGTGATAATTTGGCCCAAGCATTGCCCGAACGTGATCGGCTGATTTGGGGGGGAGCATGGACAGGGTGTCCTCATCCGGGAACAGGCTTTCGATCCAAATTCCCTCGGCCAAAAGGACCTCGTGCTCTTTCATGAGAAGATGGCAATAGGCATATTGGGGATTGGGGATGGCAAACGCGATCTCCGCCTCGGTGGCGACGTCCGAAACGGGGACAAACACTTCGGATTCGGCAAAGTACACTTCGATCTGTGGTGCGCTCAATAAAATATGATGATCCGGGGACAGGATCAGATCGCGTTCCGGGGTGCGTTCACCTAGAGCGCCCGCAAAAATGCGCACAGGATTGGTGACATTGGTCTCGTTCAGGGCACTTCTCCCCGCCCAAAGCAGCGGTTGATAGCCGTGATCACGCGTCAACAGCAGGTCGCCGGAGCGCAGCCATTCGACGGGCTGCGGGCCTTCGGCGGTTTCAATCATCACACCGGGGCCAAAACCCGAAAGACATTTGCGGCTGCTCTGTGCTGTGTGATCTGGTATCTGGGCCTCATCGGACAAAAGCTCCGCGTCGGTCATCCCCATTCCCGCAAAAGGGCTCATATCCGCGAAAGCGTCCATATGTGTGATCCTGCAAATAGCCAAGTTAGGGCAAGTTTTTCAGCAAAGCTTGAAGGGGCGATTAATCCTGAGCCATGCCAAAGGCTCTAAATTGCGCAGATTTTTGTCTGATTTTAAGAAAATCGCACGGATGTCAGCTACGGCTTGCTCCGCGCGGCACGACAAGGCATTAGAATGCTCATGAAACAGCTTGATTATCACACGATCAAAGAGATCTTTACCCGCTTTCAGGCGGCCGAAGCCGAGCCGAAAGGCGAACTTGATCACGTCAATGCCTATACATTGGTGGTGGCCGTGGCGCTGTCGGCGCAGGCGACCGATAAGGGTGTCAACAAGGCCACGCATGCCTTGTTCCAAATTGCCGACACGCCGCAAAAGATGCTCGATTTGGGCGAAGAGGGGCTGATCGAGCATATCAAAACCATTGGACTTTATCGCAATAAGGCCAAAAACGTCATCAAATTGAGCCAAATCTTGGTCGATGAGTATGAGGGTGTCGTGCCCTCGTCGCGCGCCGCTCTTGAAAGCCTGCCGGGCGTGGGCCGCAAGACCGCCAATGTGGTGTTGAACATGTGGTGGCATGTGCCGACCCAAGCCGTCGACACCCATATTTTCCGGTTTGGCAATCGTTCAGGCGTGGCCGTTGGCAAAGATGTCGTCGCGGTCGAACGCGCCATCGAAGACCATGTCCCCGCCGAATTCCAACAACATGCGCATCACTGGATGATCCTGCACGGCCGCTACACCTGCAAAGCGCGTAAACCTTTGTGCAGCACTTGCTTGATACGAGATCTCTGTGCCTTCGAGGAGAAGAATTTTGACTAAAACCTATCAGGTTGTCGGCATCGGCAACGCCATCGTCGATGTGATCAGCCAGGCCGACGACAGTTTCCTTGAGCTTATGGGAATCGAAAAAGGCATCATGCAGCTTGTCGAACGTGAGCGCGGCGAGATGCTCTATGGCTCCATGGAAAACCGGGTCCAAACGCCGGGCGGCTCGGTCGCCAACACTCTGGCGGGGCTGGGGATGTTAGGTCTGAAAACCGGATTTATCGGGCGCGTGCATGATGACGCTTTGGGGCGGTTTTATGCCTCCGAAATGGTGGCCGATGGCACCGCCTTTGTGAATGCGCCTGTGCCGGGTGGCGAATTGCCGACCTCGCGGTCGATGATCTTCGTTTCCCCCGATGGCGAACGCTCGATGAACACTTATTTGGGGATTTCTTCTGAAATTTCTGAGGCCGATGTGACCGAAGCCGCCGCAGGCGATACAGATATCATGTTTCTTGAGGGCTACCTCTACGACAAACCCAAGGGCAAATACGCCTTTGACCAAGCCGCCAAACTGACCAAGGCGGCGGGCGGCAAGGTTGGGATTTCATTGTCTGACCCGTTCTGCGTTGACCGCCACCGTGCCGATTTCCGCACCTTTGTCAAAGAGATGGATTTCGTCATCGGCAACGAACACGAATGGGAAAGCCTGTACCAAACCGACCTGTCTGCGGCTTTGGAGCTGGCCGCCGCGGAATGTGGCCTTGTGGTTTGTTCGCGTGGCGGCTCTGACGTGGTGCTGGTGCGGGGCGATGAAGAGGCTGTGGTCCCGGTCAAACGCGTGCAACCCGTGGATACCACCGGGGCGGGTGACCAATTTGCGGCGGGCTTTCTTTATGGCTACGCCACCGGACAAAGCCTTGCAACCTGTGGCCGGATGGGCTGTGTGGCCGCCGCAGAAGTGATTTCGCACATTGGCCCGCGCCCGGAGGCGGACCTCAAGGCCTTGTTTCAAAACGAGGGGCTGATCTAAAGCGTCACTTCGTATCAAAACGGCGCGCGGGGAGCCTCGCGCGCCGTTTTTATGAGGATTTGAGCTGCAATGAAGATCAGTGCGCTTCGGCCCAATTGTTGCCAATACCGGCGTCCACCTCAATTGGGACATCGAGTTTGACGGCCGGTCCGGCGGCATTTTCCATCACGTCTTTGACCACCTCGACCACCTGATCACAGGCCTCTTCGTCGACCTCGAAAATCAATTCATCGTGGACTTGCAATAACATCGTGGCGGGCAGATTGCGGATCGCATCAGGCATCCGCACCATGGCACGGCGAATGATGTCGGCGGCGGCACCTTGGATCGGAGCGTTGATCGCGGCGCGTTTGGCAAACCCGGCTTGCGGTCCTTTGGTGGCAATTTCGGGCGTGTGGATTTTGCGCCCAAACAGGGTTTGGACATAGAGGAGGTCTTTGGCAAAGGCCACGGTATCGTCCATATAGGCGCGAATGCCGGGGAAGCGTTCGAAGTATCGGTCAATAAAGCCCTGTGCTTCACTGCGCGGAATGCGCAGGTTTCGTGCAAGTCCAAAGCCCGAAATGCCATAAATCACGCCGAAATTGATCGCTTTGGCTTGGCGGCGGACCATTGGGTCCATGCCCTCAATCGGCACGCCGAACATCTCGCTTGCGGTCATGGCGTGAATGTCCAACCCGTCGCGAAACGCCTGTTTCAAACTGTCGATCCCGGCAACATGGGCGAGAATGCGCAATTCAATCTGAGAGTAATCGAGCGAGATCAGTTTGCGGCCTTTTGGGGCAATAAAGGCCTCGCGGATACGGCGGCCTTCGTCAGATCGCACCGGGATGTTTTGCAGGTTCGGATCCGTCGAGGACAAGCGCCCGGTGACCGCGCCGGTTTGCACATAAGAGGTGTGAACACGGCCGGTTTCGGGGTTGATGAACCGTTGCAATGCGTCGGTGTAGGTTGATTTCAACTTGGACAATTGCCGCCAATCGAGCACGCGGGCGGGCAGGTCATGGCCTTCGGATGCGAGGTCTTCGAGGATGTCCACACCCGTGGCATAGGCTCCGGTTTTGCCCTTTTTCCCGCCCGGCAGGGACATTTTATCGAATAGGATTTCGCCCAACTGTTTGGGCGAACCGACGTTGAAATTTTCACCTGCCAGCTCGTGAATTTCGGCCTCAAGCCCGGCCATTTTTTGCGCGAACGCGTTGGACATGCGCGAGAGCACATCGCGATCGACCATCACTCCGGCCATTTCCATCTGCGCCAAAACCGGCGACAGCGGGCGCTCTAAGGTCTCGTAGACGGTGGTGACCTGTTCGGCGTGGAGCTTCGATTTGAACACCTGCCACAGGCGCAGGGTGACATCGGCATCTTCGGCGGCATAGGCGACGGCTTTGTTGATCTCGACCTTGTCAAAGGTGATCATGGATTTGCCGCTGCCCAAAAGCTCTTTGGTGGGGATCGGGACGTGGTTGAGATAGCGCTCGGAGAGGGCATCCATGCCGTGATTGTGCAGCCCGGCGTGCAGCGCATAGGACATCAACATGGTGTCATCATAGGGCGTGACGGTCACGCCGTTGCGCGCGAAAATCTTGGCATCATATTTCATGTTTTGGCCGATTTTGAGGATGCTGTCGTCCTCCAGAACCGGCTTTAATGCGTCCAGAACCATAGATTTGGACAATTGCCCATCGACAAGATTCGAGCCGCCAAACAGGTCATCTTCGCCAATCGTATGACCCAGGGGGATGTAACAGGCAGTGCCTGGTTCGACGCACAGTGAGATGCCGACAAGCTCGGCTTGCATTTCATCCAGGCTGGTGGTTTCCGTGTCGACCGCAACATAACCACGGGCATAAATCGCGTCGATCCAACGCTCAAGCGCCCCCATGCTTGAGACTTTTTCATAGGTTTCGGTGTCAAACGGCAGGGCTTTTGGCGTGGCTGGGGCCTCTGAACTGGCGCTGGAATTTGGGGCATCCGGGATCGCCGGGGCATCGACGCCAAAGCGTTCGGTCACGCGTTTGACAATGGTGCGGAACTCCATTTGGACGAGAAAGGCGACCAGATCGTCAAGCTTGGGCTCTTGGACTTCGAGACTGTCGAGGGAGAAATCCAACTCCATGTCGCAATCGAGTTTGACCAAGTCGCGCGAGACACGGATTTGGTCAACATTGTCGATCAAGGCCTGACGTCGTTTGGGTTGTTTGATCTCTTCCGCCCGCGCCAAAAGCGTTTCAAGGTCGCCATATTCATTGATCAAAAGGGCAGCCGTTTTGATCCCGATTCCCGGCGCGCCGGGCACGTTGTCGACCGAATCCCCGGCCAGTGCCTGCACATCGACAACCCGCTCGGGACCGACGCCGAATTTCTCTTCGACGCCTTCACGGTCAATGCGTTTGTTTTTCATCGGGTCGAGCATCTCAACCCCACCACCGACCAATTGCATCAGATCCTTATCTGACGAAATGATCGTGACTCGCGCGCCCGCCTCGCGCGCCTGACAGGACAGGGTGCCGATGATGTCGTCGGCTTCAAAGCCCTCGATTTCGATACAAGACACGTTAAACGCGCGGGTGGCCTCGCGGGTCAGCGGGAATTGCGGCACCAGTTCTTCGGGGGCAGGCGGGCGGTTGGCCTTATAGGCCGGGTACAGATCGTTGCGGAAGGTTTTTCCGGAATAGTCAAAGATAACAGCGGCATGGGTGGGCGCATCACTGCCAGTGTTGGCCTCGATATAGCGGTAAAGCATATTGCAGAACCCGGCGACGGCTCCGACGGGAAGCCCATCGGATTTGCGCGTCAGCGGTGGCAACGCGTGATAGGCTCTGAATATGAAGGCAGAGCCGTCAATGAGGTGAAGATGGCTGCCTTTACCGAATGTCATGACGCGTGTCCTCTGATCGCAAATCCCGCGCCTTGATAGCACGGAAAGCGTGAGGGGCTGCAACCCGGATACGTGTCTTTATGCCTTTGGGAGGCCGTTCTACGGAAGATCGCGCGCGGTTATGCCAAATCAGGCGGCTGCCCCGTTGGAGGTGACCCCTTCTTTCATGCCTTGGGCAATAAAGATCAGCACGCTATGCCATGCCAATTCAAGCTCCGCACCCCAGTCCTCGCCTCCGAATTCAGTGAACAATTCAACGAGCAACTCGACGACCAAGTCCGATTTTTTCTCCCAGATCCCAAAGCCGGAAAAATCCCGGCCCAAGGTGTGCAATGTGGCAAACATCGCCTGAGGATGATCAAGGGAGAGAAAGGCAATTTCGAGAAGACCATTCACACGAATGGCTTCCTCGGTCAGGTCCGCCGAATATCGATCGCGCGTGTCAGGCGCGATTTCGAAAAGCCGATCATAAAAGCGTTTGAACATCTCAGGCCGCACCGACGCGAGGCGCCGGAAGTCGTTACGGACCAAAGAGATTTGTTTCACAGTCAGCACCAGAAACGCCTTTCACATCAAAACTATGAAGAGGCTAGGTGCAAGACTTTAAGATATCGCAAACATTCAGAAGCTAAGACGCCCTTCAAGCGTCTTTGAGTTTGGCGCTCTCATGAATGAATTTTTTGTCGCAATAGCCGCATTCGACATAGCCGGTGTCATGGGGATTACCAGCCAGACGCGCGGATGACCCAAGGCACCTTCGCTGCCATCACAGGCCACTTTCCAGGTGGAGACCACTTCGGTTTCTGGGGCTTGGATCGCCATGTTTGTCTGTCCCTTTATGACTGCTTTGCTGTGTCTCATGCGACCTGTGCGGGGATGTGCGGCGTCAATCATGGGGTCTGCACCGCCTTGCTGTTGCCGAAGCGCGTCCAACCGCCTAAGTCAGGTCTGCATGATAACGATCCGTGCGGCACGGACAAGAGGCATCCGCCAAATCTGACATGCCAAAGAGGGAGAGAGACCATGACCGATGCGATTGAGATCGAGGCTCTGCGTAAGACCTATAAGGGCAGCAAGGGCCAAGCGCCAAAAGAGGCGCTCAAGGGCATTGATTTGACCATCCCGCGCGGCTCTATTTTTGGCCTTTTGGGGCCGAATGGTGCGGGCAAATCGACGATGATCAATATCCTCGCCGGGCTGGTGATCAAATCCTCGGGCAAGGTCAAAATCTGGGGCTTTGATCAGGATGTGAATCCACGGCAATCGCGCGCAGCCATCGGCGTGATGCCGCAGGAGTTGAACCTTGATCCGTTCTTCACTCCGCGCGGTGCATTGGAGGTTCAGGCCGGGTTATATGGCGTGCCGAAAAAAGACCGGCGTTCGGATGAAATCCTTGATTTAATTGGCTTAACAGACAAGGCGGACGCCTATGCGCGCACGCTGTCCGGGGGGATGCGTCGGCGGCTTTTGCTGGGCAAAGCTTTGGTGCACAATCCGCAAATTCTGGTGTTGGACGAACCGACCGCAGGTGTGGATATTGAGCTGCGTCAGATGCTTTGGACCAATGTGCGTCGCCTCAATGAGGAGCGTGGCATGACCATCATTTTAACCACGCATTACCTCGAAGAAGCACAGGAAATGTGTGACGAAATCGCTATCATCAACCACGGGGAATTGATCAAACGCGACACGACCAAAAACCTGTTGGGGCTGATGGATGCCAAGACGCTTTTGATCGAACCGAAAGGCGAGGCGCCAGCGCAGTTTGACCTGCCAGAAGGCGTGCGGATGGAGCGCAAAAAGGACGGCACGTTTGTGTTTGATTATTCACGCGGCAAAACCTCGGCCAATGCCATTTTGGATGCGGTGAAAGCGGCGGGGATTGTGATCGAAGATGTGCGCACGATGGAACCCGATCTTGAGGATGTGTTCGTGGAACTGACGTCTGGCAGATAAGTGAGATCACAATAAAATACAAAAAGCCCCGCAATTGCGAGGCTTTGTCGTTTTGGCACCAAGTGGGATCAGCGGCTGGTCAGTGGGCCGATGGGTTCGCCGCCCAAAAGGTGGATGTGAAAATGCGGCACTTCCTGATGCGAATCTGCGCCGGAGTTGGTGATCAACCGATAGCCATTGCCACCAAAAGCCTCTGACACACCAACCTGTTTGGCGATTTGCGCCACCGATTTGAAAAAATCGAGCTGCTCCGCGTCTGAGGCCGCCTGTACAAAATGATCAAAGCACCGATACGGCCCTTTGGGGATCACCAACACATGCGTCGCTTTTTGCGGTGAAATATCGGGGAACGCCAGCGTATGGTCGCTTTCAAAAATCGGGCTGACCGGGATTTCTTGGCGCAGGATTTTGGCGAAAATATTCTGGTCGTCATAAGCGTAGGGCATGGGGGTCTTCCTCAGTCGGAAAATAGATAATGCATCGAGACGATCTCGCGCGCATCATCTTCGGAGATGTCGAGGAAACGTGCAAGCGGCCGGGCGTTTTCCTCTGGGGGTTTGGATTGGGAAATCCGACCGTAATTCTCGAATTCCGCGTCGCGAATGCGGTCGCCTTCGTGGTTGATGTCGGCGCGGATCGTCGGCAACAGCCGCTCCAAAGCGTCCTCGGGCGTCTGATCGCCCGCAAGCCCGGTGCGTTTGGCATGGCCGGTCAGATATTCGTCACTAAACTCACATTCGATTTCCAACAGCCGCGTGCCAGATCGGTCGTTATAAAAATCGCGAATGAGGTCGAGACCGGCGGGATCAATACAGACGACCATACGGTCGGTTTCGAAATAATCCAAAAGCATCCGCACCCACGCGCGCCTGTGCCGGGTGCGTTTTTCCAAACTCTTCTCAATGCCACCCAAATCCGGCAGCGGCGTATTTTCTTCGCTGAACAGATATTCGAGGCAGGGAATATCCGTCTTTGCCTTGATCTGCGAGACGAGCCGTTTGGCGACGTGCCATTTTTTGCAAACAATCATCAAAAGTTCGCGGTCACGGCCCAGCGAGCTTTCGGTTTCCCAGAAACGTTGTGAAAAACGTCGCCCATCGCGACCGCGTCCAGTCAAAAATTCAAACAGGGACCGCCCTTCGTTTGAGATTTGAAACTGAACCCCTTTGGCTGCAAACAAATCACCCAATCGTTTCTTTAACTCTTTCGCCTCTGGCGAAATTTTGCGCGCGAACAGATAGTCCTGAGAAATCAGCAAATCATAGTGGTCATTATAGAACACCACCGGCATGCCGTAGTCGGTGAACATCAAAAAGGTCAGCGTGCGGGTTTGGATTTCGTTTTCCGGTACAAGATGCGGCACGAGGGTTTGGAAAAAGGTTTCGTCCGGGATCCAGGTCGTGCGGAAAAACCGCATGACATCTTTCCGCTTTTTGGTGAAATCCAAAATCCACTCAACCGTGCGACGACGCAAACACCACCACTGTGACCCGATCATAACCTGGAGATCGTCGGGGATTTTGCGTTCAAGGCCAAGCCGGCGTTGCCACCAGAAACTTTGATAAAACAATTTCTTCTGGGTGCGTTCATTGAAGAAATGGCGATAAATCAGCCGCTCTTCTTTGATGCCGGTCTTGATCCAATCGGAGCTAAAGAAATCGAAGCTTTCGATATAGTCCATATCATTGCGGTCAAGAAAATCATGCATGTATTCGGCGGTTTTGACCGACATGCAGTCTCCCGAAAGCATGTAAAAATGGGTTGCGCGCGGAAAGGACGCCTCCGCCGCTTCAAGGGCGTAAAGCGTGGCTTGCACAAGGCTCCATTCGCCCCAGCCGCATTTGATCCGCTTGGTCGCAAAGGCGACATTCGGATTGTCTTTCAGGCCGTCTTTGATCGCCTCAAAGGTCTCTTTTCCGCCGCGTGCATCGAAGTGAATGGAGATGTAATCTCCGGTGCGCGTCAGGCGACGCGCCTGATCAATGATGGCCTCAGGGTCCTTGTGGCACAGGAGAATGAATGCAATTCGTGCCATTTTGGAAACCGTAACCTCATTTTTGCCGCATTGTTCGCATATAAACGTAACCAATCATTGAATAATCAAGGTAAGTTTGCTTTTAAAGCGAAAAGGGTCACGGACGCGTGGCATATCAGGAGTTGTGGTAAAATATGGGCTTTCCCGGAACTTGGATGACAGAAAGCGAAAGTGTCGTATATCGCGTCGTCCCCAAATGCGCGTGTTCGACCATCGGACAGATTATGTTCTACTCCGATCATGGCGAGTTTTTTGATGGCGACATCCATGACAGCAAAGATCGGATGCACAAATGGGCCCAAGAGGGCAGCCAGCAGTTGATCGAAGCCAATGTGCAGGCTCACAAATCCTACGCCTTCACCTGTGTGCGCAATCCCTACACCCGCGTGCTGTCGTCATTTTTTGACAAGGTCTGCGGCATTCAGCGCAATGGAAAACGCTATCGTGGCAACCTTGTGCCGCAGCTGATCCAAAAATACGGCATCGAAGTTGGCGGCGACGATGGCAAAGACGAGTTCGATCAAATCGCCTCGTTTCGCCGGTTCCTTTTGTTTGTGCGCGATACCATCCGTTGGCGCCGCCCGATGGACCCGGACATTCACTGGTCCGCGATGGCGGGGCATGTGTCGACGTTCATCGTCAATGGCGGCAGCTATGATAAGATTTTCTTTACCGAGAAATTCAACGAAGGCATGCAGGATGTGCTTGATCACATCGAGACCCGGCATACGGTCGATTTGGCCTCGATCCCGCGGTTCAACGAATCTGAGGGCCATGGTCCAAAGCGGCTGCATCCGGTCGAGGATTATTTTGACGATCTCTCGATGCATTTGATGTGGGAAATCTACAAAAAAGATTTCCAGCTGTTCCAATACGACTTTGAAAACCCTGGCAATAAAATGCCGAAAGGTGAGGTCGATTTGGACGAGGTGCACGCCAAGCTCGGCGATTAAGCTCTATTTCATGGAGACATCAAAAAAACCCCCGCTGACTCACATCGGCGGGGGTTTGATTTTATCTAGGCCCTATATTGGGCGCGAGATTATTGAACGTTGTTCACATCGCGAACGTCAAGATCGGTGATGCCGTCGTTGGAAAGAACGGCAATCGCATCAGACGTGGCCGGACGGGACAATTGCACTTTCACGTTGGTGTTTGCACCTGCGTGCACAGCTTCGGACCCCAAAAGCGCACCGCGCTCACCGTTGTGGAAGTCGTAGATGTAAACCGTGCTGTTGGCATCGGCGCGCACCAGGTCGAGGTTGACGGTCGAGGTCAGCGACTGAGCTTGGCCGGGGATGATGTAGTTCGGGCCAGCGAAAGCGGCAGAACCAGCAACGGCAACAACAGCAGCGGCAACGAGAGTTTTGATAGAGTTGGTCATGATTAAAGTCCTTTATCAGCGTTTCATTTAGGGGGACGCGCTGTCTGTGTGTTTTTGCGCGTCTCGATGAAATTGATATAGGCCGTGACTTCGAATGTTTAAATGGGAACATTTATACAGGTTCTATCCATTGTGATGTGCGAAAATGCAGATCACAATTTAGCGACCTTATCGTTATTTCGCGTGAGGATTGGGCTAATTGGGGGAAAACTGCGTAAATTCGCACATATCAAGGAGATTTTGCAAAATTGCACACATCTTATGGCTTTGAATTAAGAATATGTCACATTCGCCCCTAAATACCCCAAAACCGCCGGATCAATCCGCCGTGCCAAGGCGTCAAACTCGGTCTCCCCGCCGTGAAGTGCTGGATGTGCTATGCCGATGATGAGGTGCAGAATATCTCCTGCTGCTTGGTCTGGCGTCGGCACGTCATGCTGAGCCAAAAACAGCGCCAAACGGGTGCGGGTTTGGCGCGCCATGGCCATACTGTCCGGGTCGGGTGGCAATTGCGCCTCTAAATGTTCAAGGGCGTCTGCCCGCAGTGCGCGATGCACATGATGGTGGATCACCGCCCGCACCAGTCGCGCCATGGCAAACTCAAGGCTCTTATCAGCCACAAAATCTATGGCCCGAAAGATGTCGTCGCGCATCTCTGAACGCATTTGCCGGATCAACTCGGCAAAAATCGCCTCTTTTGAGGGAAAGTATTGATAGAGCGACCCAACAGATACGCCCGCGCGATCTGCCACCGCATTTGTGGTCACCGCGTCCACCCCTTGGGTTTCCAAAATGCGAGCCGCCGCCTCAAGGATCGCGTGAACTGTCGCTTTGGAGCGTGCTTGTCGCGGTGTTTTGCGGGGCGAAAGCGGTGGTGTGGCGTCGGTCATCGGATGCGAGTTTCCAAAATGTGAGCAATGGCTCATATTCAGCGCAAAGCTCGCCGTTGACAAGCACGCCCTTGGGGGTGTCCGCTTGGCCCAAACAGACAGGACGCCCAATGCCCCATGATCATCACCGCCACGCCGCCCACGCTCATCACCACCACCACATCGACCCCGATGCAGGGGATGCGCGGATGGCGGCGGCCATCGGGGTCAATTTGTTGTTGACCGTGGCCCAGATCATCGGCGGGGTGATTTCCGGCTCGATGGCGCTGATTGCCGATGCGATTCACAATCTCTCAGACGCGGTGTCTTTGGTCATCGCCTTTGGCGCGCGTAAATTGGCGCGGCGTCCGCGCGACGGCGCTATGACCTTTGGCTATGGCCGCGCCGAAGTGGTTGCGGCGATGATCAATTACATCACGCTCATGGTCATCTCTATCTACCTCTTTTCGGAAGGCGTGGCGCGGTTTTGGAACCCGCCGGAGATCGAAGGCTGGATTGTCATCATCATCGCCGGGATCGCGCTGGTCATTGATCTGATCACTGCTGCGCTGACCTATTCCATGTCGAAAAACAGCCTCAACATTCGCGCCGCGTTTTTACACAATCTCGCCGATGCCGGCACCTCGGTGGCGGTGATTTTTGGCGGGACGGTGATCCTGATTTACGATTGGCGTTTGATTGACCCAATCCTGACCGTGGCCATTTCGCTTTATATTCTCTGGCATGCCTTTTTGGAAATCCGTCCGGTCATTCGCATTCTCATGCTCGGCGCGCCGGATGGCACGCGGGCAGGCGACGTGGCCGCCGCGATGAGCGAGGTCGACGGCGTTGAGGACGTCCATCATCTGCATCTGTGGCAGATCGACGAACATCGCAGCTCAGTTGAGGCGCATGTGGTGCTCAATGGTGAGAGCCATGTGGTGCTGACACAGGTGAAAACCCTGTTGAAGGAGCGGTTTTCCATCACCCATTCCACGCTTGAAGTCGAAGCTCCGGGGCAGGGCTGTGTGCCCGGATCAGAGGTCTCTTAGACCTATTTGGCCTGACGAAACCAATCCAAACCCTCTTCGGTGCGCTTTTTCGGGATATATTCGGCGGAGACCCAGCCCCGATAGCCACTCTCATCCACGGCGCGGAAAAACGCCGGATAATCGACCAGACCCTTGATGGGTTCGTGCCGATCGGGTGGTCCGGCGATTTGGATGTGGCGCACATAGGGGGCGTATTTGTCCCAGGCGAGCATGGCGTCGCCGGTGATGATTTGCGCATGATAGGCGTCAAATTGTAGCCCAAGGTTCAGTTCCGCGACGCTCTCCAAAATCTCAATCGCCAGATCGAAATCATCCAAGAAATACCCCGGCATGTCGCCCGGATTGATCGGTTCGATCGTCAGGCTCATGCTCGGAGCTTCGGCTGCCGCCCAGGCGAGGTTCTTTTTAAAGGTCTCAAGCGCGACCAAGCCTTTGGCCTTTCCGGCCATGATGTGCATGTGCTCGGCCCCTAAGAATTGTGCATATCTGAGCGCGCGTTTGAAATCTTTGCGGAACCGATCCTCAAGCCCCGGCACGGCGGCAAATCCGCGCTCGCCGCCGGTGTAATTCGGCGGCGGCGTGTTGATCAGCACCATCTTGAGGTTCAGATCGGCCATGCGTTTGGCCACCTCGGAGGCGGGTTCATCATAGGGAAACAACACCTCAACCGCCTCAAAGCCACAGGCCTTTGCCTCGGCAAACCGTTCCAAAAACGGATATTCCTTAAACAGAAATGACAGGTTGGCGGCAAATTTTGGCATCAGCTGAGATCATCCACAGGCGCGAGCGGGAAAAACACGCCCTTGGACCAGACCCCAAACATTGGCGTGCCGTCAATCTCCTGCGTGACAGCATGGTCAACGAGGCGAAAGAAGCTTTTGCGATCAATCAGCGCTTCAAGCCCCGCCCGGATTTCGACATAGGGCGCGGGCTCTCCGTCTCGGTCGGCAAAGCGCAAGGGGTGATCCGGGCCAGCCTCCGCCTCATCGCCAACCGAGGTCTGAAAGGTCAAAACCTGATCCGTCCCTTGACCCGAAGCCGTGAAATCCACCGCCAAAAACGGCACATCCTCAACGGTGATTCCCACCTTTTCCACCGGCGTCACCAAAAAATAGGCGTCACCTTCGCGTTTCAACACGGTTGAAAACAGTCGCACCAATCCAATCCGCCCAATCGGCGTTCCCAGATAGAACCATGTCCCATCCCGCGCGATCCGCATATCCAGATCGCCACAAAATGGCGGGTCCCATTTGTCCACGGGTGGCAAACCATGGGTTTTTGCGGCCTTGACGGCGGCGGCAATGCTTTCGGCTGAGACAGTCACGCGAAAATCCCCCTTCTGACCTCTTTGTCATTTGTGCTTTGCAGCATAGATCGCTCTAATGGCGAGCGTAAGAGTGACACAGAACGTCCTAAGAGGTGAAGCCCATGACCCAGACCGCCACCACCACGGGCCTTGCGCCCGAAAATCTTGTCACAGAAGATCTTGTCGCCGAGATCGAAGCGCTGGGGGCAAAGCTGTCGGAGGCGAAAACCTCGATCACCCGCCGTTTCATTGGTCAGGAAACCGTGGTCGATCTGGTGTTATCTGCCATGCTTTGTGGCGGTCACGCGCTGTTGTTGGGCCTGCCGGGGCTGGGCAAAACCCGCCTTGTCGACACGCTTTCGACCGTGATGGGCCTCAAAGGCGCGCGGGTGCAATTCACCCCGGACCTGATGCCCGCCGACATCCTTGGCTCCGAGGTCTTGGAAACCGCCACGGACGGCAGCCGCGCATTTCGGTTCATCGAAGGTCCGGTGTTTTGCCAACTCCTTTTGGCCGACGAAATCAACCGCGCCAGCCCCCGGACCCAATCGGCGCTGTTGCAAGCGATGCAGGAAAAATCCGTGACCATCGCCGGGCAGCCGCATGATTTGGAGGCCCCGTTTCACGTCCTCGCCACGCAAAACCCGCTGGAACAAGAGGGCACCTATCCGCTGCCTGAGGCACAGCTTGACCGGTTTTTGGTGCAAGTCGATGTGGCCTACCCGGACCGCGACACCGAGCGCGACATTTTGATCGCCACCACGGGCGCGACAGAGACGGAGGCCCACGCTGTTTTCACCGCTGAAGAATTGATCAAAGCGCAGGCGTTGTTGCGCAAGATGCCGGTGGGCGAACAGGTGGTCGAGATGATCCTTGATCTGGTCCGTGCCTGTCGTCCGCATGAAGCCGAGGCCACGCCTGCGATCAACGCCTCTGTCGCTTGGGGGCCGGGTCCACGCGCCGCTCAGGCCTTGATGTTGACCATTCGCGCCCGTGCGCTTTTGGACGGCCGTCTCGCGCCCAGCCCCGCCGATGTGATCGCCATGGCCAAGCCCGTGCTCAGTCACCGGATGGCATTGACCTTTGCCGCCCGTGCGCGGGGCGAAGATTTGGCCTCGCTGATTGATACGGTCGCCGCCACCCTTTTGGAAAATCGGTCCGCCGCGTGAGCCTTTCGCCTCCCTCCTCGCCATCGCTGCGTGCTCGCGCCGAAGCTTTGGCCGGTCCCCTGCCTCCGCTTCAGGCGCAGGCCGAACAGCTTGCGCGCACGCTCTTGTTGGGCGGGCATGGGCGGCGTCAGGCCGGGATGGGCGATGAGTTTTGGCAATACCGCCCGGCAGAACCCGGCGATTCGGGGCGCGCGATTGATTGGCGCCGCTCCGGGCGTTCGGACGGTCATTTTGTGCGTGAAAAAGAATGGCAATCGGCGCAGTCGGTGCATCTTTGGGCGGATCTGTCGGCCGCCATGGGCTTTTCCTCCGACAAAAACCACCCGAGCAAACAGGAGCGCGCCGGGCTTTTGACCATGGCGCTGGCGATCTTGTTGATGAAAGGCGGCGAACGTGTGGCTTTGGCCTCTTTGGGCACCCCGCCACGGATCGGTGCGTTGCAATTGCGGCGTATCGCGGAAGGCTTGCGCCCTGATCCAAAGGCTGAGGGCGCAGAGTACGGCGCGCCGGATGCCACATCGTTTTTGCCCAAATCCCGCGCGGTGTTTTTGTCTGACTTTTTAGGTCCGATCGCGCCGGTCGAACGCGCCATCGGGGCGGCGGCGGATCGCGGTATCACCGGGCTTATGTACCAAATCCTTGATCCCGCCGAAGAGGCTTTCCCCTTTCAGGGGCGCACGGTTTTTACCTCGATGGCGGGTGGGTTGCGCCACGAAACCCTGCGCGCCTCCGACCTTCGTGACCGTTATCTTGACCGTCTTGCCGAGCGCAAAGCCCAGCTTGCGCATCTGGCGCATCAGGCCGGGTGGCGTTTTGCCACCCATCACACCAACACCCCGGCACAGCCCGCGCTTTTGTGGCTGTATGAAGGTCTGGAGGGGCCGCGCTGATGTGGATTTTAGGCCCAATTGGCTTCACCGCCCCTTGGATTTTGCTTGGGCTTTTGGTCCTGCCGATCCTGTGGTTCGTGCTGCGCGCCGTGCCGCCTGCGCCAACCCGCCGTCGCTTTCCCGGCGTTGCGCTTTTACTCGGCCTTACCGATAACGAGACTGAGGCGGATCGCACGCCGTGGTGGCTTTTGCTGTTGCGGATGGTGGCGGTGGCAGCGTTGATTTTGGCCTTTGCCGGGCCGGTGTTGAACCCGCGTGTGGAACGTGGCGGCACCGGACCATTGCTGATTGTGATGGACGCAAGCTGGGCCTCAGCTCCCGATTGGAGCCTGCGGATTGGACGAGTGGAGCAAGCGCTCGAAGAGGCTGAGGCGGACAATCGCACTGTTTGCATTTTGCCCGCCACAGCCATATCCGCCCAGCCTTGCGATTTTCTCTCCGCCTCTGATTGGCGTGCGCGGTTGCCGGGCCTTGCGCCTGCGTCCTGCCCCCCGAGATGGCCGATCTTTTGACGGCACTCGGTACGATCCAGGGTGGCTATGAAACGCTTTGGCTCTCCGACGGGTTGGAACGGGCAGGGCGCGCCGAAGTGCTTGATCTCTTGGACGCTAAGGGGTCTGTGTCGGTGTTCGAAACCCCGCGCGCCCTCTATGGGTTGGGGCCGACCACAGTGGATGAAACCGGCGTGGACCTATTGGTTCAGCGGCGCGGGACGGTGGGCGAGGCCGCGGTGACCGTGTTGGTGCATGGGCCGGACCCGGCGGGCGTGCCGCGGGTTTTGGCGCGCCAAGAGGTGACATTTGGCAGCGGCGAGGACGCGGTGTCCGCCCTGTTTGATCTGCCGCCTGAACTGCGCAATCGCATCACCCGGTTTGAGATCGAAGGTCAGCGGTCCGCTGGCGCAATCCGTTTGGCTGACGACAGTCTCAAGCGCCGTGAAGTTGGCCTTGTGACCGTGCGCGACAGCCGCGAGGGGCTTCAGCTCTTGTCGCAACTGCATTACCTGCGCGCGGCGTTGAATGGCAAAGCCGATGTGATCGAAGGCGCCTTGTCCGATCTGATTCAAGCCAACCCGGATGTGATCATTCTGGCCGACATTGCTCATCTGTCCGACGGCGAGGCCGCGCCTTTGTTGGATTGGGTCAATGCGGGCGGGCTTTTGCTGCGCTTTGCCGGGCCAAATCTGGCCGCCTCTGATGTGGCGCGCGACGTGGAAGACCCGCTTTTGCCGGTGCGTTTGCGCGCGGGCGGACGCACGATTGGCGGCGCGATGTCATGGGGTGAACCGAAAACCCTGCGGCCCTTTGCCGAGACCTCGCCATTTTACGGCCTTCCCGTGCCCAAAGATGTCACAGTGTCCGCCCAAGTCATGGCGCAACCCGACCCCGATCTGGCGGCGCGGGTGATTGCGACTTTGGGCGATGGCACGCCTTTGGTGACGCGCAAGCCAGTGGGGCAGGGACAGGTGGTGTTGTTCCATGTCACCGCCAATGCCGAATGGTCCAGTTTGCCTTTGTCGGGTCTGTTTGTGTCGATGCTGGATCGGTTGGCCGTGACGTCGCGGGCGGCCAAGACCGAGGTCGATGATTTGACGGGACAAACGGTGCAGGTTTTGAAGCGGTTGGATGGGTTTGGGCAGTTGAGGGATGCGGCGGCGATGTTGCCGATTGAAGGGGCGGTGTTTGCCACGGCTGAGGCGTCGGCGGGCACCCCTGCGGGGCTGTACCAAGCCCGCGATAGCGTTTTGGCGCTGAATGTTTTGGCGGCTGAGGATCACCTCATTGCGGCGCAATGGCCCGCAAACATTCCCGTCACGGGCAGTCAGAGCCGAAACGAACGGCCGCTGAAGCCCGCGCTCCTTTTGGCGGCTCTGTTGCTTTTGGCTGCGGATATGATTGCCTCGCTTTGGCTCTCTGGCCGCTTGTTCGGGGCACGGGTGGTGCCGATTTTGCTCTTGGCGCTCGCGATGCCGCTCTCCGCACCCCGCGCCCAAGAGGCGTCTGACACCCTGTCCGATCCCTTTGCTTTGGCCGCCAGTTCTGAGGTGGCGCTGGCCTATGTTCGTACCGGAGACGCCCGTCTCGACAGCCTGTCTGAGGCGGGTCTTGCGGGTCTGTCTGCCGTGCTCAATGCCCGCACCTCGGTGGAGCCGTCGCCGCCGATGGGGGTCAACCTCGACACCGATCCGCTTGGGTTCTTTCCGATCCTCTACTGGCCGGTGACCGCCGATCAACCCGTCCCAACGGCCGCCGCCTATACCAAACTCAACGCCTATCTGCGCACGGGCGGCATGATCTTGTTTGACACGCGTGACGCCGATGTCGCGGGGTTTGGCGCGGCGACCCCGACGGGTCTGAAACTTCAGGCTCTGGCACGTCCGCTCGACATCCCCGCGCTGGAACAAATCCCCGAAGACCATGTCCTCACCCGCACCTTTTATCTGTTGCGCGAATTCCCCGGACGCTATGCTGAGGGCACGGTTTGGGTCGAAGCCTCTGCCAATGCCGAACAGGCCGAGGGCATGCCGTTTCGCAATCTCAACGACAATGTCACCCCAGTGGTGATTGGCGGCGGCGATTGGGCGGCGGCTTGGGCGGTGGATGACACAGGTGTGGCTTTGGTCCCCGTTGGGCGCGGGTTTAATGGCGAGCGTCAGCGCGAGTTGGCCTATCGCTTTGGCGTCAATCTGGTGATGTATGTGCTGACCGGCAATTACAAATCCGATCAGGTCCATGTCCCCGCCTTGTTAGACAGGTTGAGCCAATGATCCGCGATCTGATCTTTTCTCCGCATCTGCCGCTCTCCGTGCTGGTGATCCTTGCCGGGATTGCGCTGGTGCTTGTGGGCTTTGCTGCCCTGCGCGGGCTGCGCGGCTGGCCCCTGCGTGCAGGAGCTGCGGTTTTGATCCTGATCTATCTCGCCGGGCCGTCTGTGCAGCAAGAGGAGCGCGATCCGCTGTCGGACATCGTGCTTTTGCTGGTCGATGAAAGCGCCTCGCAAGACCTCGCGGATCGCACATCTCAGACCGCCCAAGCCGTCGAGACCCTCACCGCGCGCATCAGCGCCTTGCCCAACACTGAGCTGCGCATCGTGCCCTTAGGAGATGCCCCCGACAACCGGGGCACGCTGTTGATGACAGCTCTGTCTGAGGCCATGGCCGATGAGCCACGCGGGCGTTTGGCCGGGGCGATTATGGTCTCGGATGGGCAGTTGCATGATGTGGATCTGGCCCCGGACTTTCCCGCGCCATTGCACCTGTTGCTCACCGGCGCGCCAGAGGATTGGGATCGCCGCCTGGTCGTTGAAAACGCGCCGTCTTTTGCCATTTTGGACGAAGAGGTCATCCTGACCCTCAAAGTTGAGGACCAAGGTGCCGTGCCCGCCTCCATCGGTGTCACCACGCCGCTGATCGTGTCGATTGATGGCGGTGAAGCGCAGGAATTTACCATCCCCGTCGGTCGTGCCATTGATGTGCCGCTGACTTTGGCGCATGGCGGGATGAACGTGATCCAATTCACCCTGCCCGAAGCCCCCGGCGAACTGACCACACGCAACAATGCGGCGATGGTGCAAATCAACGGCGTGCGGGATCGTCTGCGCGTGCTTTTGGTTTCGGGCGAGCCGCATAATGGCGAACGCACATGGCGCAACCTGTTGAAATCGGACCCCTCCGTCGATCTTGTCCATTTCACCATTTTGCGCCCGCCATCCAAACAAGACGGGGTTCCGGTCACCGAACTGTCGCTCATTGCCTTTCCAACCCGCGAATTGTTCATGGAAAAGGTCGATGATTTCGATCTGATCATCTTTGATCGTTACAAATTGCGCGGTATCCTTCCGCCCTCCTATCTGGACAACATCGCGCGCTATGTCGAAGACGGCGGTGCGGTTCTATTTGCCGCCGGGCCCGATTTTGCCAGCGCAGACAGCCTTTATCGTTCGCCTCTTGCACGGATCATTCCGCTTGCGCCCTCGGGGCGGATTTATGAGCAGGGCTATCAACCGCGCCTGACCGATATGGGCGCGCGCCATCCGGTGACCGAGGGTCTTGGCGGGTTGCGCTTTGCCACGGACGCGCCCGAATGGGGACGCTGGTTTCGGCAAATCGACCTTGATCCCGGTACAGAAACCGGCCCGAATGCGCCCGAAGTGGTGATGTCTGGTGTCGAGGGTCGTCCGCTTTTGGTGCTGGATCGGGTCGGTGAGGGCCGGGTGGCGGTGCTGGCCTCCGATCATGCGTGGCTTTGGACGCGTGGGATCGAGGGCGGCGGGCCGCAACTCGAATTGCTGCGGCGTTTGGCGCATTGGATGATGAAAGAGCCCGAGCTTGAGGAAGAAGCGCTGACCGCCACCTCGGATGGCGCGAGTTTGACCATCACCCGGCGCAGCCTGACCGATCGCGACCATGAGGTCACAATCGAGGCCCCCGACGGCACCACCGTGACCGTGCCGATGGAAGAGGTCAGCCCGGGGCGGTTTATGGCCCAGCATCAAGGCGCCGAGATGGGGCTCTATCGCCTGTCCGAGGGGGATCAAGAGGCGGTGATGGTCTTGGGCCCTGCCGCGCCGCGTGAGTTTGAGGAAACCATCGCGACGGGGGACACATTGGCCCCGGTCATTGCCGCGACCAAAGGCGGCGTCATGGCGCTGTCTGAGGGTCTCCCGATGATCCGCACCGTGGCCGAGGGCCGGGTGGTGGCGGGACGTGGTTGGATCGGAGTGACCCCGCGCGCAGCCTTTGTCACCCAATCCACCCGCTTGATGCCACTGTTCCCCGGCTGGCTTTGGCTGGTGATCTTGGCTGGGCTGACCGTTTGGGCCTGGCTGCGCGAAGGGCGGCGGTGAGGCGGACATCGAAAGTCCCCTCCTTTTGACGCAACGCGGCGATTTGCGGGCACCAATTTGGGCGGCACCAGAGGCTCCAAAGCCACCACCATCCGCCGCGCAGGGGTGTGAAGGTCTGGTATGCGGACGGAGCGGGCATTCACTCCACAGCTAGCAATGACTGCTCCCAGCCCGAAGCGGACATAGCTATTGGATAAGTTGCGATATAGATTCCAGCAGAGACTAGGGTGTGGACTCAATTCAGCCAACATCTGATTGCAAAGATATGGACCATCGACAGGAAGTTGCGTTTCAACTTTTCGTATCTCGTTGTTAGCCTTCGCATGTCTTTCATGCGGCAGAAGAACCGCTCTACAAGGTTTCGCTGGGCGTAGATGTCGGGGTCATGTGGGATGTGGATGCGGGCGTTTGACTTGGATGGGATCACTGCCAATGCGCCTTCGTCAGCGATGGTTTGGCGGATGGCTTTTGAGCCATAGGCTTTGTCTGCGACGATAGCTGTCGGCTGTTTTTGCCAGCCGACAAATGAACCAAATACCTTGCTATCATGCCTTTGTGCGCCTGTAATCGCGAACCGTAGAGGCAGGCCGCGATGGTCTACGGCGACGTGAACCTTGCTGCCGCGACCGCCGCGTGAGCGTCCAATACCTTGCGCCAACTCCCCCCTTTTGAGCCTGCTGCCGCCCGGTGTGCCTTGACGATTGAACTATCAATGAAGATCAGCGCGTCCTCACATTCCGTCGCCAGCACATCAAATATCCCTTGCCAAATCCCGCGCTCACCCCAGCGGACATAGCGGTTGTAAACAGTCGTGCGCGGGCCATACCGGTCCGGCAGATCGCGCCACGGCGCCCCCGTGCGCAGAACATAGAAAATGCCATTCAAGACTGTTCTGTCATCCTTGCGCTGCGGACCGCGCCCTTGTTTGGGTAAATGAGGCCGGATTGCAGCCCATTCTTCGTCGCTCAGATCAAATCTCGCCATCATGCACCTGTTTTCCGCAGATGAATCATGAAGAGCCCATTTCAGCAAGACAAGGAATTGGGTTCACACCCTAGTCAGATAGTCTGGCGTGACTTTTTTTGATGCATCACTTTTGATCAATGCTGCGTCTTTGTCTTCACTTTGCTTCAAGAGATTTAAAAAGGTTCGGATCAGCCGCTCCTGTTTTTCTGGGTCATAGACAACACGGTCAAAATTTATTTCGCCCTTGAAGAAACCGAAGCCATTTGGGTTCGCTTCAAATCCCAGCGCTACGGGGCCATAGAGACGAAATTGGCTCAGACTGTCAGGATCCGACGAAAAGGAAGTCGTATATATGTTGTAGTGAGAGAAGGGCTCTATGTCAGCCAGATGCGCCTTCAGATCGGTTAACGCGGGCGAGCCAGCGACACGTGTCTCATCTTCCAGTACAAAGCGAACAACATCAAGGCCGTGGGTAATCTCTCGCGTATCGTTCAGATAGGAATAGTCCGTAAAACGCATGCGCCCGGACTGAAGGATAGCAAGAGCGCCATCCGGAGATGTATAGTGGAACATCTGATTAGGTCTTGCGCTCTCGTTGATCTTGTTTGCAAAATAGCTGTAAGCTCGGCCAATACTAAACCAATTTGGTAGCTTTCCGGTCTGCCAGTCATAGTATTCGTCTCTGTCCAGACCAATCCAAATGACCCTATGAAAAGTTTCGGTCGTCTCCCCCCTGGCTATATTGCGAACTTCTACGCTATGCCCATCGACGCCGTGCTTGCACTCCGGCCAAGGGCATCGGTTCAGGTTGCCAAATCCGCCATGAACCGGGCATTGCCATCCTGGTACTTGGAAAACGCTCTCGGACATAAACTAGAATTCCTTCATTCGAATAACCTCCGCAACATAGCGTGCGTTATGGTCTCTTTGCAAAGCCCCTCCCTGCGCATACCTGCCGCTCGACCACTGAGCAGCATTCGAAACATTGGCCGTAAAGCAGCCATGTGCCGCATCATTCACTCTTTATTGCATCGGGATCTGGTGCGCTCCGTGCACCCATTCGGCTTACCTCAGGTGACCACGCCTTTGAAAAGGCATCAACCTTCGTCGCGCAGTAAAATTTCGCGCGAGGTGGAGGCGAATTCGCGGCGCAACAGGATGAACAGGGTGAGCGTTGTGCTGATCAGCAATCCGACGGGGCCAAGCAGCCATCCAAGCGAGCCAAGCGCGAAATAAATGCCGCGCAAGCCACCGTTAAAGGCGCGCGCCGCTGTGATGTTCAAATCTCCGGCCTTTTGTGCGCGGTGCAGCGTCAAAGGGTCGTTTGGATCATTGGGCACTGAGGCCATGACCACGCCGCAATAGCCAAACAGCCGATTGGACCAGATGAATTTTAAAAAGGCGCTGGTGATGAACAGCAGGGCCAACAGAATTTTGACTTCCCAAATAATTTCAGGCGCATCGAGCGCCAGGTTTTGAGCCACGTCACTCAATTTTTTCGCGTTCGAGATCGCCGCCAAGCCGCCGCCGATGGCAATCAGGCAGGCGGAGGCAAAAAACGATGTGCCCTCACGCAGGGTGCCCAAAATCGTCGCATCAAAGATGCGCGGCTGGCGGGTGATCATCTGAATCATCCACTGTCTTCGGTAATTGGCCACCAAAACAGAGGTCGAGATACGCGATCCCAACGGGCGTTCGATGACATGGCCAATCACGAACCACGCCATCAGCAAATAGCCGACGGCGAGGGCATCGAGGGACGTGAAAAATTTGAGATGATCCATCAGTTCCATATCACAGCAATACGCAAAGCTTGTAGACTTGTCAGGTGGATAAATTGGTTATAAAAACTTACCAATGAAAGTGAGGAGACGACCATGGAGATGCCGACCCCGAATCCCGAACTCCTTGCGCAAAAGCCAAAGCTTGTGGCGCGCCTTCGCGCGGTTCTGCCGTCTGACGCGGTGATTGACGCGCCCGAGGAGGTGCGGGCCTATGAATGTGACGCGCTGACCGCCTATCGCTGCGCGCCTTTGGTGGCTGTGTTGCCCAGCACGACCGAAGAGGTCGCCGCCATCCTGCGCATTTGTCATGACATGGGCGTGCCGGTGGTGCCGCGGGGCGCAGGAACGTCGCTTGCGGGGGGGGCTTTGCCAACGGCGGATTGTGTGATCCTTGGGGTGGCGCGGCTGCGCGAGGTGATTGAGATCAACACCAGCGATCGCTATATCCGGGTGCAAACCGGGATGACCAATCTCTCGGTGACGGCGGCGGTCGAAAGCGACGGGTTTTTCTACGCGCCCGATCCCTCAAGCCAATTGGCCTGTGCCATTGCTGGCAATATCGCGATGAATTCCGGTGGCGCGCATTGCCTCAAATATGGCGTCACGACGAACAATCTTTTGGGCGTCACCCTGGTTTTGGCCGATGGTGAGGTGGTCGAGATCGGCGGCGCGCATATGGATGCGGGCGGGCTTGATCTTTTGGGGGTGATTTGCGGCTCTGAAGGACAACTTGGGATTGTCACCGAGGCGACCCTGCGCATTTTGCCCAAACCCGAAGGCGCGCGGCCTGTGTTGATCGGGTTTGACAGCAACGAGGTCGCGGGGGCCTGTGTCGCCGACATCATCAAATCGGGTCTGATCCCGGTGGCGATTGAGTTCATGGACCGGCCGATTATTCGCGCCACAGAAAGTTTTGCCAAGGCGGGATACCCCGATTGCGAGGCGCTTTTGATCATCGAAGTTGAAGGGTCGCCGCAAGAGATTTCAGACCAACTGGCCCGCATCACCACCATCGCCAAACGCCACAATCCGGTTGAGATTCGCGAAAGCCAAGACCCGGAGGAAAGCGCACGGATTTGGCTGGGGCGCAAATCCGCCTTTGGTGCGATGGGACAGATGGGCGATTACATTTGTCTAGATGGCACGATCCCGGTGGGCGCGCTGCCCTTGGTGCTCAAACGCATTGGCGAGCTGTCGGACGCCGCAGGTCACATGGTCGGCAATGTGTTTCATGCGGGCGATGGCAATATGCACCCGCTGATCCTGTTCAACGCCAATGAGCCCGGCCAATTGGAAAGCGCTGAGGCGTTGGGCGCGGAGATTTTGAAGCTCTGCGTCGATGTGGGCGGCTGTTTGACCGGTGAACATGGCGTGGGGGTTGAGAAGCGCGATCTGATGACGCATCAATTTGCGCTCGCCGATTTGGAGGCGCAAATGGCGGTAAAGGATGTGTTTGATCCGGCGTGGATTTTGAACCCGGCGAAGGTTTTTCCACTCGCGGCGAGTGCGGATCGGAGGGGTGGGCAATGAGTATTTTGACTACGGCACAAGACATATCCTGTGACAGTGAGGCGCAGCTTGCCGACGTGATCCGCACGGGAGGGCCGTTTGTGGTCGCGGGCGGCGGCACAAGCCGGATTGGATTGGCCGAGGGAGATCGCTTGCGCTGGACCGGCACACAGTTCGACTATGACCCGGGCGCACTGACGCTTGTGGTCTCCGCCGGGATGTCCGTTGATGCAGTGAGCGTACGGCTTGCAGAAGAGCATCAAAGAGTGGCGTTTGAGCCGTCTGATTTGGGGCCATTGCTCGGTCGCGAAGGCGCGCGCAGCATCGGCGGGATGGTCGCATCCAATGCCTCTGGTCCGCGTCGTGTCGCCGTTGGGGCCTGTCGGGATGCCTGTCTCGGCGTGCGCTTTGTCGATGGGCGGGGCGAGATCGTCAAGAACGGTGGGCGGGTGATGAAAAATGTCACTGGGCTTGATCTGGTAAAGCTGATGGCGGGGAGCCAAGGCACGCTTGGGGTTTTGACCGAAGTGAGCCTCAAGACCCAGCCAATCCCGGAAACCACCGCAACATTGATCTTTGAAGGTCAAACGGAGGCGGAGGCGGTCAACACGATGTCACGCGCTTTGGGCACGCCTTTTGACATTACGGGTGCCGCGCATCTCCGCCAAGCTGCGGATGGCACGCCTGCGCGCACGCTTTTACGGCTTGAAGGGATTGAGGGCGCGGTGCGATACCGGGTGGAGGCGTTGCAAACCCGGCTGTCTGATCTGGGTGAGGCTGCCGTAGAGTGGGAGGCCGCGCAGAGTGAAGCGACATGGGGCGCGATTCGCGATGTGACGCGGTTTGTGGGCGTGCCCGGCGATGTCTGGCGGCTGTCGGTGACGCCCTCGACAGCGCCCGCTTTGGTGGCCGCAATCGCGCCTTTGGATGTGATCTATGATTGGGGCGGCGGACGGCTATGGCTGTTGACGTTTGCGGGCACAGATGTGCGGGCCAAGATGGGCCAAGGTCACGCCAGTTTGGTGCGCGCCAGCGATGAGACCAAGCGCAGGCTTGGGGTGTTCCCGCCGGAGAACACCATCGTGGCGCGGCTGTCCCAAGGGTTGCGTCAAACATTCGATCCAGAGCAAAAATTTAACCCAAGGATGATGGGCTGATGCAGACGACTTTTACGCCCGAACAGCTCTCTGATCCCGGCATTGCGCGCGCCAATGAGATCTTGCGGTCCTGTGTGCATTGCGGATTTTGTACCGCAACCTGTCCGACCTATGCGGTCTTGGGCGATGAGTTGGATAGCCCGCGCGGGCGGATTTATCTGATCAAGGATATGTTGGAAAACGACCGGCCCGCCGATGCGCGCACGGTCAAACATTTGGATCGTTGCCTGTCCTGTCTGGCCTGTATGACGACCTGCCCGTCGGGGGTGCATTATATGCATCTGATTGATCATGCGCGGGTGCATGTGGAAAAAACCTACAAACGTCCGTTGATGGATCGGCTGCTGCGCTGGACTTTGGCGCGGATCATTCCCTATCCGAACCGGTTTCGTGTCGCGCTTTTGGGGGCCAAAATTGCCAAACCGTTGCGGCATCTATTGCCCGACCCGCGCCTGAAAGCGATGTTGGAGATGGCACCAAAGGTTATCCCGCCCGTGTCGCGCAATGATGATGCACAGGTGTTTCCCGCGAACGGTGCGCGCAAAATGCGGGTGGCTTTGATGACGGGCTGTGCGCAAAAGGCGCTCGATACCGATATCAACGATGCCACGATCCGGCTGTTGACCCGGTTCGGCTGTGAGGTCGTCGTGGCCAAAGGCGCGGGCTGTTGTGGGGCGCTGACCCATCACATGGGCAAAGAGGCCGAAAGCCACAGGGCGGCAGCCAAAAACATCCGCGCTTGGATGGCGGAAATCGCGAGCGAGGGGTTGGATGCGATTGTGATCAACACCTCGGGCTGTGGCACCACGGTGAAAGACTACGGCCATATGTTTCGCAGCTCAGACATGGCAGAAGATGCGGCCCAGATCGCCGCTTTGGCCAAAGATGTCTCTGAGGTCTTGATGCAACTCGACCTGCCTGCGGGCAAACAAGACCTGAAAGTCGCCTATCATGCCGCCTGTTCGTTGCAACACGGCCAACAGATCAAAGCCTACCCCAAGGACCTTTTGAAACGGGTGGGATTCGAGGTGGTCGAGCCGCGCGATGGCCATTTGTGTTGCGGATCGGCGGGCACCTACAACCTTTTGCAGCCTGAAATTTCAAAAAATTTGAAAGCCCGGAAAATCAAAACACTGTCGGAGAAGACACCAGATGTCGTGGCTGCGGGCAATATCGGCTGCATGATACAGTTGGGATCGGGCATGGATGTGCCTGTGGTGCACACGGTTGAATTGCTCGATTGGGCAACAGGCGGCCAAAAACCGCCCAAATTGTTCTCGAATCGGCCATAATCCCGCCCTGAAGTCCCATTACCGCTGGGGGCGAACAGGGAATGGGACCTACAATGAAATATTTACTGACAGTCGTCTTTCTGCTCCTCACGGTGGGGCAGGCACAGGCCGATAGCGCACTTAAGGCCTTTCGGACCGGGGATGACAGTCGCGGATGGGAAGCCGTCGGACGTCTCGATTTTGCCGGGCGCAGCTTTTGCACCGGCTCTTTGATCACCGAAACTCTGGTGCTGACGGCGGCGCATTGTATGTTCGACATCTATTCGCACAAACCCCATGCGCCCAGTGACGTGACCTTTAAGGCGGGTTGGCGCAATGGCTCGGCTCAGGCCTACCGCACGGCTCGTGCCATCTATGTTCATCCCAGCTTTTCCATCTCCACCGGAGACCGCCATGATCGGTTGGTCAATGACATTGCTCTGATCGAATTGGACCGCCCTGTGCGCGACGGTTCTGTGATACCTTTTCCGACCGCCGCCCGCCCTGAAAAAGGCCAGGCTGTGGGCGTGGTCTCCTACGCCCATGACCGCGCCGAAACCCCGTCTTTGCAGGCAAGCTGTCATGTGATGGCGCGTCAGGGTGGTGTTTTGGTCACGTCTTGTGACGTTGATTTTGGCTCCTCCGGGGCACCGATTTTCGACATGTCGGGCCCGCGTCCGCGCATCGTGTCGGTGATCTCCGCCAAGGCGCAATATCACGGCCAAAAGGTTTCGGTCGGCACCTCGCTTGATGGTGCTTTGGGCGACCTGTTGAAACTGGCCTCCAGCGGGCACAGCACGTTTAAAAAGGCCGATGCAGGCGATGCAGGCCCGGTGCCCGAGCTGACAGATACTGAATTTGTGGTCGGTGTCGTCGGGTACTGAGTGGGCATTGATCCGCCCCTTGAAACCTCTTTCCTTCATCCCCAAATTTGTTGGGTCGGACGCCTAAATAGGGTCCGGCCCTTCGCCTGTCCCGGCCTTTTGGCCTTAAGGAAGGCTTAACATTTGGATTCGCTCACTGGAGGATACCCATGCGTAACTTTGATCTTGCCCCCCTGTACCGGGCCACTGTTGGCTTTGACCAAATCGCGGATATGATGGACCGCGTTCTGACCCAAGAGGTCGCTCAGCCAAGCTACCCGCCTTATAATATTGAAAAAACCGCCGATGATGGTTGGCGTATTTCGCTGGCTGTTGCCGGGTTTTCAACCGAAGACATCACCATTGAACAGCGCCACAATGCGTTGATCATTGCCGCGCGCAAAGCCGATGGTGAGGACGAAAAGGCCAAAACCTATCTGCATCGCGGCATTGCCACCCGCGCCTTTGAGCGCCGGTTCCAACTTGCCGATCACGTCAAGGTGACGGGCGCGTCGCATGTGAATGGCATGTTGCACATCGAGCTTCAGCGCGAAGTGCCAGAGGCGCTGAAACCGCGCCAAATTGAAATCGCCGGGCCCAATACCGTGGAGACCAAGGTGATCGAAGATGCACAGGAGACCGTCGAGGTCTAATCGGCTTCTTGGTCTACATCCTCAAACAAAAACGCCCGCCATTTGGCGGGCGTTTCCGTATCTTACAGGCGATGATTTACATCTTGCCGATGGACCAGAAGAACGTCTCACCCGAGCTGTCATCCACACCGTCATTGTCGGTGGACACGAACATTTCGCCGTCTGTGGTGATGGCAAGGCCTTCGACCTTATCGACCACATAGCCGCCAAAGGATTTCAGATCCGGGATCAGGTCACGAACCTCTTCTTTCGACACGACAGGCAGTTCAGAGCCAAGCGGCGCGGGCACCATTTCGGCGGCCGGGATGCGGTAGATCTTTTTGATCTTGGCATCCGCGCCGATCTGATTGTCGCGTTCAATGACGTAGAAATAATCGCCATGCGCGACCAGCTCGGACAGGCCAACCCAACCTGTGTCCGGGGTTGCCAGCGGATAGGACACAGCGCCCCATTCCTCGGTCTCAAGATTATAGGCGACCAGTTTGACGCTGTGTTTCGCGTCATCTTTCCACTCGCGCTGAACCGGCATCCAAAGCGTGTCACCGACCTTGGTGATGCCTTCAAAGCCAAAACGGGTCTCATAGGTCAGCAATTCTGCTGGCAGGCCGATCTCTTTTTTGATCTCGCCCTTGGCGTTCACGTTGTAAATCGCATGCGGTGTCACGCGGTCGGTGCGGCCCTCGGACGCAACCCAAAAACCGCCTTTGCCATCCAGAGTGATGCCTTCCATGTCGAGTTTCTGTGCTGCATCGCCATTGCCACGGGTCACCCGGATCGCATCGACGATTTTCGCCGGTTTGGAAGAGGGGTCGATTTTGAAAATGGTCGGCTGATAGCTATAAAAGCTGTCGTTGACGGCGTAGATCATGCCGTCCTCATCCGCAACCATGCCGGAGATTGCGCCCCAGCCGATCAACTCATCGGCCCCCGCAGAGGTCAATGTCGGGTACTGGGCCGGTGCGTCTTGGTACTCATAGACCATGACATGCGACCGCACGCCGCCATCTTCGATCAGATCGGCTTCGTTGGCGGTCACAAACAGATTGCGCGCCGGGATAGCGATCACGCCTTCGGGCGCGATGCCGGAGGGCAGGAGCTGTTTGAACACCGGGTTGGCCGCATCGGTCACATCATAGACAGAGATCGTGGAGGCCCGTTCGGCCAGAATGAAAGCGTAGGTTTTATCACCGAATGTGGCGACTTCCATGCCCTCAGGTTCCGCGCCTTTGGCGTCGGAGCGTTTGTCCGGGTAATGGCCGGACTGAATGATCGGCGTTTCAAATTCGGAATTTGATTCCCACACCAATGTGCCGTCTTTTTTGAACACGGTAACAGAGCGTGATCCGCCGTCCATGTCGCCTTCGTTGGCGATCATAAAGTGATCGTCGTCGAGCCACTGGACCCCATCAGGTTCGCGCAAACGGCCCATTTGTTCGCCGGTGAAATCAAGCGAGGCGCGCTCGTCTTTGGTGTCAATGCGGACCAGATCCACGGCACCTGCCGAGAAGTGAGAGATCACGTCGCCATTGGCGTCGATCACAACCATTTCGTTGTTTTCTTGCATCGTAACGACGGTTTCGTTCAACCCGTTCACGTCTACAAATTCGGGCTCGGGATCGTCAGCGCCGATTTCGGCGAGGCCCGTCACATCAATGGTTTTCAGGGTTGCACACTCGGCCAGATCAGCCGCCACGGAGACTGTGGACACCCAACCTGCGGGCATTTGACCGATGCGGCCGTCGCCTGCGTCTTCGTCACGCTCGTTCTCGATTGCGATGACAACAAAGCTGCCAGCGGCATCATGCGCGGTTGAATCCGGCTGCCCGCCCAGATCACAAGTGCCGGTGATGGTGCCGTCAGCCATGTTCACGGAGACCAGTTTGCCAGACGGTTTGACATAGCTTTCAGAGGTGTTGACGGCGACAAAGGCGGTGTTGCCGATCACGGTCACGGAGGTCGGCTCGCCGCCCATGTCGACATTGCCTTTGGGCATCGGGTTCTTCGGATCGGTGATGTCGATCAATCCGATCACACCGAGCGGGCTATCGGTGTAGACAAGCGTCATGCCATCCTCGGAGGCGCCGATGATTTCGGCGGAAGTGGGGCGGGCGTGATCTTCGCCCTCAGCCATATTGTTCGGCGTCGCAAAAGACGCGATGCGGTTGAAATTCATCTCGGCATTGGCCGCAGTGGCGCAGAGCGCAAGGCCGGAGGCCGCCAGCAACAGGTGCTTTTTCATCATAGATCCCTCGGGGTTTTCAGTCCCACGCGGTGTGGCGCGCCTTGGTATCGTGTTCGTGACGTTTGTGTTTCAGTTTTGTGAAACGCGACTCTGATCGTGCTCTGTGCATGGATGCATCTCTGTCTTGTGCGCGAATGCGGATCACTATTCATGTCAGCGGTGTTGACTTAAATGCGACGGAGAGCGAGATACAGAGCAATGGAGGTCCCTCATGAGTCTGTCATCGCTTTTCGCCAGTCGCACATCCCGGATGAAAGCCTCGGAAATCCGCGAGCTTTTGAAGCTTTTGGATCAACCCGATATCATCTCTTTTGCCGGCGGCATCCCTGATCCGGCCTATTTCCCGCGCGAAGCCTTCGCGGCGGCGATGGCCAAGGCCACGGATGTCCATGCGGCGGGGGTGTCGCTGCAATACGCCACCTCTGAGGGCTACACACCGCTGCGCGATTGGATCGTGGGCTATATGGGGCGGCTTGGTGTGTCGTGCGAACGCGACAACATTCTGATCACCGCTGGATCGCAACAGGCGTTGGATTATCTGGGCAAAGTGTTCATCGACAAAGACGACACGGTGATGGTCGGCTGGCCGACCTATCTCGGCGCGCTTGGGGCGTTTAACGCGTATGAGCCGGTCTATGATCGACTTGACCCGGCGGACAATCGCACGCCGCAAGATGTGATTGCGACAGCTGAGCAAAACGGCGGCAAAGTCAAATTTTCCTATCTGTCGCCGGATTTTGCCAACCCCACCGGGGTGACGCTTTCGGTTGAAGACCGCCGGGCGATATTGGCACAGGCACAGGCGTTGGAATGTGCCATTGTCGAAGATGCCGCCTACCAATCGCTGCGCTATTGCGGCGACGACCTCCCGCCGATCTTGGCGCTTGAGATCCAGGAGACCGGCGACATCAACGCCTGTCGCACGATCTATCTTGGCTCTTTTTCCAAAACGCTAGCGCCCGGTTTGCGGGTCGGCTGGGCCGTGGCGGCCAAACCCGTCATTTCGCAATTGGTGCTGACCAAACAGGCGGCGGATCTGCAAACTGCGACGATCAACCAGATCGCCGTCGCCGAAGTGGCGCGCGCGGTGTTTGACACCCATGTTGACACCCTGCGCGGCGTTTACGGCGCACGGCTTCAGGCGATGTTGACGTCACTCAAGGCACATATGCCCGAGGGTGTGTCCTGGACCGAACCTGCGGGTGGGATGTTTGTGTGGGTCACCTTGCCCACAGGCATGGACGGGGCCGAGCTGTTGAAACAGGCGTTGAACTCCAATGTGGCTTTCGTGCCGGGGGCCGCGTTTTTTGCCGATGGCTCAAACACCAACACGCTGCGGCTGAATTTTTCGATGTCGCCTGCGGGGAAAATCGAAGAGGGCATCGCGCGTCTCGCTCAGGTCATTCGGGCGCAGATGTAAGGCAGAGTGAGGCGGTGTCTCCCGCCTCACCTCAATGTCTCGGGGGCCTCTGTGTTAGTAGCCGAACCGGCCAAGCTCGCGGAAATTGATCTGTTCGAGCATCGGAACGATCACATCTTGCGCGCCGCCTTCGACCTGAACCAAAACGCGACCCTCGATCAGCGCCGATAAGGTGCCATCCTGATCGACGAATTTTTCGCGCCCCACTCGGGTGGTTTTCAGGCCCATCGCCCCAGCGTTTTGCAACATCCCGCCCATCATCCCGATCATCGGGCTATCGACCACAATGGTCATGGTGAACCGCTCGCCCTCCGCATTGGAATACCGTTTCGCCGCGGCCGTTCCGCCGCCCATCATGGCATAGCCAGCGACCGTGTCAGCGTCATCCTCTACGGTCCAGCCGTCGGGCGCGGCGGGGAAAAAGTCGGACAGCGCGCCGGATTGCATTTCTTTGAGCAATTGTTTGGCGTAGTCGAGCTCTTCGAGCGCATAGGTGACATCGCCGTCGCCATAGGCCTTAAGCGCACTTTCAAGCGTGTCTGTGACCTCGTCGGCAAAAGCGCCGGTGGCCATGGTGGTGAGCAAGGCCGTGGTCGTGAGTATTCTCGTGAAACGGTACATGATTGGTCCCTCCTACAAACTATGTATAAAGCTAAGCGTCTCCATTGACTTCTGGCAAGGGGGAAGAATAAGGCGCAGGCGTCAGCTATGAGGTTCAGGCACCGCAGGCGTCCATTCTTTGTTTGGGACTGTCGGGTTAGGCTTATGGATTGGTCCATGGTGCAATGCGCGAGAGGATGCGCGAGAGGAGAAACAGATGGAGCATTTTGGCGAGAGTGGCGGTTTTTTTGTCGCTGTGGTGCTTCCTGTGGTGCTGATCGGTGCGGCGGCACTGGCGATTCCTTTTGTGGTGACGCCGAAAGGGACGCGCTCGCAACGGCGCTTGGTGCTGTCGGTTCTGCTCAGCGCTCTCTTTTTATTTGGGCTAAGTGGCGCGCTGTTTGCGGTGCTCTATCAGGCCGAGGGCAAACCGCTTTGGCAGGTTTTGTCAGAGCATCCGCAACAGGTGGTCGCCTTTTTGGCCCGCCGCGCCGGGCTTGCCATCCTTGTTTGGGGGCCTTTGATGCTTTTGGCTTGGCTCAGTCTCGCGCGCCGGATCGAACGGATTAAGGCCGAGGAGGGGATGCGTTTGCCCGCCCAGGACGACGTACCGTAACGGCACGCGCCTTGCCGGCAGAGGATCAAAGCCCCTCGCGCTTTTGCCCGAAGCCCGTTAAACAGAGCCTTGAATAGGGGCTGCACGGCACTGTGCCGGATTGGCGCGTTCTCGGACAGGAGAGACAAATATGGTTGGTTTCCTGCGTTTCTTGGTGATCGGTCTCGTGCTTTTGAGCCTGCTTTACGGCCTTTTGACCATCTATGTCCGCTCGCTGACCCGCGAAAGATTAGAGGACGAATGGGCGCAGGAGGGTTCCATTGGCGACAGGGACGCTTATGTGGAGGAGGGGATCAAAGAGTATGAACGCTCGTTCCGGCCAAAGCTTTTGTTGCTCGTCTATATCCTACCGCTGATTGCCTTTTGTGTGATCTTCTACGTGACCAATTTTATGTAAGGACGGCCCCGATGCGCTACGTCAAATGGACCCTGATCGCTCTGATCGTTTTGCTGGTGGGGGGCTTTCTACATTACACCCTGCCGCAGCATGACATCGTGCGGATTGTGAACACCTATGAGGAGCGTCAGGATATTTCCGGCTGGACCTCGATGTTCTGGCAAGCGCCGGACAATGGCTCGACCACGACGCAAAACCGCGATGTGCAATTCATTCAGGCGGTGCGCCCGAATGGCAAATCCATTGTGTATCGCAATGAGGACACCGGCTGGGGCTGGCCGCCCTATTTCAAATTCGACACGGCGAACCTTTACACCGAAGCCAATGACGCGATTTCCAATAAGGACAACCCGGAATGGGTCTCTGTGACCCATTATGGCTGGCGGTCCGAGGTCTTGTCGCTGTTCCCCAATGCGATGGGGATCAAGCCGGTGTCTGGCCCTGACGCAACCATCGTGCCATGGGTCAACATCATCATCCTGACGTTCCTTGCCGTGGTGCTGTTGTTGATCTGGCGGATGCTGGCGCAGTTCCGCGAGCGCACGATTGATCCGCTGGTCGAGGATGTCGAAGACGCGTGGGATGCAATGGATGAGAAAAAGGACAATGCCGTCGATAAGGTCAAAGGCTGGTTCAAGAAACGCTAAAGAAAAAGGGGCCATCTGGCCCCTTTTTCATGTCTCGTTTTCATGTTGCGTTATTCGCCGTAAGGCACCCAAATCGTTTTGATGTCAGTCGCCTGTGCCAACCAATCGCGTGCCGCATAGGTCCGTGTTTGACCAAAGTTGACCCACGTGCGTTTGAGGTTCCCGGCACTTTCCAATTCGATCGTTTTGGAAATATCCGCAGAGGAAAACGACCACACCGCCTCAATATCCATGTGACCCGCCATCGGTTTCGCCAACTCGCTATGCGATCCGGTGAGAATGTTGACCACGCCCGCAGGCACATCCGAAGTGTCGAGCACCTGATAAAAATCGGTCGCGGCCAGTGGATAGGCCTCTGACGCGACCGCGACCACACGGTTGCCCATGGCGATGGCCGGGGCGATGACGTCGATCAACCCGCCCAAAGGCCGGTCATCACAAAACGCCCCAATCACACCCACGGCCTCGTTCATCGCCAAGGCCACGCCGCGCATCGGCACGGGTTTGGCCGCCCCGTCGAGCTTATCGGCCCAAGCGGCAAAGGTGAACAATGTGTCGATGGCCTGCGCCACTTCTTCTTTGGCTTTTGTCTCAGGTGTGCTGGTCAACTCGCGAATGCGCTGGGCGAATTCATCCGCCCGTGCGGATAGGTTTTCCCCAATGAAATAGAGCACTTGGGCGCGGCTGTGCGCCGTGGCTTTGGTCCAGCCTTTCGCCCCCTGCGCCGCTTCCACCGCGTTGCGGATGTCTTTGCGCGAGGCCAGCGAGGCATGACCCAAAAGCGTGCCTTTGGGCGCATAGACCGCTTGCGAATAGCCACTGTCAGGCCGCGCCTGTTTGCCACCGATGTAGAGTTTTGCGGTGCGATCAAGGCCCAGAACCTCCACCGTGTCGGGTTTCATATGGGGCATCGCGGGCTTCACGGCACTGAGCTTGCCCTTGGGTTTGGTGTAGGCCATCAGGCCCTCCCAACCGCCCTCGCGGCCAAACCCGCTTTCGCGCACACCGCCAAATCCAGCGGCCGCATCGAACATGTTCGACCCGTTGACCCAGACCACGCCTGCAACCAGTTTAGGCGCAATATCAAGCGCCAGATTGATGTTCTCGGACCACACCGAGGCGGCCAGACCAAAGCGGGTGTTGTTGGCGACCTGCACCGCCTCTTCGGGCGTGCGGAAGGTCGTGGACACCAACACCGGACCAAAGATTTCCTCCTGCATCAGCTTGGCTGAGGGGTGCAATCCCGTGATCAAGGTCGGCGGGTAATAACAGCCCTCGGGCGCGGGGCAGGGTTGATGGACCGTGCCCTCCATGCCGCCCTGAGCGATCAGTGTTTCGATCCGCTCCAACTGTTTCGGATCGACAATGGCACCAACGTCGATGCATTTGTCCAACGGGTTGCCGATGCGCAGTTTTGACATCCGTGCGATCAGGCGGGCGTGGAAATCCTCGGCAATGCCCTCTTGCACCAAAAGCCGCGAACCTGCGCAACAGACCTGCCCTTGGTTAAAGAAAATCGCGTCGACCAGCCCTTCGATGGCGCTGTCGATGTCGGCATCTTCAAAGACGATATAGGGGGATTTTCCGCCCAGCTCCAAGGTCAGCGATTTGCCCGATCCGGCGGTGACTTGACGGATGCGACGTCCGACGGCGGTCGACCCGGTAAAAGCGATTTTGTCGATGCCGGGATGCGTGACGATCATTTCGCCCACGGCCCCGTCGCCGGTCACAATATTGACCACGCCTTTCGGCACACCGGCCTCTTGGCAGATCTGCGCAAACAAAAGCGCGGTGAGCGAGGTGTATTCAGCCGGTTTCAACACCACCGTGTTGCCCATGGCAATCGCGGGTGCGACTTTCCACGCCAGCATCAACAGCGGGAAGTTCCACGGGATGATCTGACCGCACACGCCAAGCGCTTCGCGTCCCGGCATTTCCTCATCCATCACCTGCGCCATGCCCGCATGATAATAGAAATGCCGCGCCACCAAAGCCACGTCGATGTCCCGGCTTTCGCGGATCGGTTTGCCGTTGTCCAGCGTTTCCAATACCGCAAAGAGCCGCGCGTGTTTTTGCACCAAACGCGCGAGGGCATAAAGCACCTTGGCGCGGGCTTTGCCGCCGCGCTTTTCCCATTTGGCTTGGGCTTTGCGCGCCGCCGTCACGGCCATGTCCACCTCGCCCAAAGAGGCTTGGCTCAGATGCGCAAGCACCTCGCCCGTCGCCGGGTTTTTCGCCAAAAACACCTCGCCGGGCGCGGTTGCAGGCGCGGTCATTTTGCCATCAATGAAATGGCCAAACCGATCGCCGCCATCCACCAGCCACGCCAAAGCCTCCGCCGCCGATTCCGGCGCTGCGCCATAGTCCATGGTCTCGAAAATCTCTTTTACGGTCATTTTTTTGATCCTTCTCGCGGGCGCTTAACCAATGGCATGGCGGTAGCCCGCCGAATAGTGACCCGTCACATGATGTTCCAACTGGCGCTCAATGTCGCCCAAAAGCGAGGAGGCGCCAAAGCGGAACAGATGCGGCGAGAGCCAATGATTGCCCAGCTCTTCTTTGATCAAGGACAGGTAGACCAAAGCGTCTTTGGCCTTGGAAATCCCGCCCGCCGGTTTGTAGCCGACGCGGTAGCCGGTGCGGGCGTGGTAATCGCGGATCGCGCGGATCATCACGAGGGAGACGGGCAGGGTGGCGTTGACGCTTTCCTTGCCGGTTGAGGTTTTGATGAAATCGGCCCCGGCCATCATGCAGACCTGAGATGCGCGCGCGACATTGCGCAGCGATCCCAACTCGCCAGTGGCCAAAATCGCTTTGACATGGGCCTCGCCACAGGTGGCGCGAAACTCGCGCATTTCATCATAGAGCGCCTGCCAATTCCCGGTCAAAACATGGCGACGCGAAATCACGATGTCGATCTCTTTTGCCCCGGCCTTGACGCTTTCCTCGATCTCTTTGACCCGCAAATGATAGGGCGATAGGCCCGCCGGAAAGCCGGTGGAGACGGCGGCGACCGGGATGCCGGTGCCGTCCAGGGCCTTGACCGCCGTGTCGACCATTTCGTGATACACGCAAACCGCGCCGGTGGTCACGGGGCCCATGCCAAGCGCGTCCAGAATATCCGCGCGCACCGGGTGGGCGGCCTTGGCGCAAAGCCGTTTGACCCGTCCGGGCGTGTCATCGCCCGCCAAGGTGGTCAGGTCGATCATGGTGATCGCTTTCAAAAGCCACGCCGCTTGGTGATCTTTTTTGACAGAGCGCCGCCCGGGCAGGGTGGCACACCGCCGTTCAATCGCCGACGTGTTGGCCTGAACGCCCCGGATCACATCCAGATCCAGTGCCATGCCCGGATTGCGCGGTTCATGAATTTGCGGCAGATGCGTGCCTGAGGTGGCCACATTGGTGTCAGCTTTGGTCATTTCGGGTGTGCCCATGGAAAGCTCCGTCCTTGCTTCCCCGCAAGCTGGCATGTGCGGAGGGATTTGGCAATCATTGACCAGTTGGTCAAATGGGCTGAGCAATGCCTTTTTGGTGTTTCACCCGATATTGCCGCGGCGTCATACCAAAACGCAGGCGAAACAGCCGATGAAAATGGCTCATGTTTTGGATGCCGATTTCCTCAGAAATCTCAGAGAGCGAATCCGGCGTGCCGCGCAATTGCCGAGCAGCATAATCCATGCGCAGCCCATTGACGAAGTCCGAAGGTGTCATCCCCAAAGAGGCCTGCATCGTGCGCGCGACATGGGCGTGGGCTTTGCCACATTGCGCCACCAGCCCGGAAGCGCCATCACGAAACACCTCTGGTTTCTCCGCCGCGATCATGGCCTCATTGAGCCAAACCGGCAGGGCGACGCTTTGGTCCCGCGCTTCACTGGCCAGTTCTGCGATCAAAGGCAAAAGAAAGGCTTCGAGGTAGAGCGTCGTGCGTGGGGCGGCGTCCAGCGCCTTGGCCGCAGCCGAAAGGCGCGACAAATGCCGCATGTCGCGGTGGATCACAATCGGGGCGGCACCGGGGCCGGGAAACACCTGTGCAACCTCTGGAAAGCGCTGCATGAGATCTTTGATCCGGCGCTTTCGCAAGATGACATTGACGATATGGCTTTCCTCGCCGACCCCTTGCAGCCCGTGCGGATGACCCGGCGCCAAAAATACGATGTCACCTTCGTTCAGCGCAAGACGGGACTCTTGGGTCACCACGCGGGCGCGACCGTTGTGCAACCAAAACAACTCGTAAAAATCTTGATTGTGGAGCGCTTTTGGGCGGGTGCGCGCGAGAACCGAGCGGGAAAAATGAAATTCCTCGCCCTTGGCTAAAATGTCCTTGGCCCAAATGTCTTTGGTCGCGGTTTCGATCGGGATCAGTTTCGCTGTCGTCATGTCCAAGATCTAACACAAGACCGTCTTTGAACCGCATGAAATTCAGCTACGTCATCAAAATTTCGCGATGCGATCGTGGTTTTGCTGCATTCGCGAGCATGGCGCTCTTCGGGTGACAGCGCGGCCTAAACCGGGTAAGGGCACGGTCAAGCATAGACCACCCTGAGGAATCGCCCTGATGACCGACACTGTTTTCGACCGTTCCGTGAAAATTGCCCCCTCCATTCTCGCCGCTGATTTCGCCAATTTTGGCCGTGAAATCGAAGCGGTTGAGGCCGAGGGTGCCGATTGGATTCATGTCGATGTGATGGATGGGCATTTCGTCCCGAACCTGACCTTTGGGCCGGCGATGTGCAAAGCGATCCGTCCGCATATCAAGACCGTGATGGACGTGCATTTGATGATCTCTCCGGTTGACCCCTATATCGACGCGTTCGCCGAGGCGGGCGCTGACATCATCACCGCCCATGTCGAGGCTGGTCCGCACATTCACCGCACGTTGCAAGCCATCCGGGGGGCAGGCGCAAAGGCTGGTCTGGCGCTCAATCCCGGTACGCCGGTTGAGGTGGTTGATTACCTTTTGGACATGGTCGATCTGGTGTGCGTGATGACGGTGAATCCGGGTTTTGGCGGACAGAAATTCATCCACTCTCAAGTTGAAAAAGTGCGCAAACTGCGCGCGATGATTGGCGATCGGCCGATCCACATCGAGATTGATGGCGGCATTGATCCGACCACCGCGCCTCTGATGGTTGCGGCGGGCGCAGATGCGCTTGTGGCCGGGTCTGCGGTGTTCAAAGGCGGCTCGGTGAGCAATCCCGCGCCCTACGGCGACAACATCCGCGCCATCCGCGCTGCTGCCGTCAAAGCGCTCTAAGCCCAGAGGCCGCCGCTACCCTGCCATAGATGCGGGCGCAATGAATGTGATGTCATCGCGGGCGGACAGCGCCGCGATGTCGTCTTCGTAGTGTTGTGTGACCGTGTCGATCACGTTTGCATCCCAGCCCGGCAAATCACAGGGTTCATCAAGCGCGTCTTCTTTGCCGTATTTGTCCAAGAACGCCAAAACCGTGCGCTCATATTGGGCGTCGGTTTCGGGCGGATGTCCGGCCAAAAACACCTGAAGCCGTTTGAGCCCCTCCGGTTGGATCAGATCGCGCAGGGCGGCGAAGCCGCCGCGCAATGTCGCGTCTTTTGGCAATCCTGCGATCTGACGCATCACCCGCGGCCAGATCAGCGGCGTGTCCTCTTCGCACCACAGCGTCAAGGGCACGTTGGGCAGGGCGCTGCGCAGCGCATCCACCGTGTCACACCAGCGCAGGGTTTCCGGCTGGACGTTGCGCAAAAACGCGTTCGTGGCCCCGCGTGCCTTGCCTGAATCCTGCGCGCTTTGCACGAAAGCCGCCGGGTTGCGCAGGGCCATGCTCAGGCGCAGATCGGAGCTTTCAAACAGCTCGGCAATCGGGGCAACCCGTGTGCCGATGTCCGGGTACAGCCGATCCGAATGAAGCGCCTCGGCCAGGGGCGAGGCCCAATTGGCATCGGCCATAATCACGGCCTTGGCCGTGTTGCCCTGAAGAATGTCGTCCAAAAGTTCGATTTCTTCGGTCTCAATCGGTGGCAAGCCGTCCAAGCGCTCCAAAAGCCCGGTCATCGCCTGCCGATAGAGACGCGCGGGCGGCGTGCGAATGCCGCGTTCGGCAAAGCCTTGCGAGTTCTGCCGCAGACTCTCCACGATCCGGGTGGTTCCGGCAAAATGGACGCCAATATGCAAATGAACCCGCCTGCGCGCGGCGGTTTGATCGGTCTCGGTCAATGCACCGTCTCCCCTTTGTCCACGGTGAAAAAGAAATCCTCACTGGGGTCTTTGGCGACGATCTCGTCGGGGACGGTTTGCGGCCCGTTGAGAAAGACATTCGCGCCAAAATGCCGATGCATCCGGGCCAGTTTTTCCATCCGCCAGCCGGTCAGCTCTTGGTAAAACGCCGCGTAGTTTTCGGTGGCGCGCAACGCGTCGATTTTCTCGCGGTGGGCTTTGACACAGGCCTCGTGCTGGGCGCGGATGTCAGGGTCGGCCATCAGGCGGTCAAACTCCGCCTGCACCCGCGGGATCATCCGCTGAATCGAGGTTTCTTGTTCGTAATTGTTGTTCATGCGGAACCAATAGGCCAGCCCTTGGTCGCGATCCACATGGTTCACCCGACCCCGATCGCGTTTGACCAAAAAGCTTTCGGCCGAGCGCACGGCATAGTGGTTGAGCTGCACCACGTCATAGCCATAGGTCGAGGCATTGGAACGCCACGCATTGCGAAACTCGTTTTTCGGCATCGGCTTGGCCGAGCCATTGTACCACCGGATTTTGTCCCAGATTTGCGGTTTAAGCCCCTTGGGCCGGTGCACGCCAAGTTTTTTGAACAGGCCGACGTTTTTAAACAGGGTTTTAAAGCCCCAAGCCTGATGCGGTTTGTTGGCAAATTCGGGTGCGCAGCGGTCAAACTGTGCCAATAAAAAGGCATCCTCATACTCATGCACATCGGCATTGCCAAACAGCCGCCAAGTGCAGGAAATCAGGTTGGCATCGGGCACCACGTCAAACAGCGCGCTCATCGTGCCATCCCCGACTTTGATGTTGATGAACTCATCCACATCCATCGAAATCGCCCAATCCGCGCCCATCACCACCTCTTCGCTTTCGGCACTTTGCAAGGCGTGGTGTTGTGGTTTCAGCCCGGTGTCGTGGAACTTATTGTCACGGTGTTGGACATATCCCTTGTCCTGTAACAGCTCTAAAAACGTGTCGGTGCCATCGGTGCAATCATTGGTGTAGACCAAAAATCCCTCGACCCCGATGGCGCGGTGATAGGCGATCCATTCCAAAATGAACGGGCCTTCGTTTTTCATACAGGTGACAATCGCCACCGAATTGTCGCCGCGCGGCGGTTTGGCGACTTTCTCTTCAGGCATCAAAATCGGCTTGTGCCCCCATTCCGAGGCGGCCATGTCGATGAGCGGTTGCGCATGAATGAGCGAGGCTTTGGGCACGATCCGCGATACGGTGGGCGCGAGGTGGCGCAGCGCCATGTAGCGGTAAAAGCCGTAGCGCGTCGTTGGCTCGACCCCGCCCACCCGGACCAGGCGAAACACCGCCCCCTCGGGCAGTTTGGCTGGGGCCACACACCACCGCCCCCGCCGCTTTTTCTCATCAAACTGGACGCAGACGTGATCGGCAAACTGCACGGTGTCATCGTCGCGCACGCGCCACGGATAACATTGCTGGCCGATCAGTTGCACGACACCATGTTCGGCCTCTTGCGCCAGATCGAACACTGACCCTTCAGGGGCGGGCGGGATCAGGTCATAGACCTCGATATTGGCCACGGCGCGGGCCTGATGCAAATACAGATGGCGCAGGATCTCATAGATCAGAACATCCGCCAACGGCGCGCTCCATGGATCGGCATCAGGCACCTCCATCCGGTCTTTGCCGGGCGCACCGGGGGTGACATAGGGGTGGGTCTCAGAAGGCAGGTCAGGATGACCCAGCGGCACATCACAATGCACCAAAACCACCGCCATATCGGCACTCAGCGTGGTCAGACCCTTGGCCAAGGCCTCGGCAAACCCATCCTCCGTGCCCGGAGCAGCACGGTCCAAAATCACCGCACCATTCATGCCCTGATGCACCGCGTGGTAGCGCAGCCATTCCAGAACCACATCCGCAGGCTCGCCATTGCGCGTGGCCAACGCCACGTTGCGCCCGGCCATATGGTCAGGCTCTGTGGCCATTGGGGTGATCTCGCACAGCGTCCCTTGGAAATAGGCACGAATGCCCTCGGGTGGCACGGTTCCGGTGATCCAAGGCGCATCGCCCACGGATTTCAGCTCGGCATCCAGCAACAGGTTCTGCGCCACCGCCTCGCTCATCTGAGTGCTGCGGCTGAAAAACAATTCCGCCTTGCCGCTCTCAAGCCCAATAGCGGCCAAAAGCGTGGCAGGGCCAAGCGTGCTATGCGTCAGGGTGCGTGTGATGAGGTGGGTCATGGGGGGGAGGGTGCTCATGCCTTGGATCAGGCCTCTGGTGTCAGGGCTTTGAGACGCGCCAAATGCGCGGCCAATTGCGTTGGGCCGGGCGGGTTGGAGCCGCCCATGAGGGTCAGTTGCCACATCAGTTCCACCACCTCGCGCTGCGACAGTAAGGCTTTGAGCCGCGCGCGGTGGGCGTCAACACAGGCCTGATGCAGCGGTTCAAAGTCGGCCATTTCGGCGCGCACAGCATGGGCCGCAGGCCGCATGGCGGCGATGCGTGTGTCTGAGGTGATGTTAAAATTCCGTTCCGCCCAATAGCCCGCGCCAATCGGCTTTTGCATATGGTTGGGCAGGCCGCGCGCGGATTTCAGCACGAATTCTTCGATCGAGCGCACGGAGTAATGATTGAGCCAAGCACGCTCTTTTTCATGCGCCACGCCGAACAGGTTGATCCGGGCTTGGGCGGCGGAAAACGAGGCGGGCAGGGCGGCACCACTGGCGGAGACCCAATTGGGAAGCGCGGCGTCTTTGCGGTTTTTCGGACGATGCACGCCCAAGTCACGAAAGGCTTTGGGGCGGTGCAGCGTCTTGAAAAAATGCGCGAGGGGCAAGGAGATACCATCGGGGGCGGCCATGGTGAAGCGCTCGGGCACCGGCACGTCATCCCATGTGCCAAAGCCGCTGTTGCCAAACAAATGCCAACGCAACGGCATTGCGTCGGCTGTCTCGGGCATCAATTCCGCGACAGCTCCCGCGTCTTGCATCACCAGATATTCATCGACATCAAAAAACAGTGCCAAATCGGCGTTTTGATAGCGTTTGTGTTTGGACAGGAGTTTCATCGCCTGCCATTGCACCGATTTCTCGCCCTTGGGCACAAAAGGCACATGGGTGATGAGACCCGCCGCGTCCAAGGCATCAAGCATCTGATCACTGCCATCGGTACAGTCATGTGAGGCGATGAGGAAATGAGTGAACCCGGCGGCTTTATGATGGGAAAGCCAGTCCAGAAGCCATGGCCCCTCGTCGCGCAGACATGTAATCGCGAGTGTGTTCAACCTTAACCTACCCGTACCTGCGGCGCATAGGCCGCGCGTGACTCATGTGCGCTCAGTCATTCGACACTGCGTCAATGTCACTGTGCCAGATGCCTGTCAAACGTCAGGCGTTTCTGCCCTGTTTTTCTTGCCTTTGTGGTCTCATATGGTCCCGGCCAAGTCAAGCGCGCCCCGCCAAAGGTCTTGGGTCCGTGTCGATCCGACCCCCTGTGTCGCGCTCAGATGAGGCATTTGTGTAGAAATGGGTTGCAGTGGTGCGGCGGTGCCGCAGTTGTTTCTCTATTCGAAACAATTCTGTTTTCAACTGTATTTTAGGATGCTTCTGCGATATGCACCACAGTCGATAGTCTTTTGCTCTGGAAGGGAAAAATGGCACAGTTACCAGTGATCGGTGCGTTGTGGATGGAAGGTCCGCTGAGTTACCTCGAACAGCTTTGTCTGAAATCCTTTGTCGATGCAGGGCATAAGGTCGTTCTGTATCATTATGGCCCGCTTGAAAATGTCCCCGAGGGGATCGAGCTTGGCGATGCCAACGAATTCCTGCCGCAGACGAATTTCCTGCAACATGAGCGCACCGGCTCGCCCGCGCTGCATTCCGATCTCTTCCGCTATAAAATGTTGGAAAAAAGCGACAATGTGATCTGGGCCGACACCGATGCCTATTGCATGCGCCCATTTGAGACCGAGACCGGACATTATTTTGGCTGGGAAAGCGAAAAACACATCAACGGCGGTGTGCTGGGTCTGCCGAAAGACAGCGATGCGTTGAAGGCGCTGTTGGAGTTCACCTCCGACGAGTTTTCGATCCCGAGCTATTATGGCGAGAAATACCAAGCCGAGTTGGAACAGAAAAAGGCCGAAGGCACGCCGGTCCACGCCTCGGAACAGCCGTGGGGCGTCTGGGGGCCACATGCGGTCAGCCATTTCTTGCACCAAACCGGTGAGGAAAAATACGCCTTCCCGCAGGAGGTGCTCTATCCGTTCACCTTCAAAGATCGCCGGATCATGTTGAAACGTGACGTCGATGTGTCGCCCTATGTCACTGACAAAACCACCTCCGTGCACCTTTATGGCCGCCGGATGCGGATGCGCTTGATCGAAAAGGAGGGCGGTGCACCGCACCCGAAATCTTTCCTCGCGTCGCTGTTGCGCAAACATGACATTGACCCGGCCAAAGCGCCGATCATGACCCGTCATAAACCGCAGGTCGATGAAAGTGCCGCCAAAGATGAAAAGGCGAAACCCGCCGAACCCGCACAGGGTTTGGTGATTGGTGATCCGGCCTTCATGGCGCGGATCGGGCTAGAGGCGCTCAAAGGCGACAAATCTTTTGGTCAAGTTGCCAAAGAGTTCAAAGTCGATAACAAACTGGTTCGCGCTTGCCGTGACCGCATTCGCGACCATGCCAGCGACCTGTTCGTTCCGGTCGACGTGGGCGGTGTTTCCGCCTCCGATCTGATGGCGAATTACATCCACCGCCGGCATTTCCTGCAAACTGCGAACCTATCGGCCTTTACCCCGCCGGGGTCGAAGTTTTTGTTCATGAAAACCTCAAAAGCGGCCTGTTCGACGGTGATGGCCACCTTGATCCGACAAATGGCACGGGCGCGGGGGGACGAGGAAAACGGCGTGATGGAAACGCTTAATTCGGTCCATTCCCCGCCCGCCAATCTGGTGATGAGCGGTTTGAAGGCCTTGAATGAACAGATGATTATGGACGCTTTGGCGGACCCGGATGTGTTCAAATTCACCGTGATCCGCGACCCGATCAGTCGCACGGTCTCAGCCTGGGCCGATAAGATCGACGGCAATGAGAAAGAAAAAGGTCGCCTGATGCGCTATCTTGGGCGCGATGAGGACAGCACGATCACCCTCAAACAATTCATCGCGCTTTTGGCCGAGGATGAGGGCGCACGGGATCTGGACCGTCATTGGCGGCTTCAACGCAAAGAAACCAGTTATGATTTGATCGACTATGATTACATCGGGCTGGTGGAAGAGATGGATGCGGCGATGGAGAAAATTGTGGGCACCTGTTTTGGTGCAGAAGCTGCGGGGGAGATCGTCGACACCCGTCGCACCCTTGGTCACAAAACCAAATCCTCTGAGCTGATTGAAACGCTGTCTGCGAAGGATTTGAAAAACCTCGAAAAGGCCTTTGGACCGGATTTTGAAATGTACGAAGAGGTCAAAGCCCGGCTGAGCCAATCCGCCGCCGCCTAAGCCGCACCTCGTGAAACCAACAAAACGGATCGGGGATCAATACCCGATCCGTTTTGCGATTTTGGTCAAGAGTGTTGGGGCCACAGCCACAATGATCACGATCCGCACAAGGTGATGGATCGAGATATAGGCGACCTCTGCGTGCATCGCCAAAGCCACCAAAGACATTTCGGTCAAGCCCCCCGGCGCATAGGCCAAAAGCACCTGTTCCACGGTTTGCCCAAATAGGTTGTGAAACACCATCGCCACGGCCAGCGACAGTGCCATCATCAAAAGCGTGCCACCGAAGGTGAGCAACAGCGTTTCGGCCACAAGCCGCCCGCCCGCGCCTTTGAACCGCGCGCCCATCGACGCGCCAAGGATCACCTGTGCTGCCACGATGATCAACGCTGGCGGCGAGGAATGGGTCAGCCCGGAGATATGCGCGGCCGCTGACAACAGAAGCGGCCCCAAAAGTCCGGGCGCAGGCAGGCGGAGTTTGCCGCCAATCCACGCGCCCAAAACGGCACAGCCGATCAGGATCAGCGCGCTCAGGACCGTCATCGAGGTGGCCGGGTCCGCAGCCAAGGACACGCCGCGCACCTCATAGCCTAAAATCACCCGGAACCACAGCGCGATGATCGAAATCGACACCACGATCCGTCCGGCATGGGCCAGAATAATCCGCTTTTCATCGCCCCCAAGCGCGCCGCCAATCACCGTCATTTCATTGAGGCCACCGGGCATGGCGGAGAAAAACGCGGTGATCGGATCAAGCCGACCGACCTTGATATAAAACGGCACCACAAGCGCCGCAGCCATGGCCAGATAGACCGCAAGCCCGGCCAAAGAGAGGCCCCAGCGCGCCAGATGGTGAAAGGTCTCGGGGGTGAAACTTGATCCCAACATGACGCCGATCACCGGGATCACGATCGGACGCAAGGCGTTTGGTGCCTCAAGTGGCGCGCCCGCCATCACGCAGGCAAAAATCACCAACATCGGTCCAAGCATCCACGGCAAAGGCAAATGCGCCAGATAAAATCCGGTGCCCCCCGCCGCACCAAGGCACAGCGTCAGCACGATCAGGGCAAGACGTTTGGGGGCGACGTGTGGGAGGGACGGACGTTGGGGCACGGGGTGATCTGATCTCTTTATTCGTTGGGTGCACAATACTGTGCTCATCGCATGGAGCAAGGCAGCCTGCGGGTTTTTTGCGCACATGGCGTCTGCGCGGGGTGCGAGGTTTAGCACGATGAGAGCAAAGGCGAAGACAATGCCGCTGTCACAAATCTTTTTCGAGAGCGTCACAAAGCGGTTTCAGACTCTGTGCTTTATCCCCGCAACGAGATGAGGGGATCAGAATGCTCGAAGTTAAAGGTCTGACAAAGCGGTTTGGGGGCAACCTTGCCGTGGACAACGTCAGCTTTCGCGTGGACCGTCCGATGATGATCGGCATCATTGGCCGTTCTGGTGCGGGCAAATCGACCTTTTTGCGGATGATCAATCGTTTGACCTCGGCTTCCGAGGGCGTGCTGTCCTTTGAGGGGCGCAATGTGTTGGAGCTTTCAGGCAAGGCCAAGCGGGACTGGCAATCGACCTGCGCGATGATCTTTCAACAATTCAACCTTGTGCCGCGCATGGATGTGGTTTCGAACGTGTTGCATGGCACGTTGGGTCGCCGCTCGACCTTGGCGACGATGTTCAACCTCTATCCCGCAAGCGACATCCACCAAGCCATCGACATTCTCGACCGCCTTGGCATCGCCCAACATGCCGAGAAACGTGCCGAGGCACTGTCTGGCGGGCAACAACAACGGGTCGCGATTGCACGGGCTTTGATGCAAGATCCGAAAGTGATCTTGGCTGATGAACCGATCGCATCGCTTGACCCGATGAATGCGCAAACCGTCATGGAAGCACTCAGACGCATCCACGACGAAGACGGCCGCATGGTCATCGCCAATCTGCACACGCTCGACACGGCGCGGCGCTATTGCGACCGCATCATCGGCATGCGCGACGGGCGTATGGTGTTTGACGGCACCCCTGCACAGCTCACAACCGGTGTGGCGCGCGACATTTATGGCGCGGGCGCGGATTTTTCCGAGGCCGCCACATCGACCGAAATTCGCGATCACCACGACATTGAAGCGGCTGAAATCCGCAATGCCGAAGTCGCGATCTAACCGCTTTCATCCCGGCGCGCCTTTCACCGAACCTTGGGCGGGCCATACAACCTGGAGAGACAGATGAAACACCTGCTTGCTGCTGTTCTTGCGACCACCGCCCTTGTTGGCGCGGCGCATGCCCAAGAGATCAAAGAATTCAACATTGGCCTTTTGGGTGGCGAAAATGCCCAAGACCGTTTGAATTCCAACGAGTGCCTGCGCGCCTATGCCGAAGAGGCTCTTGGCGTTCCGGTCAAACTTTTTGCTCCGGCTGACTACAACGGCGTGATGCAGGGCCTTTTGGGCGGCACGCTCGACATGGCTTGGCTCGGTGCGTCGTCCTATGCGGGCATTTACATCCAAGACCCTGAGGCTGTTGAGCCGGTGCTGATCAAAATCAACATGGATGGCACCTACGGCTACCACTCCATCGGTTTCGCACGCAAAGAGTCCGGCATCACCTCGTTGGCGGATATGAAGGGCAAAACCTTTGGCTTTGGTGATCCGAACTCCACCTCCGGCTACCTGATCCCGTCGATCGAAATCCCGCAAGCGGGCGACGGCATCACCATGGAGTCCGGCGACTATTTTGGTGAAGTTAAATTCACCGGCGGTCACGAGCAAACCATCGTTGCGGTCAACAATGGCGACATCGACGCTGGCGTGTCCTGGGCTGACGGCCAAGGCGCATGGGAAGACGGGTTCAACTCCGGTGCGTTCCGTAAAGCTGTGGACGCAGGTCTGATTGACATGAACAATCTGGTTGAAATCTGGCGCTCCAAACCGATCCCTGAGGGTCCGGTTGTGCTGCGCAAAACCCTGCCGGATGATGTCAAGGCGACCATGACCGCATTGGTCGAAAACATGATCAACACCGATGCAGATTGTACCTACGGCATGGCCGCAGGCGAAACTCTGGGTTTTCAGCCGATCACCCATGCGGCCTATGAATCCATCGTCGCCGCACGTCTGTCGAAAGCCAACTAAGATCATTTGATCTGACCAAGACCCCGCGCTTTGGTGCGGGGTCTTTTTACAAGGACCTCCCACATGGCCGATCTCTCCGCTGCGCCTTTGGACGCGACGCGCGCTCATTATCTTGCGCTGACCCGTCAACGCCGCCTCTATGGCGGGATCATGCTTTTGGTCTTTGTCCTACTGATGGCCTCCGGCTTTGGCATAGCCAATGACCGCAATGCCGGTGGGTTTTTGCCCGGTCTGCCACATATTTTCGATTTTCCTGCCGAGGTCATCTCTGAGGCCTGGACCAAACGCGCCAACCTGTCGGATCATTTGAAAAACGCCCTTCCGGCGCTGGTCGAGACCATCAACATTGCCGCTGTTGCGACGCTGTTTGGCGCATTCTTTGCCATCCTCTTGTCGATGCTGGCAACGCGGGGCCTTGCGCCTTGGCCGCGTCTGATCCCGGTGTTTCGTCGGATCATGGATCTGATGCGCGCCGTGCCGGAGATTGTCATCGCGCTTGTGCTGATTTTTGTTTTGGGGGGCGGGCCGGTGCCCGCAGCCATCGCGATTGCCTTTCACACCGTCGGGGCGCTGGGCAAGCTGTTCTCCGAGGTCAATGAAAACGCCGATCAAAAGCCGCTTGAAGGCCTTGCCTCCGTTGGAGCGATCTGGCCGCAGCGCATGCTTTTGGGGCTGATCCCGCAGGTTGCGCCGAACTGGTTTTCCTACGCCCTTCTGCGCTTTGAAATCAACATCCGCGCCTCCGCGATCCTTGGCTTTGTCGGCGCGGGCGGCATTGGTTACGAGCTTAAAAACGCGATTTCTTGGGGCAGGGCAAGTTTGACGAGGCCGCTGCCGTGTTTATCCTTTTGTTCCTGACCATCGTGTTTTTTGACCAACTCTCGTCTTATGTGCGCAACCGCCTGACCTACGGATCTGACAAAGGAGCTGGCAAATGAGCTTTGTGTCCCCCTCTGTTGATCCCAAACATATGCACAATCGCGCCGCCGCGATGATCGCTCGCAAACGGCTTTTGACCTTTGTTGCGCCGTTTTTTGTCTTGGGCTATTTCGTTTATATTTTCTTCGCCTTCGACATTATGGGACTGGCGGAACGCGCGCGTCTAGACAATGCCGTGACGCTTGTCTCGGACACCTACAGCTACAAAACCGTGGTCGAGCGCAACAATCGCACAGGCGTGATCGAGGTCGCGGTCGAGGGTGAGCGCAAAGGCACCTATGACGCCAGCAACTATCCCGGTTGGGTCAATGTCGGCGATGATACGGCTGTGATCAGCCTCGATGATGGCGGCACGATCGACATTCTCGGCGATGTTGTGCGCTATAACGTGCCGGGGTTTGGCCTCATTGAGGCGACGCAAAACCGCACAGATGGCGTGATGCTCAATCTCGACACCACGGATTTGCCGGACTGGATTTCCTATTCCAAAACCCGCGTGACCATCACCACCGACGCGGCGCGGCTGTCCTTGACCAAAGCCCGCACCGAGGTCTTTGTCTATGACTTTGGCTGGGAGCTGTTTTGGGTCACATTGGACAGCCCCTATTCGGGTCACTCGTTGATGGAGGTCCTCACCGGGCCGCAACTCGACCCGACCCGCCCGAACATCGCAGGCGCATGGCATGATTTTTGGAACAACGCCATTTGGCGTCATGGCGAGACCGCTTGGGCGCTGTTCGAAACCATCCTGATGGCCTTTCTCGGGACCTTTGGCGCGGCGATCATCGCACTGCCTCTGGCCTTCATGGCGGCCAATAACTTTGCGCCCTTCATCGCTGTTCGGCTATTGGCGCGACGGTTGTTTGACTTTCTGCGCGGGGTTGATGGGTTGATCTGGACCATCTTACTGTCGCGTGCTTTTGGCCCCGGACCGATGACCGGCGCTTTGGCGATGTTGTTCACCGACACCGGGTCTTTCGGCAAACTGTTTTCCGAAGCCTTGGAGAACGTCGACAGCAAACAGATCGAAGGCATCGCCTCCACAGGTGCCAAACCGATGCAGCGCTACCGTTTCGGCGTGATCCCGCAAATCGTCCCCGTGCTCTTGTCACAAGTGCTCTATTTCCTCGAATCGAACACCCGCTCGGCCACCATCATCGGTGCGATCACCGGCGGCGGCATCGGGCTTTTGCTGACACAGGCCATGATCACCCAAAAGGATTGGGAAGAGGTCACTTATTACATCATTCTCATTGTCTTGATGGTGATGGGGATGGACACGGTCTCAAGTTGGCTGCGCCGCAAATTGATCAAAGGTGACTGAGTATTTGATCTGCAATGAAGACAGGTCTTGCGCTGTATACTTTGATCTCAATACTTCCGCCGGAGGCATCCGCAGTTTCAAAGAGGGACATCATGCCAAAACTCAGCGCGACGGCCCCCTTTCTCCATGACGGAGCCGAGGTGACACGCTCGACCTTTGGTGCCTATTGCGAGGTCGGTAAAGGGGCGCGGGTGTTGAATTCCGAATTCATGGATTACGCCTATTGCGACCAATATGCCGACATTGCCAACACCACTTTGGGCAAATTTGCCAACATTGCCGCCTTCACCCGGATCGGGCCGACCGATCATCCGTATCAAAACGCATCGCTTCATCATTTCCTCTACCGCTCCTCCTATTATTGGGAGGATGCCGAGGATGATCCCGCGTTTTTCGCCGCGCGTTCTGCCCGCCGCTCCAGCATCGGCCACGACACGTGGATCGGTCACGGCGCGATCATCAAACCGGAGGTGACCATCGGCAATGGGGCCATCGTGGCCTCGGGCGCTGTGGTGACCAAAGATGTCGCGCCCTATATGATCGTCGCGGGCGTGCCCGCCGTGCCGTTGCGTGCACGCTACCCGGACGGGATTGCCGAGCGGATGGAGGCCTTGGCGTGGTGGGATTGGAGCCATTTGGTGTTGAAGCATGCCCTTGCCGATTTTCGGGCACTGCCTGCCGAGGCCTTTCTGGAGAAATACGAATAGGCAGTCGGGGGGAGGCGGACAGGCGTGCGGATCTATTCCGCCGCCATCCGCACATCCCGACCAGAGCGCGCCAAGCGTTCTCCGATCCGCCCTGACATATAGGCGATGCGACCGTTTGAGATCGTCGCCTCGATCTCGCGGGTGTCTTCATCGACAACCACCAAATCGGCGCGTTTTCCAAAGTCGAGAGCGCCGCGATCAGACAGCCCCATGATCTCGGCAGGTTTGGTTGAAATCATCGCCCAGGCGTCAGGCAATGTCTTCACATCCTTGTCCACCAAGGTCCAAGCCGCCGCCGCCAATGCGGGGTAGTGATAATCCGACACCAGCGCGTCACACAGGCCGCGTTCGATCAGGCGTTGCGCCGAAATATTGCCGGATTGCGACCCGCCACGTGCCACGTTAGGCGCCCCCATCAGCACCGGATCATTCATCGCCTTGGCCGCCGCCGCCGCCTTTTCCGAGGTTGGGAATTCGGCAACATGCGCCCCCAAAAGTCGAAACTCTTCGCGGGTTTCGGCGTCGGGGTCGTCGTGGCTACCATAGGTGACGCCGAGCACATCAAAGGCCTCGGCCAGCGCGCAGAGGTGACGCGGCACTTCGGATTTGCGATCCTTGGCCTCGCGCAGAACCTTGATAAACTCTTCCGAACTGCGGCCGCTGCGTTTGGCCCATGTCGCAAATTCCATTGGGTCTTTCTTGGCGACGTCAATCGCTTCGGGTAAGTGATTGTTGAAAATGACGTAATCGACGCCAAAACGGCGGATCGCGGCCAAAAGCCGATCACGGCTGTCGACCATATGGGTTTCACAGCGGATTTGCAGACGAATATCTATCAGTGCGCTGGGAGCAAAGGCTTGCAAGGCCCCCAACAAATCTTCGGCATAGTCTGGCCCGCGCAATCCGCCCTCCCAGCTCCAACATTGAGCAAACCACGCCGTCGTCACCCCATGCGCCGCCGCATCTCGCGCGGCAGAGGACAGACCAGAGCGGATTGGAAACGGCGCGCGCGGACGCGGTGCGATGTGGCGCTCAAACGCATCGCCATGCAAATCAATGATCCCCGGAAGAATCAGATAGCCCGACAAATCGACCTCGGGAAAAGCCCCGCGCGAAATTCGGCCCTGTTCGACACAGAGCGAGCGGCGTTGCAATGCGCCGTCACGAAGAAGGGTTGCGCCCGTAAAGCGCAGCGGGGGAAGGATCGCCATAATTCACACCTGCCACTTGAGACGTTTCTCATAATTTGGGAACGAATACAGGGGCAATGTATCGCCTGCGTGACGTTTAGATCAGTCCGGTGTGACAGTCAGTGTGACCCGGTCGCCGGCAAACCACGTCAAACCGCGCTCCACCGGCGTGCCGTCGAGCGTGGTGTTCAAACTGACCGTGTGCAACAGCGGATCACCCTCACGCAGGCCCAAATGCAGCGCTTGCGTGGTGGTGGTGCGTTCGGCGGTGACACGGGTTTCGGCCCGCAAATAATCTTCGATCCCAACGGCTCTGAGCCCCTCGGTCACCGAGGTGGTTTGGGTCAAGTGGGCGTCGAGGCCCGCAAGCCGGGTGATCGGGAAAATCGAAATGAAATGGGCGACGGGCGCGTCGCTTGATAGAGATAAGCCTTCGTAAATCAAAACGTTTTCACCGGGGGAGAGCGCCAAAATCCCGGCCTCTGTGACATCACAGGGGCGGGTTTCCAGACGCAGCACGCGGCGGTTGGGCAGTCGCCCCGTGGCGCGGATGTTTTGGTGGAATCGCACCCGTTTACCCAGCGGATAGTCGACCGGCGCGCTTTGCACAAACACCCCGGCACCACGTCTTGAGCGCACGATGCCGCGCTCGCCCAGATCGGATAGGGCGTGACGCACCGTATGGCGATTGACGCCAAACCGGGCGGACAATTCCGCCTCGGTCGGCAATTTGTCCCCCGGCTTATAGTGGCCCCGCGCGATCTCTACGCTCAGGGTTTCGGCGATGGATTTCCACACGGGCGTCCGAGGCATAGGGGGTCTCCGTCACAATAATTTCACGAATTAGGGCTTGCCGAATGGAGGCGGATCAGGGATGATTTGTCTAGTTGTATAGAAAAGCAGACAAATCCGCAAGGTGTCTAGATGAACAAAATGACCCCCAGCCCCAGCTTTGACGAGACGCCCGACCAGGCGGCGCGCAAGGCTTGGATGAGTGTATTGGCAAAGTCCAAATCCGAAGATCTGAATGCGGCTATCACGTCATACGGCGCGCTTCCGGGGTTTGACTGGTTGCGTCGTCCCGAAATCGGCGGCGTGATGGTGCGTGGTCGTATGGGCGGCACAGGCACGGCCTTTAATCTGGGCGAAATGACCGCCACGCGTTGCTCGCTGCGCCTTGAAAGTGGTGAGGTCGGCCATGCCTATGTGCAAGGTCGCGACACACGACATGCCGAACAGGCGGCCATTGTGGATGCGCTGATGCAGGGGCCGAATGCGGCTTTGGTGCAGGCGACGGTGTTGGGGCCACTCACCGAAATGCTTGCCGCGCGACAGATCACGCGGGCCGAAAAAGCAGCCGCCACAAAGGTGGATTTCTTTACGATGGTGCGGGGAGAAGATTGATGGATATGCAAAGCCTCTCTGGCGGATTTACCAACCCGCCACAGGACTCGTCACGCGCTTTTCGCGCTGCCCTTGAAACGCTGGCCCGGCCCGGAACTATCCATGACATTTCGGGTGCCAAAGCGCCCGCCCCGGTGTCCGAGGCGGCAGCGACGCTGATCCTCACGCTCTGTGACCCGGAAACGCCGCTCTATCTGGCCGGGGCGCATGACACGCCGGAGATGCGCGACTGGGTGGCCTTTCACATTGGCGCGCCGATTGTCGGCCCCGAGCGCGCGATGTTTGCGCTTGGCACGTGGGAGGCGCTTTCGCCGATCACAGTCTATCCCATTGGTACGCCGGAATATCCAGATCGTTCCACCACGGTGATCGTGGAGATGGAGGCGGTGACCCAAGACGGGATGCGTTTGAGCGGGCCGGGGATCAAAGACAGTGCGCTGTTGGGCCTGCCGGATCTTGCGCCGTTCCAAATGAATGCCGGATTATTTCCGCTGGGGCTTGATTTCTATTTCACCGCCGGAACCCGGCTTGCGGGTCTGCCGCGCACGACCAGAGTGTCCGACCTGATGGAGGCGAACTGATGTATGTGGCTGTCAAAGGCGGCGAGCGGGCGATTGACAATGCCCATGCTTGGCTGGCCGAGGAGCGCCGGGGTGACACCTCGGTTTCGGAGCTGTCGGTGGCGCAAATTCGCGAACAATTGGCGCTGGCGGTCAACCGGGTGATGACCGAAGGCTCGCTCTATGATCCCGATCTGGCCGCGCTTGCGATCAAACAATCTCGGGGTGATTTGATCGAGGCGATTTTCCTCATTCGCGCCTACCGCACCACCTTGCCGCGCATTGGTCATTCGCGTCCGGTCGAAACCGAAACCATGCTGTGTGATCGCCGGGTTTCCGCGACGTTCAAAGATGTGCCCGGCGGGCAGGTGCTTGGGCCGACCTTCGATTACACCCACCGTTTGTTGGATTTCAAACTGGCGGCGGATGGTGAAACGATGGCGGCACAGATGGCCGCGCCGCGACTGGAACCCACGCCACATGTGACCGAGTTTCTCAACAAAGAGGGGTTGATCCAGACCGAGACACGCACGGAGGATACGCCGCCGGATTTGACCCGCGAGCCGATGGAACTGCCCGCCAACCGCGCGCTGCGGCTTCAGGCCCTGGCGCGGGGCGACGAAGGGTTCGTGCTCTCCATGGCCTATTCGACCCAGCGCGGTTACGGCAACAGCCACGCTTTTGTTGGCGAATTGCGGATTGGCAAGGTTGCGGTCGAACTGGACATTCCCGAGCTTGGCTTTGCCATTGAGATCGGTGAGATCGAGTTGACAGAATGCGAAACGGTGAACAAATTCGCGGGCTCAAAGGTCGAGCCGCCGCAATTCACCCGCGGTTATGGCCTGACCTTTGGTCAAACCGAACGCAAAGCAATTTCCATGGCTCTGGTTGATCGCGCCCTGCGTTCGAAAGAGCTTGGCGTCGAGATGTCGAACTCCCCCGCGCATGACGAAGAATTCGTGCTGTATCATTGTGATAACATTCAGGCGACCGGATTCCTGGAGCATATCAAATTACCACACTATGTGGACTTCCAGTCCGAGATGGAACTGGTCCGAAAAATGCGCGCAGAAATCTTTGCGGCCCAGCATAAGGAGGCGGCAGAATGAGCGACTATAATTTCGCCTATTTGGATGAACAAACCAAACGGATGATCCGCCGCGCGATCCTCAAAGGCATTGCGATCCCTGGCTATCAGGTGCCGTTTGCCTCTCGCGAAATGCCGATGCCTTATGGCTGGGGCACCGGTGGGGTACAGGTCACGGCGGCCTGTTTGATCCCGGAGGATACGTTGAAAGTCATCGACCAAGGTGCCGACGACACCACCAACGCTGTGTCGATCCGCAAGTTCTTTGAAAAGACCGCCGAGATTGCTGTGACCGAGAAAACAGGCGAGGCCTCGGTGATCCAAACCCGTCACCGCATCCCCGAGGAGCCTTTGGGCGAGGGGCAGATTTTGGTTTACCAAGTGCCGATCCCGGAACCTTTGCGGTTCTTGGAGCCGCGCGAGACCGAAACGCGCAAAATGCACGCGCTTGAGGAATACGGCCTGATGCATGTGAAATTGTATGAAGATATTGCGCGCCACGGCCATATCGCCACCTCCTATGCCTATCCGGTCAAGGTTGAAGGGCGCTATGTGATGGACCCGTCGCCGATCCCGAAATTCGACAATCCGAAAATGGATATGGCGGCGATCCAACTGTTTGGGGCCGGACGCGAACAACGCATCTATGCCGTGCCGCCCTACACCAAAGTCGTCTCGCTGGATTTTGAAGATCACCCGTTTGACCCCTCCAAAGCCGATCACGCCTGTGATCTGTGCGGTGCGGAGCACACGTATTTGGATGAGGTGATCATTGATGATGACGGCGGGCGGATGTTTGTGTGTTCTGACACTGATTATTGCGCCGGACGGCAGGCGACAGGCCACCGTGGGCGTCTCAGCCCGACCGAGGAGGCCGCCCAATGAGCGCGCAAATCACCCCGCTATTGTCCGTCAAAGACATCCACAAAACCTATGGCGGGCGCATCGGCTGTACCGATGTGTCATTTGATCTTTATCCCGGCGAAGTCATGGGAATTGTCGGAGAATCCGGGTCCGGCAAATCGACACTGTTGAATTGTCTCGCCGGTCACATCCCGACCGACAGCGGTCAGGTTTTGTTTGACACCCGAGATCGCGGGCTGATCGACACGCTGACCATGTCCGAACCGGAACGCCGGATGCTGGCGCGCACCGATTGGGCTTTCGTGCATCAACATGCCCGTGATGGCTTACGCATGTCTGTGTCCGCAGGCGGCAATGTTGGCGAGCGGTTGATGGCCGTCGGTGCGCGTCACTACGGTGATATTCGGGCGCAGGCCGTCGATTGGTTGGGCCGGGTCGAAATTGATGAGGACCGGATGGATGACCGCCCCTCGGCCTTTTCCGGCGGGATGCAACAGCGGTTGCAAATCGCCCGCAATCTGGTCACGGGCCCGCGCCTTGTGTTTATGGACGAACCGACGGGGGGTTGGATGTCTCCGTCCAGGCGCGTCTGTTGGATTTGTTGCGCGGATTGGTGCGCGAAATGGGCCTGTCTGCGATTATCGTCACCCATGATCTTGCGGTGGTGCGGCTTTTGGCCGACCGTCTGATGGTGATGAAATCAGGACATGTGGTGGAAACCGGTTTGACGGATCAGGTTTTAGACGATCCGCAACACGCCTACACGCAACTGCTCGTGTCCTCCGTGCTTCAGGTTTGACACCATGCTTTATGCCTATCGCCTTGTGACCTCTGAATTGGAATTGATGCCGATTGAAAGCGACCTCAAAGAGGCGCTTTGGATCGACCTTCTGAACCCGTTGGAGACGCAGGTGGCGGCGCTCAAAGCTCTCGGTGTGACGGTGCCGACGCTGGCCGATATGGAGGAAATCGAAGTCTCCAATCGGCTCTACCGCGAAGGCGATACCGAAGTGTTGACCGTGGTTTTGCCGGGTCTCAATAAAATGAAGGAGCCGAGCTTTGGCCCGGTTGCCTTTTTGATCACGCCGGAACGTTTGGTCACCGTGCGCTATCACACGCCGCGTCCGTTCGAAACCTTTGCCGCCCACGCGGGCCAATCCAGCGCGGGCTGTTCCGGGCGCAGACGGGTGTTTTTAGGGCTGGTCGAAGAGATTGTGGCGCGTCTTGCAGATTTGCTCGAAGGCGTTGGCAAAGCCTTGGATGCACAATCGCATATCGCCTTTCGCGACCCGCCGCCGCGTGGTGATGAATTGGCCTCGGCGCTGCGTCTTTTGGGGCGACAAAGCGAACAGGTGGCAAAAGTCCGACATGCGCTTTTGACGGTTGAGCGGGCGCTGTCGAGTTTTGGTCTGGGTCTGGATGAGCGCGGCGACAAGGCACAGCGTGAGATTTTGAAAGCGCTGGTGCGCGATTGTCAGGCGCTTGCGGTGCATGGCGATTTCTTGTCGGCACGGGTGTCACAACTGACCGATGTGAACTTTGGCCTGATCAATCTGGAGCAAAGCAACACCAGCCGCATTTTCTCGGTGGTGGCGGTGTTGTTCATGCCGCCGACCTTGGTCGCCTCCGTTTATGGCATGAACTTTGCGAACCTGCCAGGGCTCGCCAACCCCTACGGGTATCACATCGCCACGGTGCTGATGATCGGCTCAGGGCTTGGCACTTATCTTTTATGTAAATGGAAAAAATGGCTGTAACCCTATGATCCATCTAGAAAACGTCTCAAAATCTTTCACGCTGCACAATCAGGGCGCGGCGGTGATCCCGGTCATGGCGGGGGCAACATTTGATGTCGCGCCCGGCGAATGCGTGGCGCTGATCGGCAATTCGGGCGCGGGCAAATCCACGCTGATGCGGATGATTTACGGCAATTATCTTAGCCAATCCGGGCGCATCATGGTGGGCGATGTCGATGTCGCAACCGCTGAGCCGCGCGAAATCATCGCGCTCAGGCGCGCCACTTTGGGCTATGTGTCGCAATTCCTGCGCGTCGTGCCGCGTGTGCCGACGGTTGAGGTCGTGGCCGAACCGCTGCTTTCGATCGGCACGCCGAAAGAGCTGGCATTTGCCCGCGCACGCGATCTTTTGGCCCGACTTAACATTCCCGAAACGCTGTGGTCGCTGTCGCCCACAACGTTTTCGGGCGGCGAGCAACAGCGCGTCAACATCGCGCGCGGCTTTGCCCACACCTATCCGGCGATGCTTTTGGACGAACCGACCGCCTCATTGGATGCGACCAACCGGGAAACCGTTTTGACCCTGATCGAAGAGGCCAAAGCGCGCGGTGCCGCGATCATCGGGATTTTCCACGACGCGCCCGCCCGCGACCGAGTGGCGGACCGTGAAATTGATGTCTCGGGCTTCACACCCGCGAAGGAGGTCTGAGATGGTCGGTCGCCTTCATGCCGTGGTCGGGCCCTCCGGGGCAGGCAAAGACACGTTGATCGACGCGGCGCGCGAGGTGCGACGTGATTTGGCGGTGGCCCGTCGTGTGATCACCCGCCCCACATCTGCGGGAGGCGAGGATTTCGAAGGCGTCAGCGTCGAGGAATTTGACCGCCGTCAGAAGGAGGGGGGCTTTGCGCTGCATTGGGAGGCGCATGGGTTGAAGTACGGCGTGCCGATCGAAATTGAGGCCGCGTTGAATGAGGGCAGGGACGTGCTGTTCAACGGCTCGCGTGCGATCCTGCCCGAGGCCTATGCACTTTATCCCAATATGGGCGTGTTGTTGATCACCGCCTCACCTGAGGTTTTGGCCGAACGCTTGGCCTCACGCGGGCGCGAAACCCGCGCCGAAATTGAAAAACGACTGGCGCGGGCCGAATATGACATCGCGCCGGGCCTGCCCGTGCGCCGGGTCAACAATGATGGTGCACTCGACGAGGCCGTCGCCGCCTTTCTCGCAGCGCTTCAGCCGGAAAGAGTGTAACGGTGGACCAGATGAAACCGGCCATCGTCTGCCTCGCCAAACAGGCACAGATCGCGGATCACAAAAGGCGTGGGCAAAAGCGGGGCGAGGATCGGGGCAAGGGCTGTTTTGGTGGCGGCGGCTTCATCTTCGGTCAATTTGCCCGACAGGGTGAGGTGGAATTTGAACTCCTCCATCACATAGGGATACCCCCACTCGGCCAACAACACCTCTTGCCGGGACGTCAGACCCGCAGCGCGGCGGCGCGCCAATTCGGCCTCGCCAGCGGGCGCGCGGTGGGCATCCAAGGCGCTCACGACATTCCCCGCCAGACGTTCCAAAGACGTGAGATCGCCCGTGGGCGTCAGCGCCAGAAATCGACCGATTTGGTTGAGGCGCAGCCCGTCCAAAACGACCGGCGGATGGGTGCGACCAAAGGCTTCAAGATCGGTGATCAACGCCCCCAAGGGGCCGGAGAGGCGAAACGGCGGCTTCAACGTGCCGTGAAACCCATATTTGCGCGGGGTCTCGGTGATCTGCGCCACAGGGAAGGGCAGGTCGGGGACATCGGGATGCCCGACCTCCACACCCAAAACCGGATCCCAACCCAGCCAAGCGGCGGCGAAATTGGCCAAGGCGCCCGGTTCGGGCGCGTAATAGACCGCGTATCTTTTGAAATTCTCCATGGCGCAGTCCTTAGATCCTTTGTGTCACACCTCTGTGACATTGATCGGGCAAACCCTGCGTCTCTCAATAGGACGACACGATGACTGATTTTACGCTGACCAATGCCCGACTTGTGCTTGAGACCGAGGTTATCCAAGGCACCCTGCGCGTGGAAGGGGGCAAAATCGCGGATCTGAGCGCTGGCGGCACCTCCGTGCCCGGTGCCATTGATGTGGCGGGGGATTTGATCATTCCGGGGTTGATCGAGTTGCACACCGACAATCTTGAACGCCATATCGAACCGCGCCCGAAAGTGGACTGGCCGCATAAGGCGGCGATCATCGCCCATGATGCCGAACTGGCCTCGGTCGGCATCACCACGGTGTTTGATGCGATGCGCGTGGGGTCCATCATGCGGGCCGGAGATGCGGGGGGCTATGCCAAATACGCACGCTCCCTGTCGCGGGAATTGATGACGTTGCGCGATCAAGGCGCGTTGAAAATCAGCCACTTTCTGCATCTGCGTGCCGAGGTGTGTTCGGAGACGCTTGAGGCGGAAATGGCCGAGTTTGGCCCCGAAGATCGCATCGGTCTTGTGTCTTTGATGGATCACACGCCGGGGCAACGGCAGTTTCGCGACATTTCCAAACTCAAAGACTATGTACAGAAAAAACGCGGCATGACTGACGCGCAATTCGAAGATCATGTCAGCCATCTTTTGGACTTGCGCGACAGGTTTGGCGCACGTCACGAAGAGGTCGCTGTCGCCGAGGCCAAGCGCTATGGCGCGGTTTTGGCCTCACATGACGACACCACCGCGGATCACGTCGACGTCTCGCGTCAGCATGGCGTGCGCGTGGCGGAATTTCCGACCACTGTGGAGGCGGCACAAGCCTGTAAATTGCACGGTATCGCGGTGATGATGGGTGCGCCGAACCTTATTCGCGGCGGCTCGCACTCCGGCAATGTCGCAGCCCATGATCTGGCCGAACGTGGTCTGTTGGATGTGGTGTCCTCGGACTATGTGCCCTCGGCGCTGATGTCTTCAGCAATCCTTTTGGCCGACCTGTGGGACGACATTCCGCGTGCGATTGCGACGGTGACGACCAATCCGGCGACTGCCGTGGGCCTGACTGATCGGGGCCGCATCGCGCCCGGCCTACACGCCGATCTGGTCCGCATCGCCCGCATCGAAGGCACGCCAGTCATTCGCGGTGTCTGGTCGCATGGGCGTCAGGTGGGATAATGTCGCCCCAATCTGGGGCGTGACCAATTTATGTGGTGTAAAGGGACGTGGCGGGGGATTTGGCATGTCTTGCCACATTCAATTTGTGTCGATGAGGGCGATCTTTTTGGCCCAAGAAAGCGTCGAAGAGATCGGGCGCAAGCCTTGCAAGGAAAGGCTTTGCGCACCGTCTCACATCCGCGCATGATCGGCATTCAGCCAGCATAGGCCATGTCAAAGTGGTGGGTCAGTGTGGCGTCATGTCCGGTGATCGCTGCCTATGACGTGGTAAGCGCCATGGATCAAGCAGGACATGAAAATGAGTCCGGCGCTTGGAATGACGACGTTGGCTTTTATGTTATCGACAATGAAGTCAGATGAAAACGCGCGCCCAGTCTCGGGGTCGAGGCGGGACAGGATGGCGAATATGACGGTTGAAAATACCACATGTCCGCTGGCGGCAACGACGCTTTTAAGCGGCTGAAACCAAAATCCGCCTAAAGCGTTTCGGGATAAACTTGAATAACGAGTTTGTTCTGAGGCGCCCACATCCTAAGTTAGGTTCCGCGCGTTTCGGGTTTAAGTCGTGTCTCAACTTAAATCCGAAACGCTTTAAACAAACCAGGCAGAGGCCTGACATAAAAACACCCGGTGAGACAGAGTGACTGAGGCCGTTATTGAGCAGCAGTCCGGCGACAACAGCGCAAAGCAAAACGACACTGTCGGTTTTAAGGGACAGCAGGAGAGGACGCCGGAACCGATCTGTGTGTTGGGACTGTCGCGGTCATGATTTTGGCCTTCTCATTCAGGCGCAGAACCTTTCGGTGTGAGGTCATGAGCACCCATACGCTTTTTGACACCAAGGCTGGGTCGCATTCGACAAGGCTTATCGGCCGCATGGCGCAGAAAGAGGGGCTGTCTGCGCATCAGATGCGAAAGCAGACAATCCATGTTCGCTACGTCCCCGTTGACGGCGGGTGAGATGGCGCAGGACATGATTGCCGTTATCTCGGCGCTGGGGCACAAGACCGTCGACCTTCTTGGCTTTTCGCTTGGCGGTTTCGTGGCGCAGGGTCTGGTGCTGAAGCAACCGGATCTGGTGCGTAAGTTGATTTTGACCGGCACCGGGCCTGCGGGCGGTGAGGGGATCGACCGGGGCGGCGCGGTGTCGTGGCCACTGATCATCCGGGGGATGCTGACCTTCCGCGAGCCCAAATTCTACCTGTTCTTCACTCGGACCGCGAACGGCAAGCGCGCGGCGAAAGCCTTTCTTGCTCGGCTAAAAGAGCGGGCGAAGGACCGCGACAAGGGGCTGAACCCGCGCGCTTTCCTGCGCCAGCTCAAGGCAATTCAGGCCTGGGGGCGTCAGATGCCGCAGGACCTGGGCCGCATCCGTATCCCGACGCTGGTCGCCAACGGCGACAACGACACCATGATGCCGACGCAGGGCAGCCACGACATGGCCCGCCGCATCCCGCTGGTCGATCTGGTGATCTATCCCGACGTCGGCCACGGTGGTATCTTTCAATACCACGAGACATTCGTTCCGAAGGCGCTGGATTTCCTCGCCGCCTGAGCTGACTATTGCAAATCGGAGAGTCACCATGAAAGCCTTTGTTGTCGACAAATACCAGCAGAAGGGTCCGCTGCGCCTGGCGGACATGCCCGAGCCGCAGGTCGGACTGGAGGAGGTGCTGGTTCGCATCCACGCCACCGCCATCAACCAGCTCGATTCCAAGATCCGTGATGGCGAGTTCAAGCTGTTCTTGCCCTACAAGCCGCCCTTCATCTTGGGCCACGATCTTGCCGGCACGGTGGAGCGGGTCGGCGCGAACGTCCGCGCCTTCACGCCGGGGGATGAGGTTTATGCCCGCCCCCGCGATCACCGCATCGGCGCCTTCGCCGAACGCATCGCGGTTCATCAGGCGGATCTTGCGCTGAAGCCCGCAAGCCTGAGCATGGCGGAGGCCGCGTCGATCCCGCTTGTCGGGCTGACGGCCTGGCAGGCGCTGGTCGAGGTGGGCAAGCTGAAGCCCGGTCAAAAGGTCTTTATCCAGGCAGGTTCCGGCGGCGTAGGGACCATCGCGATCCAGTTGGCCAAACATCTGGGCGCGACGATCGCCACGACCACCAGTGCTGCGAACGCAGGCTGGGTGCGCGATCTGGGGGCCGATGTCGTGATTGATTACCGGACCGAGGATGTCGAGAAGGTGCTGTCGGACTATGATCTCGTGCTGCACAGCCAGAACGCCGGCGCGCTGATGAAGTCGCTCAACGTGCTGCGCCGGGGTGGCAAGCTCATCTCCATCTCCGGCCCGCCGGACGTGGCCTTTGCGCGTGATCTGGGGCTGAACGTCCTCTTCCGCTTCGTGATGCGGATGCTCAGCCGCAAGGTGCGCAAGACGGCAAGGGCGCGGGGTGTCGATTACACGTTCCTCTTCATGCAGGCGAATGGCGCGCAACTGGCGGAGCTCGCGCGGCTGATCGACGAGGGGGTGATCCGGCCCGTGGTGGACGAGGTTTTCTCCTTTGCACAAACGCCAGATGCGCTGGCCTATGTCGAGACCGGGCGTGCGAAGGGCAAGGTCGTGGTCAGCCTTACCGACTGACCGCAGCGGGACAAAAAGACGGGGCCGAAGCGATGCGGTTCCGCCTTTTATGCGCCCGACAGCGCCGCATGGGCCTGCGCCCGGCTGGTGTAGAGGAGCCCTGATTGTTATGCCGGACTGAATTCAGTTTGCGCCACAGGTTTTAACCACCGTTCTGAAAAAATTTTGGCAGGCAAAGGCCGGTCAAAGAAAAAACCTTGCCCCGCGCCGCATCCCAAGCGCTGCAGGATGTCCGCCTGCGTCTGGGTTTCGATCCCTTCGGCGACGACAATACAGCCCAAACCCTTGGCCAAGGCGATCGTAGCCTCCACGATCTTAAACGATGGGCTGTCGGCAAAGAGATCAGTGATGAAGGAATTGTCGATCTTCAGCTTGTCAGCGGAGAACTGCATTAGCAGGGCGAGCGAAGAGTAGCCCGTTCCGAAGTCGTCGATAGCCACTTTTACGCCCAATTTCTGCAAGCCTAAGACAACCTGCCGCGCGTCCTCTGGTGCCTTCAGCATGATGCTTTCCGTCAGTTCGATCTCGATCTGTTCCGGGCGGACGCCATAGACTTCGCACATGTCGGTGATGTCGCGGAGGATCGAGCCGTCCTCAAGTTGCTCAGCTGCCACATTGATAGAAGTCGGAAAAGGAACGGCGAGACCCTTATCCTCCCATCCCATGATCGCCTTACAGGCCGCGGCCACTACCCACCGACCCAGCCTGCGCAGCAAGCGGTATTCCTGCGCGATGGAGATGATCTCCGCCGGTGGCACATTGCCGAGTTCGGCATCCACCCACCGAAGAAGTGCTTCAACGCCAATCAAACTGTCCGAGCTCAGGTCGATGAAGGGCTGGAATGCGAGCGAAAGGGCATCCTCATCCAGCGCCAGAGCGAGACGCTCAGATATCCTTTGCCGCGCCTCGATGCGGCTTTTCATGTCAGCATTATAGATAGAGAGCCCGGTTTCGCGGATCTTGGCGTCGTACATTGCGATATCGGCGGCCTGCAACAACTCCTCCGACGAAGTGCAATCTTCCGGGTAGCGGGCGAACCCGATGCTGCCGCCGATCAGATGGCGTCGGCCGTCAATCACGATCGGACAGCTAAGCACAGTCAGCAGTCGTTCGGCGTCGAGTACCACCCTGTCTGGGTTGATAGCGTCATGAAGAACGACGAATTCATCTCCTCCAAGCCGCGCAATAAGCCGGGCATCAGTCATTGACGCCGCGAGACGGTTGGAAACGACCCTGAGCACCTCGTCACCGGTGGCATGCCCAAATGTGTCATTGATCTGTTTGAATCGGTTGAGGTCGAGATAGAACAGGTGCAGCCGCCTGTCGGGATACTGAAAGGCCTTTGCCAGATGTTGCTGCAAGTGCGCGCGGTTGGCCAGCCCCGTCAGCGGATCGAATAGGGCCAGGCGGCGCATCTTTTCTTCGTTGGCTGATATCCTGCACAAACGCGAGGAAAATTGGCGGTTTTTCGGTGCCCGCATAGTGGAGGTCGATGTCGCACGGGTATTGGCTGCCATCTTTGCGTTGGTGAATGGTCTGAAACGATAGCATGTCCACCTCGCCGCAAATCAGCGGAGCGATCATGTTCCGGAAGGTGGCTTCATCAAGTTCGGGTTTGATATCTACCGGGGTAAGGTGCAACAGTTCGGCGGCTTCATAGCCAAGGTTGTCGCGCGCTCCACGATTAACCAACATAAATTTCAGGCTTTCGGCGTCGAAGACGAACACCTCATTGGCAGAATGTTCCACCACACGCCCCATACGAGATAGCGCGTTTTCCGCGCGTTTTTTATCGGTAATGTCGGTGCGGATAGAGACAAAGCGGTCGATTTGTCCGTCAAGGCCGCGCAGCGGCAGGATGACGCTATCGACCCAATAGAAAGAGCCGTTTTTGGTGCGATTGCAAATCTCGCCGTGCCAGGCCTGTCCGCTGCGGATGGTTTTCCAGAACGTGCTCCAGAATGCCGGATCGTGTGTGCCCGAATTCACGACATTATGAAAAGAACCGATCAACTCATCTTCATCAAAGCCGCTCAACGCGCAGAAAGCAGAATTGACACGCGTGATCCGGCCTCGTGCATCGGTTTCGCTGTAAATCATGTGCTCTTGGATCGCCGCGAGCACCGCGCCAAACCTTGTATCCTGCGCCTCCTTCGGCAAGGTCTCCGTCAAAACGCTCACAGCAACGTCGGCCGGTTCATGCTTTTTGAGTTGATTGGCCATAGGATCTTTACCTATATTTCTTTGATGATGCACTTTGGCGTGGGATGATTAATACTTCCTTAAGGTGCGGATTTGGGAAGACACTTGAGTTCGTGAAATGTTTCCTGCCGAGTGGAGTGCTTTGTCAGCTTTCTAACAAATGTTGTCCTTGGCCAAGAACTTCGACGCGGGACTGCGGCTTCCCCGATGCAGACCTGAATAAGCAACAAAGCATCTCCCCCCTTGCGGTGACCGGGGGGTGAACCCAATTCGGCGGCTTGCTGAGACGGCTTAGTCGTGATTGACGTGTTGAAAACAGCTGTGTCATGGCTCAGATTTGGTCTGAGTGACGAAGAATGGGCTGAGATCCGGCCTAAAGGGATTGAACTTTAGTGGTTTCCGCACCCAAGTAGCCGACGATCAGCCGATACAGCTCGACGCCAGCATTGTCACAATAGGGGCCTTTGATGGGGTGTATCGGGACCATCAACCTCTGGTCCGGCGTGCCGTGGCGGAGGCGCAGAGAAAGGTGTTGCCTCCGTCGTCTGGACCTTTGATCCTGCGCCGAAAGTGTATTTTGGCCGCGCCATGCCGCTGTCTACTTTGTCTGATAAAATCGCCAGATTGGCTCGGCTTGGGCCGGACTATATCGTTGCGGTCTTTTTCCTGACCGATGTTGTCCAGGAACCCGAGGCTGGAGATCACGTTATCCTGATCGGCAAAGTGACCCAGTTCGAACAGGACAGCGCGGCCAACCCCCTGTTGTTTCGGGCGGAAAATATTCTCAGATTCTGCCTGTGATCTGATCTCTGTGGCCCTCCCGATCAAAGAGGAAGTCCAAGCGATTAATCTAATTTGGTCGGTGAGGTGTGTCGTGCACGTTTCAAGTGCTGCCGACCTTCTGAGAGTGATTAGATGCCGTAAGCGATGTGGTGACAATCGCAGCGAAAAAAGGGTCGCGTATTCCAGAAATGGCTGAAATATTGGCCGCGGAGAACAGCGCCTATTTGCAACGTTGTATGCTCTTGACGGTGTCATTGAGGCTGAGCTGAATGTGGTCACTGCCTAGAGCTGCGATATCTCTCGATGCTCCTCTCTTCACATATGCCTGCAACTCTTGCAACGGTTTGCAGGGAGAGGACGGTTCATTGCGCTAGCTTACGTGTATTTGGGTGGCCCAAGTTGCACACTTGTTTTCCAAAGGTCGAGGGACCGATGCGTCGGTGAAAAAGTCATCGATTTCCGCGAGGGAGGCGATCCGGGCTGGGGCCGTCCGTTTGAGCTTGGTGTGGTCCGCAACCAGCATGGTGCGGCGGGACTGATGCAGGATCGTTTGGCTAACGCCGACTTCACGCAAGTCAAAGTCTAAAATGTCGCCGTCTTGATCAATCGCGGAACAGCCGATGACGCCGATGTCGAATTTGAATTGCCGGATTGCAGCCGTTGTGATGTCCCCGATCAATCCCCCATCGGATTGGCGCAGAGATCCGCCGGTTACAAGCACCTCACAATCAGGGTTTCGGGCCAAAATATTGGCCACATTCATGTTGTTGGTCACAACCATAAGATTGCGATGATGCAGCAATTCAGTTGCGACGGCTTCTGTGCTTGTTCCGATGTTTAGAAAAATCGCGCAGTTTTCGGGGATCATCGCAGCACAGGCCTGTGCCATGGCAATTTTTCCACTAGCATTCAGCCGTCGTCGCTCTTGATAGGCGATGTTGACGGTTCCAGATGGCAACACCGCCCCTCCGTGAACCCGCTCTAACCTTCCAGCGTCTGCCAATTCGCTCAGATCACGGCGGATCGTTTGTAATGTGACGCCAAGATGCTCCGCAAGATGGTCCACGGTCACTTTTCCGTCGCGCCGAGCAATTTCTAGGATCTCAGGGAAGCGAATATTTTGCGACATAAAGAGGCTTTCAGTTTGGGGCGGGGGCCTGCTTCGCAGCTTTCTTACACGGCGGAATCAGAGGGGATGAATGGTCATTGGGCTTAGATTTAGGCTTGGATTTGGCCGTGTTCGTTTCGGCGTTTTTTTTGCATTCATTGTTTATTTCTACGATAAAACGCGCATTTCTCAATCTTTTTCCTCTGAAAATTCAGAGTTTTTTCTCATTTTTACGTAAAACGAAAAAAAACGAAAATATTTGTTTTCTTTTTTGCGTGGCTTTGTCACAGTGCTGCCAACAGGGTTTGGGAGGATCCAACGTGAATGAGAAGGCGCAAATCTGCGATTTGCTGGTTATTGGCGGTGGCATCAATGGCTGTGGGATCGCTCGTGACGCTTCAGGGCGCGGATTAAGCGTGACATTGGCCGAAATGTCGGATCTGGCCTCTGCAACCTCATCTGCGTCGACAAAGCTCTTTCATGGCGGATTGCGGTATCTTGAGTATTTCGAATTTCGGCTGGTTCGCGAGGCGTTGATCGAACGAGAAACTCTTTTGCGAGCAATGCCGCATATCAGTTGGCCGATGCGCTTTGTGCTGCCCTACCAAAAAGACATGCGGTTTGAGAGCGACACCCCGACCTCAAAACTTCTGTCCCTGTTCATGCCGTGGATGAAGGGGCGTCGGCCTTCTTGGCTGATCCGGCTTGGCTTGTTGATGTATGACACGTTGGGCGGACGACAAATCCTTCCCGGCACTCAGACGCTTGATCTCAAGCAGGGGCCAGAAGGCGCGCCACTCAAACCACTTTTTGCCAAAGCCTATGAATATAGCGATTGCTGGGTCGAGGATTCACGTCTTGTGGTTTTAAACGCACGCGATGCGCAGGCACGGGGCGCAAAAATCTTGCTTCGGACCAAAGTTGTCTCCGCCAAGTCCGAGGATGGCATCTGGATTGTGACGCTGCAGGATGTTGAAACTGGTGACACCCACGATGTGCGCGCCCGCATGGTTGTCAACGCGGGCGGCCCGTGGGTCGGCCAAATCTTACGCCAACAGATCGGGTCCAACAGCAGCGACAATATCCGGCTTGTGCGCGGCAGCCATATCGTGATCAAGCGTTTGTTTGATCATGACAAATGCTATTTTTTCCAAGGCACCGACGGGCGGATCATGTTCGCGATCCCCTATGAAACGGATTTCACCCTGATCGGCACCACTGACAATGAACACGACGATCTGTCGCAAAAGCCGGTCTGCACCGCCGAAGAAAAGCGCTACATGATTGAGTTCGTGAATGCCTATCTGAAAAAGCCGATCAGCGAAGAGGACATCGTCTGGACGTATTCCGGCGTGCGTCCACTTTATGATGACGGCGCGAGTTCCGCGACGGCGGCGACGCGGGATTACACGCTGAAGATTGATGACAGTGCTGGTGCGCCTGCGCTGCATATCTTTGGTGGTAAGATCACGACCTATCGCCGCCTCGCCGAAAGCGCGCTTGAGAAAATCGGCACCCGTCTGGCCGTGGCGCAAGGCCCATGGACAGCAGGGGTGGCCATGCCCGGAGGGGATTTTCCCGTCGACGGGGTTGCGCGCCTCGTCGCCGATCTGCGCCAAACTTATCCCTTTCTGACCGATCGCTGGGCGCGGCGTCTTGTGCGTGCATATGGCACCGAGGTCGGCGATATCTATGGGGCTGCCAGAACGGCCGGGGATCTTGGACAGGATTTTGGCGCGACATTGACCGCCGTAGAGGTCGATTGGCTTATGGATCGCGAATTTGCCCGCACCGCAGAGGATGTTCTGTGGCGGCGCAGCAAACTGGGCTTGCGCACAGTAGAGGCCAGCGCCCTTGAAAGCTACATGGCCGAGCGGCGAGCACACGCAAAGGACATTGCATGACACTTGAACTTGATGACGTCAGCTATGTTGCTGGCGGCAAGACCTTTATCTATCCGACCAATCTGACGCTCGAAAACGGCACGATGAATGTGCTGTTGGGGCCAACCTCGTCGGGCAAAACGACCTTGATGCGCCTGATGGCGGGGCTTGATGTCCCGACCCAGGGGCGCATTCTCTGGAACGGTGAGGATGTCACCGGGAACCGCGTCCAAGATCGCAAAATCGCGATGGTTTATCAGCAATTCATCAATTATCCGGCGATGACGGTTTACGACAATATTGCTTCGCCGATGAAATTGATGGGGCTTGAGGCTGCGGAGATCGACAGCCGCGTGCGCAAGACGGCGGAGTTGATGCAGTTGACCCCGATGTTGGACCGCAAGCCGCTTGAACTGTCTGGCGGTCAGCAACAACGCTGCGCTTTGGCGCGCGCCTTGGTCAAAAATGCCGGTCTGGTATTGCTTGATGAGCCGCTGGCGAACTTGGATTACAAATTGCGCGAAGAGTTGCGCGCTGAAATTCCGCGCATCTTTGCAGAATCCGGGTCGATCTTTGTCTATGCGACCACGGAGCCAGAAGAAGCCCTGTTGTTGGGCGGCAATTGCGCAACCCTTTGGGAGGGCCGTGTGACACAATTCGGTCCGACGGCACAGGTCTATCGCAACCCGATGGATGCCACGACCGCACGCGTGTTCTCTGATCCGCCGATGAACTTTCTGCATGTCGAAAAGCGGGGCGACTTGATGCACTTTGGGCATCAAGAGAGCATGCCCGCAGTGGACAACACTGTCGCGGATGGCAAATATATGCTGGGGTTCCGGCCCAACCACCTTTCGTTGGAGCCGGGAGACGGCAAGCTTGGCTTTGATGCAACGCTTGGCGTGATGGAAATCACCGGCTCGGAAACCTTTGTGCACCTATCGCATTTTGACGCGAAATGGGTCGGTTTGATCCACGGCGTGCGCGACCTGAAACCGGGTCAAAAGCTGCCCGTCTATCTCGATACATCGCGGATTTATCTGTTTGCTGAGGACGGCGCGCTTGTCGCCTCTGCCCCTTATGCGGAGACGGTATAACATGGCCAAGATCACACTTGAGAACCTCGCGCATTCCTATTTGCCATATCCAAAATGTGAGGACGATTTTGCGCTTAAGGAACTGAACCACGATTGGGCCGATGGTGAGGCCTATGCGCTTTTGGGCTCGTCCGGCTGCGGTAAGTCCACACTTTTGAACATCATTTCCGGCTTGTTGATTCCCTCTCAGGGTCGCGTATTATTCGACGGCACCGATGTGACGACGTCCCCCACGGCAGACCGCAACATCGCGCAGGTGTTTCAGTTCCCCGTTGTCTATGACACGATGACGGTGCGGCAAAATCTTGCATTTCCCTTGAAAAACCGTGGCATGGACGCCGCCGAAATCAAACGTCGCGTGCAGCGCGTCGGTAAGATGATTGATATGGAGGCGGAGCTGGATCACAAAGCCCGCGGCCTGACAGCAGATGCAAAACAAAAGATTTCGCTTGGGCGCGGCATGGTGCGCGAAGACGTCAATGCGCTGTTGTTTGACGAACCCCTGACAGTGATTGACCCGCATATGAAATGGGAATTGCGCACGCAGCTCAAGCAACTGCATCAGGATTTCGGCCACACCATGATCTATGTGACCCACGACCAAACCGAGGCTCTGACCTTCGCCGATAAGGTCGTGGTTATGTATGATGGTCGCGTTGTTCAAATCGGAACGCCCCAAGACCTGTTTGAACGCCCAGCCCATACTTTTGTGGGTTATTTCATCGGATCGCCCGGTATGAATCTGTTTGAGGCGACGATTGAGGGGGCCATCGCCCGGGTGGGCAATACTGCCGTCGATCTGGGTGGCACCTATGTGGCAGATGGCAAAACACAGCTTGGCGTGCGCCCTGAATTCATCCGGCTGAACGCAGGCGGCGCGGGCATTCCCGCGCAGATCAACCGTGTCGAAGACGTCGGCCGCCACAAGATTGTCCGCCTGACCGTCGAGGGGCGCGAAACAAACGCGGTCCTCGGGGAGGGGATCGACATTCCCGCAGGGACAGACCGGATCAGTTTTGCGCCCGAAGGGATCAATGTTTACGCCAATGACTGGCGCATCAGCGCAAAAGGGGACGCCGCATGAATAAGACCGTCAATCAAAAAGCATGGTTCCTTGTCCTGCCCGTGCTGATCCTTGTCGCCTTTTCCGCCGTCATTCCGCTGATGACCGTGGTGAACTATTCCGTGCAAGACACGTTTGGGAACAACCAGTTTTTCTGGGCGGGCCTCGATTGGTTCGATGACATGCTGCATTCAGATCGGATGTGGAACGCGTTGGGGCGTCAGTTGATGTTCTCGGGCATCATTTTGGCCCTTGAGGTGCCGCTGGGGATTTATGTTGCGCTGCATATGCCGAAAAAGGGCTTTTGGTCCTCGTTCTGTCTTGTTTTGATGTCGCTGCCGTTGTTGATCCCATGGAACGTGGTTGGCACCATTTGGCAAATCTTTGGCCGCGTCGATATTGGGCTTTTGGGATACACGCTGGACGCGCTGGGGGTGGATTACAACTACACCCAAGATACGATGGACGCGTGGATCACTGTGATCGTGATGGATGTCTGGCACTGGACCTCTCTCGTGGCGCTTCTGGCCTATGCCGGTCTGCGGTCGATCCCTGATGCCTATTATCAAGCGGCGAAAATCGACCAAGCCAGCCGTTGGGCCGTGTTTCGCTACATTGAGTTGCCCAAGATGGCTGGCGTGTTGATGATCGCGATCCTGCTGCGCTTTATGGACAGTTTCATGATCTATACCGAGCCTTTCGTTTTGACGGGAGGCGGTCCGGGCAACGCGACCACCTTCCTCTCCATCGATCTTGTAAAAATGGCCTTGGGGCAATTCGATCTTGGACCCGCCGCCGCCTTTAGCCTGATGTATTTCCTGACAATTATGGCGATCAGTTGGGTGTTTTACACGGTGATGACAACGATTGATAAAAGGGATGGCAAATAAATGACCGGGACCGCAATTCCAGAAATCGTTACCCAGACGGGCAAGATGAAAATTGACACACCGCGCACCAGGTCCAAACGGATGCGCCCCTCAGGCGGGGCCTTGGTGATGGGGCTTTACCTGCTGTTTTTGATGCTGCCGATCTATTGGTTGCTCAACATGAGCCTCAAGACCAACTCTGAAATTCTCGGTGCCTTTAGCCTGTGGCCGCGCAATTTGACGTTCGAAAACTATGCGACCATTCTCACCGATCCGAGTTGGTACATGGGCTACGTCAACTCGCTGATCTATGTGGTGATGAACACGACCATCAGCCTCGCCGTCGCGCTACCGGCCGCTTATGCATTCAGCCGCTACAGCTTTATGGGCGACAAGCACCTGTTCTTTTGGCTTTTGACCAATCGCATGGCGCCGCCTGCCGTGTTTGCTCTGCCGTTCTTTCAACTTTATTCCAGCATCGGCCTCTTCGACACGCACATTGCGGTGGCTCTGGCGCATTGCCTGTTCAATGTGCCGCTCGCGGTCTGGATTTTGGAAGGCTTCATGCGGGGGGTGCCCAAGGAGATCGACGAGACCGCCTATATCGACGGCTATTCGTTCCCGGCGTTTTTCGTGAAAATCTTCACGCCGCTCATCGCAAGCGGCATCGGCGTCGCGGCGTTCTTTTGCTTCATGTTCTCTTGGGTCGAATTGCTGCTGAGCCGCACTCTGACCTCCGTGGACGCCAAGCCCATTGCCGCCACCATGACCCGCACCGTCGGGGCCGCGGGTGTCGACTGGGGCGTGCTGGCCGCCGCGGGTGTCCTAACCATCGTTCCCGGTGCTTTGGTCATCTATTTCGTGCGCAACTACATCGCCAAGGGCTTTGCCCTCGGACGGGTGTAAAGAATGCGCCGCTTGAAAGGAATTCGTTATGCTTGACTGGATGGCCTGGACATGGCCCACAGCCACTTTTTTTCTCATCATCGCAGCGCTTTTGGCCACGTTCACGGTGCTGGCGATCAAATTCCCTGAGATGCCTCGCAGGGGCATTCTACAGATCGAAACCACGCGGGGGATCGGTTGTTCATCACACTCTTGGGGTCCGCGTTTATCAATCTGGCATGGCTTGGTTTGGGCTTCGGCCCACAAGCCTACGCCTTGATTGCCTGTCTGGTCTATGCCGCAGCGGTATTCCGCTGGGTTTAGGTGCTGACAAACTCCGGCTTGAAAAGGGAAGAGGTTCAGGCTGGCTCTACGTCTACGTTCAACTAAAGGGAGGAAACCTATCATGAACGTCTTACTGAAATCATCGACGGCTCTGGGATTGGCGCTTGCGCTTACCCAACCCGCTTGGGCCGATATGGCCGCAGCGACTGATTTTTTGGACAACGAAATTGCGGGCATGTCGACCCTGTCTCGTGCCGATCAAGAAGCAGAAATGCAGTGGTTCATTGATGCCGCTCAACCGTTTCAGGGCATGTCGATCAACGTGGTCTCCGAAACCATCACCACCCATGAATACGAATCTCAAGTGCTTGCTCCTGCGTTCGCAGCCATCACAGGGATCAATGTCACGCATGACTTGATTGGCGAAGGCGATGTGGTCGAAAAGCTTCAGACCCAAATGCAGTCTGGCGAAAACATCTATGACGCTTATGTCAACGACTCTGATCTGATCGGCACCCACTGGCGCTATCAACAGGTGCGCAACCTGACCGACTGGATGGCGAATGAGGGCAAGGATGTGACCTCGCCGACGCTGAACCTCGCCGATTTTATCGGCACACAATTCACCACCGCCCCAGATGGTGACCTGTATCAGCTCCCGACCCAACAGTTCGCGAACCTCTATTGGTTCCGCTATGACTGGTTCAATGACCCTGACATAAAAGCGGCCTTTAAAGAGGCCTACGGCTATGATCTCGGTGTGCCGGTGAACTGGTCAGCCTATGAAGACATTGCCGAATTCTTTACCGGACGCACCATTGATGGCGTCGAAGTCTACGGCAACATGGATTACGGCAAGAAAGACCCCAGCCTTGGCTGGCGCTACACCGACGCGTGGATGTCCATGGCCGGGATGGGCGACAAGGGTGAACCGAACGGGCTTCCGGTCGACGAATGGGGCATCCGTGTGAATGACAAATCACAACCCGTTGGCGCCTGTGTCGATCGCGGCGGTGCGACGAACTCTCCTGCGGCTGTCTATGCCATCGACAAGGCGATCAAGTGGTTGCAAGATTACGCACCGCCCTCAGCAGCGGGCATGACCTTCTCGGAGGCGGGGCCGGTTCCGGCGCAGGGCAACATCGCGCAACAGATGTTCATGTACACCACCTTTGTCGCGCCTCTGGTCGCCTCTGATGCTGTGATGAACGAAGATGGTACACCAAAATGGCGCCTCGCCCCAAGCCCGCATGGCGTCTATTGGGAAGAGGGCATGAAAGTTGGCTACCAAGATGTGGGCAGCTGGACCTTGATGAAATCCACCCCGGTGGATCGGGCCCAGGCCGCATGGCTTTACGCACAATTCGTCACCTCTATGACGGTAGATGTGAAGAAATCTGATGTTGGTCTGACGTTTATCCGCGAGTCCACCATCAATTCCGATCACTTCACAGATCGCGCCAACAAACTTGGGGGTCTGGTTGAATTCTATCGCTCGCCCGACCGCGTCCGTTGGTCGCCCACGGGCACAAATGTGCCGGATTATCCGAAGCTTGCACAGCTGTGGTGGCAGAACATCGGCGACGCAATGTCTGGTGCGAAAACCTCGAAAGAGGCGCTCGATCAACTGTGTGACGATATGGAAAGCGTGATGGCGCGTCTGGAACGCGCTGGAATCCAAGGTGATCTTGGTCCGGTTCTCAACGACAAAGAGGATGACAGCTATTGGTTGGAACAGCCGGGCGCACCGAAGCCTATGTTGGCCGACGAGGATGAAACCCCGATGACCATCGGCTATGACGAACTGGTTTCCTCTTGGAACTAATAAACGCATGACCCTTGCTGGGGCGCAGCAGATTTGCTGCGCCCCGTTTTGTGCCCGACGTCTGAAGTCCGGCCATTTTGCCTGAACGGGGAGGACCCTCATGACACATATTCTTGCCATTGATCAGGGCACGACCTCCAGTCGGGCGATTTTGTTTGACGCTCAGTTGCAGATAACGGCTGTTGCCCAAGAAGAATTCCCGCAACATTTCCCACACTCCGGTTGGGTCGAACATGATGTGTCTGACCTCTGGTCCACGACCGCAGGCACCTGTCGTGAGGTCATCGAAAAGGCCAATGTAGACACGCGCGACATTGCCGCCATTGGCATCACCAACCAGCGCGAAACCACCGTGATTTGGAACCGCAAGACCGGCCAGCCCATCCATAATGCCATCGTCTGGCAAGACCGCCGCACCGCTGCGATCTGTGAACATTTGCGCGCTGAGGGTCATGAACAGATGTTCACCGACCGCACCGGATTGCTGATTGATCCGTATTTTTCGGGCACCAAAGTCAAATGGCTGCTCGACACAGTCGAGGGCGCGCGCGCTGCGGCCAAAGCCGGGGATCTTTTGTTCGGCACCGTCGATAGCTATTTGATCTGGAAGCTGACGGGTGGCAAAACCCATGCCACCGATGCCACCAATGCGGCCCGCACCCTGTTGTATGATATTCGCAAAGGACGTTGGAGCACGACGATCTGTGAGCTCTTGGGCATCCCTATGGATATGCTGCCCGAGGTCCGTGATTGTGCCGCCGATTTTGGTATGACGCGCCCCGACCTGTTCGGGCGTCCCATCCCCATTCTGGGTGTCGCAGGAGATCAACAGGCGGCCACAATCGGTCAGGCCTGCTTTCGGCCCGGCATGTTGAAATCCACCTATGGCACTGGCTGTTTTGCCTTGATGAACACTGGCGACACGCCCGTCACCTCGCAAAACCGTTTGTTGACCACCATCGCCTATCAACTGGACGGCAAACCCACCTATGCACTCGAAGGTTCGATTTTTATCGCCGGGGCTTCGGTTCAATGGCTGCGAGACGGGTTGAAAATGATCCGGGATGCGACAGAAACCCAACCCTTGGCAGCCGCCGCCGACGAGGAACAGCCCGTGATCATGGTGCCCGCCTTCACCGGACTTGGAGCGCCCTATTGGGATGCCGAGGCGCGTGGGGCAATTTTTGGCCTATCGCGCAATTCGGGGCCTGCCGAATTCGCCCGCGCGGCATTGCAATCTGTGGGGTATCAGACGCGCGATCTCTTAGAGGCGATGCACCGCGATTGGCGCGCGCCAGACGGGGATGCGATCCTGCGGGTTGATGGCGGTATGAGCGCGTCAGATTGGACCATGCAATTCCTGTCCGACATTATCGGCACACCCGTTGATCGTCCTGCGTGCCAAGAAACCACCGCCATGGGGGCGGCATGGCTCGCAGGCAGTCGCGCGGGCCTTTACCCGGATCAATCAGGTTTTGCCAACATGTGGTCTTGCGACCGGCAGTTTATCCCCACCATGACGGCAGAGGATCGTGACGCCAAATACGGCGCATGGCAACGGGCCGTTCGTGCGACGCGCATGTTCACGGCGCCCTCGCCAGACTAAGGATGAATATTGAAGTTTTGCGTATTGATCAGGGACAGGACATTTGCAGCCTTGGACACAGCGGTTGCGGCGTGTTTAGCAAATGCCTTTAGCGCATTATCTGCTGTGGTCATTGTTGCTGGGCCGAAGCCCTCGCCTCATTCTGAGATCTGAAGTTTGTGGGTATGATCACGCAGGCGCGCCTGTAGCGCTTACTTTGGAGTTGGAAGAGCAACCCGCCTCCTGATGGGGGAAGGGCAGGTATGTTTGCCCGGAAGGCGACCCCTTGAAACAGGTCCGTCGAAATTATTCCGATCCACCCTGTGGCCCGACCGGCAAAGGCGTCGCCAAGTCTCAGGCCCTAAAACACACCGGTCATGCCTGCCTATAAAAATGAAATGCTGCCCCAAAGCCGATGCGCGCAAGATTACCCGCGCAGACCACGAAGATGACCGACAGGTCGCCCGCGATATTGCCAAGACCAAGCAGTATGCGATCTCAATGAGGTTGCGAAAGGAGGTTGAGGTGCTCTTCGCACAACGCAAACGCCTCCTTGGGCTGGGACGATTGCGATTGCGCGGGCCATACGGTGCAAATGACGAATTTCTCCTCTCTGCAACCGACCAAAACCTCCGCAAGCTGGCCAAGACCTTTCCGGCACCGCAGCAAACGCGAAAAGCCTGACAGCAAAGGCGCTCGCGCCCTATTTAAGGGCTGAATTTCTGCACGCGCAACATGGTGCTTTTCAACAGAATCGGCTCGTTTCCGCCCTTCGCTGCGTTCTCAATGACCGGTAGCTTTGGCGGAACTCCCAATATGCGTGCTCAGTTCCTTTCAGATCACGCGGCCGATATTTTTCAGAATCAGGGTTGATCGCATGGGGATATGCAGCTCATGCCTTCGCGATAATCGTTGCCGTCTCAGTGCCGCCCCGCGGGACAACCTCGACTATTGCTAACACAGGCTATTGATATTGTAGCATCCGTTTGCATGTGCCGTACTTTTGGTGCTGCGATGTGGCCAGTGTCACGAGAGCGGTCCTTCGCGGTAAAGACACAGCGATCATACTTGACCGTCCATACGCGCGCAGCGTGTACCAGCCGGATCAATGCCGACCGGCTGCGCCTGTATTTCGAAAACTCGGGCTGGATTGGTCCCGTTGTCACCGCTGAAAAGCGCCTTGCCGCTTGATGATGGGGCGTCAATTTCCTTTTGCTATGACTTGGCCAAGATTGTACCGTTCCCCTTGGCGACCATCACGTCCAGTTCTTGCACGAGTAGAGCTTTTGTCCGAGATTCCCCCCTTTTTGTATTACCACAATGCACTTGCCGATTTTTTGCAGCGCGAGGAGGCTGATATCTGGGCTTGGTTTGCCTCTGATAAGCTGACAGAACAGGCCTTTGATGAGAACCGGCTGATGCTGCTGAAAAATGCAGTGCGATTGGATGCGGGGTCTCATGACACCTTGTTTGCCGCCGCCGCCGAGGTGAAAGAAGCGTTGGACATTGACGTGCCGCTTAGTCTTTATCAGGGCACTGGGCAGCACCGGAATGCTGCGTTGGTCTATACCCCCGACGAGGTCAACATCATGTTCGAGGGTGAGACGCTTGATATCCTCAGCGACGCCGAGCTGCGCTGCCTTTTAGGCCACGAGATGGCGCATTACCTGCACAAGACCCGCGAGGACGGGCGCTATTTCACAGCCGACCGGATGCTGGGTTGGATGTGCGGTGAAAACGGTGCGCATCCTGCGCATCTGCAGTCACTTTGGCTGTCGCAAATTTATCAGGAAATCTTTGCCGACCGGGTCGGATTTATGGTTTGTGGCGACCGGGATGCGGCGATTTCGCTGTTGATCAAAGTGGGGTCCGGGCTGAAAAAGTTTTCGGTCGAGACGTATCTGCGACAGGCGGCGGAGGCGCTTGATTTGAATAAGAAGGACGGCTCGAGCGGGGTGTCGCACCCTGAGACATACGTCCGCGCGATTGCATTGGCCGATTGGGCCAGGGACAAAGAGGCGGCTGATGTGCGTCTGCCGGAATTGGTGGAAGGAGAAGTCCGATTGGAGCGGCTGGACCTGCTTGCGCAGCGTAAACTGACCGATCTGACACGTGCGATGATCCAGCAATTTTTGGCCGCTGACTGGGTGGAATCCGAAGAGGTTGAGGCGCACGCCCGTGCGTTTTTCCCCGATTTAGACATCACATTGAGGCCGCCTGAAGATATGGCGCTGACCGCCCTTTCCGAGACGAGCGATGATGTGAGGGATTACTTGGCCTCGGTTCTGCTTGATTTTGCGGCGGCTGATCCTGACCTTGAAGATGAACCCCTGCTCAAGGCGATGGAATTTGCCCGCCAACATGGATTGGAGGATGCGATCACGCCGCGCATCACCCAGGACCTCGGTGTGCCCCCCAAAAAGCTGGCCGCATTGCAGAAAGCCATCAAGGAGGTAGCACATGATTGATGCGGCCGAACAAGGGTTCTTTGAGCTTCTGCATGCGTGGAATGAAGCGCATTCCATCGGGAATGAGGATTTGTTGGCTGCAATTCTGCCCTTGATGCAACAGGTCGCAGAGGCGCACGAGGCCGGGCAGGTGGCTCCGCTGTTTCCTTTGCGCAAGCTGAAAGTGGATCATGGCCATTTGTTCTTTGTTCAGACAGATGTAGAGGCACCGGCATCAATCCACGCGGTCAGCGGTCGCAGGGACGTGCTCGCCAAAAGTGGCATCAAGGTGGTCAGCGAGCTCACAGTGACCTCGGATGATGCGTCCGGAACCGAGGTGCATGACGCCCGGGTCGCAGATGATGCCGTAGCCACCCCGCGTTTTCTGACGGAATACCGATCATGGGAGGTCGAAGCGGGCCATCATGACCCGATCACTGATATCTATGGGCTGGGTATGATCCTTGGTTCGCTGGCAACCGGCCTTGATTTTCGGCAGAAGGATCAGCTGGAAACGTTTATCCGGTATCGCGGCGATCTGGCCAGTTTGAACAACCGGCTGAGCCCTGTGATCTGTCGCGCGATTGAGCGGATGACCGAACTGGAAAGGTTTGATCGTGCACAAGATGTACCCACACTGATCCGCGCGTTTGAAAACCACCGTATGATCGGATCGGTCTTTGAGAATGAACTGACGACCAGCGCCGCATTCGGGGCAGAGGCGGATTTGCCAAAGGGTGAGTTGCTGAAGCGGTTGCGCGCCCGCTTATATGATATGACCCGGCGCAACCGGTTGATTTATCACAAGCCGGTCTCGACGGAATTGAACCTGACGGAAACATCCGTGCCGTTGGTGATGAATTTTCAGGCCATCAAATCGGAAGATCTGTTCACCGCAGACGCCCTCGCTATGCAAAAGTTGTTGTCAGGCAGAGAGATCGCCTTGCGGGATTATATCCGGTTTGAAGACATGCAATTTGCACCAGCGGTGCTGTCCAAGCTCCGTTCGGAAAGTGCGAGGATCGCGCGGGAATATGGAGCAGCGCCTTTGCGATTGGTGCCTGTGTTTTTGCGGTGGTATGACCTCAAGAACGATCCCCACACGCCGATTTCGTCGCCCCTTTTGTTGCTGCGGACCGAGTTGAAGCGGCGCAAGGGTGTGAAGGATGTGTTCACCCTACAAGCTCTGGATACAGTGGCCGAGGTCAACCCGGCCTTATCCTTTGCGCTGGAAAAACTGTTCGGAATCAAGCTGCCAACAACGGTGGATATGTCCCAGCCGGATGCGCTGCGTGATCTTTATCGGCTGATTGAAACGCAGATCCTGTCCAGCGAACCCGGTGTGCACCTCGAATACGCCGACAAACCGCGCATCAAGGTGCTGCACCAAAAGGTGCGGCGGCGCCTGGACCAGTTCAACAAGCGCCGTGTTGGCATGGTCAAAGGCAAACGGGCGCGGTCCGGGATACGATATTCCTATGATCACCCGGGGTACAACCCGCTGGGGCTGCAACTTTTCAAGGAATACGTCACTCCGGCACAAGCCCCAAATCAGGCCGTGATGGGGCGACCGTTGCCGCGCATGTTCAATGCATCTCATATGGTTGAACCTGCTGTGACAGAGCGTGAGGCGACCACGTTTTCGGCCGCGCAGGAGACCGATGGGCGGTTTAACTGGAGCTTTGATCTTTGCTCGGTCACCCTCGCCAATTTCAACTATCGCAAGATGTCGCTGGTGCGCGACTATGATGCCATGCTGGCTGGTGAACTGTCGCCCAATGCGGCCTTTGATCTGCTATTTGATGACCGCAGCTATGATGTCGGCGGCATTCCCATGCTGCCCAAGCCGGAACATCGCTATCCCGTCATCGAAATGGACCCCAGTCAGGAAAAGTCTGTTTTGAATGCGCGCAGTGGCGAAAGCTATGTCATTCAGGGCCCGCCTGGCACTGGAAAATCTCAGACCATCACCAACCTGATTGCCGACTTTATCAGTCAGGGCAAACGTGTGCTCTTTGTGTGTGAAAAACGCGCGGCCTTGGATGTGGTGTTCAACCGCCTGACGGGGGTGGGTTTGGGCGCGCTGTGCAGTCTTGTCCACGACAGCAAGCAAAATAAACGTGAATTCATTGAGGAACTTGATGAGATTTACACCCGCTGGACAGAAGAAGACCGGCCAAAGACAATGGCCATTCTGACACAGGAACGGACTGCGCTGCTACGGCGTGTTTCGGAGGCGCTTGCCGATGTACGCGTGCATATCACGGCGATGTCGACCGCAGCGGTTGGTACTGATGAGGCGCTTTATGGGGTCATTGACCGTGCGCTGAACGCACATCCCCCCGATCTGGGCGATGATGATCGGGGGGCTTTGCCTGATCTGGCTGTTTGGCTGGAACATGAAGATGCGGTAGACCGCGCGCTGAACGGGACCAAAGGATTGGCGGGCGGGCAAAGCCTGTCAGAACGACCCGAACGTTTGTTGGTCCCTGCGCTTTGGGGCGATGACGATGCTCTGGATCAGGTGCCGCAACGGGCCGCAAACCTGGCGTCGCGTGCTACGCGTCTTAGCGGGGCAGAAGCTGATCTGTTTGGGGGTGTCACGACAGCCGGGGCCGCTTTCGCGCAAGTTCGCTTTGCCGCGCGTGTCGCACCGATGGCTGAGGTCGGTCAATTGGGCCTGTTGGACCCTGACAGCCGCGAAAGCCGCCTGTTCAAAGGCGATATGCGTCAGGTCGACGACAAAAGACGCCTATTGGCTGAAGCGGTGCAAAAGGCATCCGCCTGGACTGACAAGCTGACCCAAGAGGAAACCAAAACAGCACTGCGGCTGGCGCAGGACAAGGAAGGTAAGTTCCTGTCGTTCCTGTCTGGCCCTTGGCGGCAGCTGAAGAAAACAATTGCGGCGCGCACCCGGACGGCGGATGCAGCAATTGCGCCCACAGCCGTCGATTTGCTGTTGCTGCTTGATACTGAGCATGCGTCCAGAGAGGCCTTGGTTGAAACCGAACGGCAAACCGCTGGGCGTTACGGTTTTAACGATTTTGCAGCCCTGTCGGACCTTGTTGCAGAGCGCGCCGCAGGCCGGATGGTGGACGGCGCTGCTGCCGATCCGATCCTTGCCAGCGTGGTCAGCGACCCGGCGGGGACGGAACGTCAGGTACTGGCGTTGGCGCACCACGCCCCGGTTATAGAAGGGCTGTTGGAGGATGCGGCGGGACTGATTGATGGGTTGGATACATTGGCCTTGGCGGATCTGGCCCCGGCACTGGATGCGCTGGCACAAAGCGGGCCGCGTTTGCGCGACCTAAAGTTCATGTTGCAGCCGCTGGCGGATGCGCCTCTATCAATCTGGCGTTGTCTGCGCAGCTTTGATTTGCCGACAGACCAGCTGCACGCGGCCATCTTGTCAGAAACGGTTCGGCGCAGCGTGATCCAGACCCCCGGCCTATCGGCCATTGACCATGCCATGCTGGATCACGCCCGCGCCAAGATCGCGGACAGCCGCAAGGCATTGCAAAAGGTCAACGCCAGCCTGCTGGAGTTGCGTGCGATGGAAAATTTTGATGCCCATATCGCGCTCACCGCTGAAATGGATCGCAATCTGTCGATGGAGGATCGGGCGCGCAAATCATCCTATGCCAATGCGCGCCGGGCGTTGGAGCATGAATTCAAAAAGACCCGCGCTTTCCGGTCTCCGCGCGAAATGCTGGACGGCCCAGCCGGAGCGCTGATCCCTGATATGAAACCGATCTGGCTGATGAGCCCTCTTTCGGTGGCCGATGTGCTGCCGCTCGACTCCGATCTGTTTGATGTGGTGATCTTTGATGAGGCATCGCAAATCCCCGTTGAGGACGCGGTGCCGACAGTCATGCGCGCTCCGCAGATCATCGTTGTGGGAGATGAGATGCAACTGCCGCCGTCGAAGTTCTTCGGCAGCGGTGATGCGGCAGAGGAATTCGATGATGCTGACGAAGATCTGAATTTTGAACTGGATCAGGACAGTTTCCTGACCCTTTCGGCAGAGCGTTTGAAGTCCACAATGCTCAGTTGGCACTATCGGTCGCGCAGTGAAGAGCTGATCAGTTTCTCCAATCGCGCATTCTACGGCGGGCGTTTGTTGACAATTCCATCGGTGCGTAACCGGCAAGAGGACCCTGAAATCCATGTGGCGGATGCGGGCGTCCCCCCGTTGAGCGCATCCGAAGTTTTGGCCCGTCCGATTTCCTATCATATGGTCAAGGGCGGTGTTTATGCCCTGCGACGCAACGCCGAGGAGGCCCGCTATATCGCCCACGTCCTGCGCGACATCCTCGCACAGGACAGTGGCAAGACCATTGGCATCGTTGCCTTTTCGGAGGCTCAGCAATCCGAGGTTGAAACCGCGCTGAACGAATTGGCGCGCACTGACGAGGGCTTTGCCCGTCGACTTGATGCGGAATATGAACGCGAAAAGGATGGCGAATTCATCGGACTGTTCGTCAAGAACCTTGAGAATGTGCAGGGCGATGAGCGTGACATTATTTTGCTATCAATCTGTTACGCTCCGCCGGCAAGTGGCAAAATGCGGATGAACTTTGGCCCCATCAACAAAGTCGGAGGCGAAAAACGCCTGAATGTTATCTTTTCGCGTGCGAAGGAAAACATGATCGTTGTGTCTTCGATCACATCCGAGCAGGTCACCAACGATTACAACGCTGGGGCTAACGCGCTAAAGACGTTCCTGCGGTATGCGCAACTTGCCTCAACCGGGGACGGGCCTGGCGCAGATATGGCGCTTAAGGCGGTATCGGGCAGTACAGATCAACGCGAGAAGCCGGGGAACGTGGCCGCAGAGCAGATTGCCGCTGCCTTGCAGGCGCGCGGATGTTTTGCCGTGGTCAACCACGGCATGTCCCGCTTTTGCGTCGACGTGGCCGCCCGCCGCACGGATGAACCCGACTTTAAACTGGCTATCCTGATTGACAGCAAAGAGACATATGCCAGCAATGCCACCTTGGAAGTTCTGACCGAACGGGCCATTTTGCTGGAGGCTTTTGGGTGGACGACTGTGACTGTTACAATGCGGGAATGGAAAAGCGATCCGACCAAGATTGTCGAAGTGCTTGCTGCGCATTTGGGAGTCAATTTCGACTGAATGTAGAGCAACGCGTTTTTCTTTCGCGTTGATAGAATGTCAGCCCGTCATTACGCTGTCCATGACCCAGCAAGATGCCGACGACCCCATCCATCAGACGCGCGCAGCATTGTTCGCCGTCAAATGAAATGGGGCTTCAGAACGGTTTGAGCATTGGAGGCGCAGGTTCGTTTGTGTGAATGATTATATTCCGTTGCCCGGCAGATGAATGCATGCTCTCGCCGAGAGGGGGCGGTAATCCCCCCGAAAGTAAGGGGCTGCGGAAGTAGAATTTTCTCGGCAAGATGAACGAGGCGTTTCCGAATGAAGACCCGCAGAGACACTGAGGCGCAGATTCTTGCGATCCTGCGACAGGCCGAAGGCGGTGTGGCGGTGGCCGAGTTGTGCCGTGAGCATGGCATGAGCAGCGCGTCGTTTTACAAATGGCGGGCGAAGTATGGCGGCATGGATGCGTTTATGGTCAGCCAGATGAAGGCCATTGAGGAAGAGAACCGCAGGCTGAAGCGAATGTATGCGGACCTGAGCATGCAGGCCGATTTGTTGAAGGAAGCCCTCGGAAAAAAGTAGTTGGGCCATCTCAGCGACGAGAGATGGCCGCAACAGCGGTGGAGCGGCGCGGGGTCAGCGTTGCGCTGGCCTGCCGGGCTTTTGGTGTCAGCGAGACCTGCTATCGCTACAGCCACTTCTGAGGGATGAGAACGAGCAGATCGCTGATTTGCTGACCGGTCTGACGGATGCCCGCAAGACTTGGGGTTTCGGGCTATGTTTTCTGCATTTGCGCAACGTGAAGGGGCATCCATGGAACCACAAACGGGTTTACCGGATCTACTGCGAGCTTGAACTGAACCTTCGGATCAAGCCGCGTAAACGGCTGAAGAGGGACAAGCCCGATGCGCTGGCGGTGCCAGAAGCACCGAATGTCACCTGGTCGATGGATTTTATGGCCGACCGGCTCGGCGATGGTCGTGCCTTTCGGCTGCTGAACGTCTTGGATGATTTTAACCGTGAGGGCCTCGGCATCGAGGTCGACTTTTCCTTGCCCGCCGAGCGTGTGATCCGAAGCCTTGAGCGGATCATCGAGTGGCGCGGAAAACCCGGGACCATTCGGGTCGACAATGGCCCCGAATACATCAGTGAAAAGCTGATGAAATGGGCCGAGAAACATGGGGTCACCATCCAGCATATCCAACCCGGCCAGCCTCAGCAAAACGCTTACATCGAGCGCTACAACCGCACCGTCAGGCATGAGCGGCTCGACCAATCCATCATCGAAAGCATCGAGGAGGCCCAAGATCACGCCACTCAATGGTTATGGACTTACAACAACGACCGCCCCAACATGGGCATCGGCGGCATAACACCCGCCATGAAACTGAAAATGGCCGCATAAGTTCTACGACCGCACCCCGTTAAAAATGGGGGGATTACCGATGCCCCAGCCGTCCCGCGCCGCCGTGTTCAGGTCGTCAAACCGGATCGGCAGGCCGTTTTTACCCGCATAGCGCGCATAATGGCCGATCTCGGTCGAACAGACCGGGCATTCACCGTTGAAAAGGACTTTGGTCGATTCATCCATGTCTAAGAGTTAGTGCTTTTCGACCTCTTCAACAGGCCCGCCGTGCAATTTCCACGCCGTAAACCCGCCGCCGACATGGGCCACCGGCTCCAACCCCATCTCGACACAGGTTTTCGTCGCCAAGGCCGACCGCCACGCCGAGGCGCAGTAAAACACGTATGTCTTGCCCTCGGCAAAAATCGGTTTGTGATAAGGGCTTTCCGGGTCAATCCAGAATTCCAACATGCCCCGTGGGCAGTGGAAGGCACCGGGAATACGCCCCTCGCGCTCAAGCTCCCGGCGGTCCCTGAGATCGACAAACACGACGTTCTCGTCCTTGATAAGTTGGATCGCGTCCTCAGTCGGGATCGTCTCAATCATCGCCAGCGCCGCGCCGAGCAGGTCTTTGTAGTTTTTGAGCATGGGGTCCTCCGTTTGGGTGATTTAACCCTGTGGAGGTTTGGAGGGCAATGGGGTCATAGGACAGACGCTGGACTGCCGGATAAAACTGTGATCATTTCGAACTAGTTTTGGGGGATTTTAAATGGACTTTTTGAAGTCAATCTTCGACGCATGGGATGAGAGAATTAGAAGCCCTATTCTTGGGTCCATACTTTTCATATATTTGGCATGTAACTGGCGTGCGTTATTCTTTTTGTTTTTTGCAGATGACACTGCTGCTGAACGACTGGCATATTTTGATTCACATACATCACTCTGGAGCACGCTGATTTTTCCTTTGGTTGGCGGGCTAGTTTTGGCTTGGCTCGCGCCATGGGTAAAGTTTGGTGGTGCTTGGGTAGCGAAAAAAGCGAACTTGGCGCTTGCTAAACTTCAGGAGGGGGAAGCCAGCGATAAGCGTAAACGTCAGTATGAAAAAGAAGCACAAGAGCTTGAAGCTAAGACCGGTCGAGATGTTGCTATCGTTGAAAGCCAAGGGCGTATTCGTGCTGCAGAAGAAAGACTTCAGATTCAAGATGAGCAAGTTCTGCAAGAAGCAGCTCAGGTCAGCCTAGAAACTAAAGAAGAAATTGAAACGTCGAGAGGGCGTAAAAATAATGCAATTGCCGATTCTTTATCACCTATGGCACGAAAGCTTCTTATAGCTGCTGTCAACGATAAATCGGGCATAATCATGCAGCGTAGTTATATTGGCGGCACTGCGTTTTCAGTGGGTGGGGAAGAAATCATGCATGATGGAACTCGCCGTGGGCTGGCGGAAGTCGAAGCTGCTATAGAGGAACTTGTCCGACAAAGTTTGGTTCGATCACGTGGTAGTAAAGGTGAAATTTTTGAAGTGACAAAATTGGGCTTCGAAGTAGCTGAGGCTTTGGGACAATAGCGCTGCGCGCCACACTTCCAGTGTTCGGCGCGCAAACTCGTATAATCAGCCTCTGGACTGATTGTCAGACTCTTCCCGGCGCTCCGTGCCTTCAGCACTCCCGCGCGTTGCCTCCGAGAAATGATCCCCCGGACCATTTTTTAACGGAGGCAACCCCACAAATCATACTCTCCAGCCTCATCCACCTCGACAGTCACCAAATCCCCAACACTCAGCCCCTCAGTCCCCGCGTCAATAAACAGGTTGCCATCAATCTCGGGGGCATCGGCTTTGGTGCGGCAGGTGGCGATGCCGTCTTCGTCGATGTCGTCCACAATCACTTGCATGGTTTGCCCAACTTTGGCCGCCAATTTGGTCTCGGAAATCGCTTGTGCCCGTTCCATGAACCGGTCCCAACGCTCTTGTTTGATCTCAGAGGTCACATGATCGGGCAGGGCGTTCGAGCGTGCCCCCGCGACGTTTTCGTATTGAAAACATCCCACGCGGTCCAATTGCGCCTCGTCCAGCCAATCGAGCAGATATTCAAACTCCGCCTCGGTCTCACCGGGGTAGCCGACAATGAACGTCGAGCGCAGGGTGATGTCCGGGCACATGGCCCGCCAGGCGGCGATCTCGTCCAAAACCTTGGCCGAGGCCGCAGGCCGCGCCATGCGTTTCAAAACATCCGGGTGGCCGTGTTGGAACGGGATGTCGAGGTAGGGCAGTACCGCATTGCCCGCGTCCGCCATCAAAGGGATCAGTTCTCGCACATGCGGGTAGGGGTAGACGTAATGCAGCCGCACCCAAAGGTCGTCGGCAGAGGCCAATTGCCCCAACTCGCGTGCCAGATCGGTGATGTGGCTGCGCACCTCGCGGTCTTTCCACGGGTGGGTCGAATAGCGACGATCCAAACCATAGGCAGAGGTGTCCTGAGAGATCACCAAGAGTTCCTTGACGCCCGCCTCGACCAGTTTTTCCGCCTCGCGCAGCACCGCATGGACCGGGCGAGAGGCCAATTTGCCGCGCATGTCCGGGATGATGCAGAATTTACAGGCGTGGTTGCAGCCTTCGGAAATTTTCAGATAGCTGAAATGGCGCGGGGTCAGGCTGACACCGGAGGCGGGCAGTAGGTCAATGAACGGATCGGGGGAGGGCGGCACGGCACCGTGGACGGCATCCAGCACCTGTTCATATTGATGCGGGCCGGTGACCGCCAGGACCTTTGGGTGGACCCCGGTGATATACTCAGGCTCAGCCCCCAAACAGCCGGTGACGATGACTTTGCCGTTTTCCTGCAAGGCCTCACCGATGGCTTCCAAACTCTCGGCTTTCGCTGAATCCAAGAACCCACAGGTGTTCACGATCACCGCATCGGCCCCGGCATAATCGGCGCTGATCTGATAGCCCTCGGCGCGTAAGCGCGTCAGAATGCGTTCGCTGTCGACCAAGGCTTTGGGGCAGCCCAAAGAGACCATCCCAATTGTGGGCTGGCCGTCACGGGGCGCAGTGTCAAACTGCGCTTTGGGCGCAAGGTCGGGGCGGAGGTTTGGCGGGTTCTGAGTCATTCCCGCGATATACTCTGAACGCGGGGATCGGAAAAGCCCTGTTGCGTTGCGGCGTGTCGGACGCTGCCGTGCGGCGGAAAAATGCGTCGCATGATCTTAAATATTCGCATAAGTTGATGGAGATCACAGCGCTGTGATCCCATAACTGATTTGCACAGTGTCGCGGGATATTTTGCGTGACGCGGAGTCGGGCGCGATCTCACCGCAAGGAGGAGTGCGGTTGCACCCCCGACCAACAATGGAGGGAAAGGATGTTCGTCAAAGATCAAACCCGTTTTGCGGGACCTGTTGTGCTGTGCCTGATGGCTGGTGCTCTGCCTCAAACCGCCACTGCGACCGAAGGCTATTTTGCGCTGGGCTATGGCCCGGCCCAACGCGGTGTCGCGGGCGCAGGGGTTGCCTATTCCCAAGATGCCATGTCCGGCGCAATCAACCCGGCAAGTGTCGCCACTGTGGGGCGTGAAATGAGTTTCGGCCTTCAGGCGTTTTCCCCGAACCGTGGTTTCACAGGGGACAGCACGGGCTTTGTTCCCTCCGGTTCTGTGGAGAGCGGCAAATCGTTTTTCCCGGTCCCCAATGCGGCCTATAACCTGCCGCTGGCAAATGGCGCGGTGGTCAATTTTGCCGCCTATGGCAATGGCGGGATGAACACGACATATGATGCCGTGCCCAATGCCAATTGTGGCGGTGGCACGGGGGTGTTTTGTGGCGGGGCCTCAGGGGTGGATTTGACCCAGCTTTTCGTCTCGCTTACCTATGCGCAAAAGCTTGGGCGGCTGTCTTATGGCATCGCGCCGACTTTGGCGGTGCAGGCGTTTGAGGCCAAGGGGCTTGCGGCGTTTTCCGGCATATCCGTTGATCCAACGGCGCTCACCGACAATGGCTATGACTATTCCACCGGCCTCGGCCTTCGGGTTGGTTTGCAATATGAGATGAGCGATCAATGGACCCTCGGCCTTGCGGCGCAAACGAAATTCAACATGTCCGAGTTCGACAAATATGCCGGGCTGTTTGCGGGCGGCGGCGATTTCGACATTCCGGCCTCTGTGACCGTTGGTCTGGCCTATCAACCGACCTCTGATCTGGCTTTCCTGTTGGATTATCAGAAAATCTTTTACTCCGATGTGTCCGCGGTGGCCAATTCAATGTCTGCAGGCCCGCTTGGGGCCGATGGTGGCGCAGGTTTTGGTTGGGAAGATGTTGAGGTGATCCGTCTGGGGGCCGAATGGAAAGCCACGCCGGATATGACCTGGCGCGTGGGATATGCGCATGCAACGAACCCGGTGGGCGCGGATGATGTGACCTTTGGCATCTTGGCACCCGGCGTGGTCGAAGATCACTTTTCTTTCGGCGGATCGCGTCAGGTGAACGCGCGCGACCGGATTGATTTTTCGATCTCTTATGTGCCGGAAAACACCGTCTCCGGCCCGGAAATGACGCCGGGCGGCCCAACCGGCGGCACGGTAGATTTGAACATGAGCCAAATCTCGGCCTCAATCGGGTGGACGCGCACCTTTTGATCTTTGCCAGAGCTGAGAAAAGGGCGTCCGTTGTGGCGCCCTTCTTGCTGGGCCATAGGGAAATCGCGCGCGCCTTCGCACAAATCCTGTGCGGGCAAATCAGGTGTCTTGACGTGCCGCATGACGTTAGAGTGAGTCAAATACTTCCTCCCAACGTAAGGTTTCACAATGCTGGCCAACACCGACACCCGCTACGGTCTGATCGCCCGTTTGTTTCACTGGGTCATCGCGCTTTTGATCCTGACCGATCTGGCGCTTGGCCTGATCGGCGAAAATATTCCGCGCACGGCGGAGACCGTCGAGTCTCTTAAAATCCTCTACTCCGTGCATAAAACCATCGGCGTCAGCGTCCTGTTCCTCGCCATCTTGCGCATCCTTTGGGCACTGACCCAAACGCGCCCGGTACCGGTGCACCCCGAGCGCCGGGCTGAGACGCTTTTGGCCGAGATTATTCACTGGGCGCTTTATGGTGCGATCATCGTCATGCCACTCTCCGGTTGGGTGATCCATTCCGCAGAAAGTGGCTTTGCCCCGATCCTTTGGCCCTTTGGGCAAAACCTGCCGTTCGTGGTCAAATCCGAAGCCCTCGCTCATACCGCAGGCGCGGTGCATGGGCTGTCTGCCTTGGTGATTTATCTGAGCGTCGGCCTGCACATTGCCGGGGCGCTCAAACATGCGGTGATCGAACGCGATGGCGTTTTGGCGCGGATGATCAAGGGGCGCGATGCCGGAACATCGGGTCAGAAGGCCACTACACCCCATGCCGTGCCGCCGCTGGCAGCACTCGTGCTTTGGGCCGGGGTGATTGGTTTTGCGGTCTTTGGGCCGACGCCACCGATGCCAGAGGCCGAAGCCGCACAAATGCCGACCACTGCGCCCGTTGCAGCCGCCGCAGGTCCCGCTTCTGACCTGCCGGTTTGGACCGTACAAGATGGCAGTCTGGGGATCACCGTCACGCAAATGGGCGCGGGCGTTGAGGGCAGCTTTGCCAATTGGTCCGCCGCCATCGCCTATGACCCGGACACGGGCACAGGTGACGTCTCTGTGGCCATTGACACCACCTCGCTCACTCTCGGATCGGTCACGACACAGGCGCAGGGACCGGAGTTTTTCGACACCGCCACCTATGCGTCTGCCACCTTTACCGGGCCGATCAGCCGCATGGGCGACGGGCCGGACCATAAAGTTGTGGGCACGTTGAGCTTGGTTGGGCAAACCGCGCCTGTGACGCTTGAGTTCGCGCTGAATCTTGTGGATGACACCGCGACGATGAGTGGGCAGGCCGTTATGGATCGTCGCGATTTTGGCATGGGGGCCGCCTATGCGGACGAATCAACCGTTGGATATTCTGTCACCGTGGATGTCAGCCTGACTGCAACCCGCGCGCCCTAAGCGGGGCGTTTCGGCGCAACAGAAAAGGCCGCTGGAGTGATCCAGCGGCCTTTTTTGTACGATTTCGGAGGAGCGGCTTATTCGGCCTGCATCGCCTCGATGGAGATTTCGATCTGAACTTCGTCGGAGATATACGGCACATACATGCCCATGTCGAAATCAGAACGCAGCACGGTGGTTTCGGCGTCAAAGCCGACCCAAGGCTTGCCCGCCATCGGGTGGTCGCCCATCTGGGTCATTTCCGCATCCAAAACCACCGATTTGGTGATGCCGTTGATGGTCAGATCGCCGGTGATTTTGCCTTCGGTTTCTCCGGTCACTTCGATGCCGGTGGAGGTGAAGGAAATCGTCGGATTGGCTTCTGCGCCAAAGAAATCGTCGGTCAGAAAATGCGCGGTGCGCTCGGCCCAGCCTGTGTAAAGGCTATCGGTCGGGAAGGCGACGGTGACAGAGGAGGCGGCGGCGTCTGCGGCGTCAAACATGATTTCGCCGTCAAAACCCGAAAACACGCCCGTGGTGGTCGAAAAGCCCAAGTGTTCATAGCTGAACACGATCTGGCTGTGCGAAGCGTCGAGCACGTATTTCACCGGCTCTGCGGAGGCCGCAGCGGTGAGGCCAAGGATCAGGGCGGAAGACAACAGGATAGATTTCATACGAAACTCTCTTTGATAAGGGGGTGTTGGTGTTGCGATGGAACAAACCTAAGCGCCTGTGGAATTTACACAATTCCACAGGGTCAAACAGAATTTGTGCGCAGACGAACGATCATTGGCGGATACCTGCGGATAGCTGTGCAAATACCAAGCAACTGATCGCGCGATTTAGGATTTAAGCCGCCATCCGGTTTTGAAAATCCACCCGATGACCGCAAGGCAAAGCGTCAAAAACACCGTGATCGCCGCCAAGGAGAGGGTCACGGGCACATCTGCCACGTCGAAAAACGCCCAGCGGAAGCCGGAAATCAGGTAAAGCACCGGGTTGAATTTCACCACGACTTGCCAAATGCCCGGCAGCATCGAGGCGGAATAAAACGCCCCGCCGAGGAAGACCAAAGGCGTGACCACCAACATCGGGACGATGTTGAGCTGTTCAAAGCTTTTCGCCCAGATGCCCAAGATGAAGCCCAAAAGCGAGAAACTTAGCGCTGTGAGAATCAAAAACACCACGGCCCAAATTGGATGGACGATGTGTAAGTCGACAAAAACAAACGACGTGGCGATGATCAGCACGGCCACGAACAGGCTCTTGGTCGCCGCTGCGCCGACAAAGCCCATGACGATTTCGAAAAATGACACGGGGGCGGAGAAAAGTTCAAAGACCGTGCCGGTGAATTTCGGAAAATAAATGCCGAAAGAGGCGTTGGAAATCGACTGTTGTAGCACTGACAACATCACCAGACCGGGGACGATGAAAGCGCCGTAAGCGATGCCTTCGACCGTGTCAATGCGGCCGCCGATGGCCGCGCCAAACACCACGAAATACAGTACGGTGGAAAGAACCGGGCTGAGAATGGATTGATAGATGGTGCGGAAAAACCGCGTCATTTCAAAGCGGTAAATTGCAGCAATCGCGCGCCAGTTCATACCTTTTCCTCCACCAGATCGAGGAACACATCCTCAAGGCTGCTTTTCGTGCTGTCGAGATCGCGCACATGAATGCCTGCGGTGGCCAGGTCGGTGATCAGCCGGGTGATCCCGGTGCGCGCCTCCCGAGTGTCATAGGCATATGACAATTGTGTGCCGTCCTCGGAACGGGTCAAATCATAGGCAGCGAGGCTTTCGGGCAGGGAGGTAAGCGGCTCGCCCAAATCCAGCGTCAAAACCTTGCGGCCAAAGCTCTGCATCAATTGGGTTTTGTCTTCGACCAAAAGGATCGCGCCCTTGTTGATCACGGCCACGCGGTCGGCCATTTCTTCGGCTTCCTCAATATAATGCGTGGTCAAAATCACCGTCACGCCGGTGTCGCGCAGGTCTGCGACGACTTTCCACATGTCGCGGCGCAGATTGACATCAACGCCGGCGGTTGGTTCGTCCAGAAACAACACGTCCGGGTTGTGGCTGAGCGCCTTGGCGATCATCACCCGGCGTTTCATCCCGCCGGACAACTCTTTGCATTGATTGTCTTTTTTATCCCAAAGTGACAGGGATTTGAGCACCTTTTCGATATGGGCGTCGTCGCGGGGCAGGCCAAACAACCCGCGCGTAAATCGCACCGAATTCCACACGGTTTCAAACAGATCAAGCGCAATTTCTTGCGGCACCAATCCGATCAAACGACGGGCGCGGCGGGGCTCTTTGACCACGTCAAAGCCACCGACCGAGGCCTGCCCCGACGAGATCGTGACCAGCCCACAAATCGCGCCGATCAGCGTGGTTTTGCCGGCACCATTGGGACCAAGCAGGGCGATGATTTCGCCTTTTTCAATCTCCAAAGACACGCCTTTGAGCGCTTCAAAGCCGTTGTCATAGGATTTTGTCAGATCGCGAATGGAAATGATGGCTGTCATGTCGGCCCTCTTTTTATGGTGCCCTCTACATAGGGGGTGTTCGATGCGAGGCAACCTCGCAGAGTAGCAGGTCACTGTGGTCCAAAACGCACAGCCATTTGGGTTTGGGGATATTTGGCCGTTTGCAACGAGTCGCGCAAGCGGAGCGGATGTCCTCACAACTCTCATGTCGTTGAAAACAACAAACGAGGGTCAAACCAAAAGAGCCGTTCGTAAAACGGCTCTTTTGACGTCTTCTAAGATGGAAATTGGCGTTAGCGGCGACGGTCGCGGCGCGATGACATCGGCTGAAACGCCACGCCCACATGTGCCTCGCAATAGGGTTTCCCCGCCTGAGAGGGCAGGCCGCAGAACCAAAAATCCTCGGTCGCCGGATCGCCGATCGGCCATTTACAGGTCTTCTCGGTCAGTTCCATCACGGAAATCCGTTTGGCCTTTTTCTCGACTTCGCTGACTTTCGCCAGTGCTTCGGCCGGAATTTCATTGGCCGAGGGTTGCGGAGGCAAAGGCTGCCCCGCCGGAATGATTTGACGGCGCGCCGCACTCATCGGTTTGGGCGCAGGCTCGGGTGCAGCTTCGATCTCTTTTTCCACAGGCGCATCGGCCTTGGATTTGAGATCGGGTTTGGGCTTTGGTGCGGGGGCGGGCTTGGGCTTTTGCGCCGGGCTTGCCGCTGCCGGTTTGGCCGCAGCACCCGTGGTGCCGGCACGGTTTGAGAGGCCCAAACGATGGACCTTACCGATCACAGCGTTGCGCGTCACACCACCAAGCTCCTTGGCGATTTGTGAGGCGGATTGACCCTCTCCCCACATTTTTTTCAAAGTTTCGACGCGCTCATCGGTCCAGGACATGATGCTTCCTTCGGTTGTCTTGCGGCACATGGTGGCCCTTCGGCACAGCCAAACCGCGAAAAGCGCCCCTGCACAACCCGTTTGCAGGCAGGACCGCTTGAGAATTCGTGTTGACCCCTATTTTAAACACACCGCTTGCGGTTACAAGCGGGCGCGGGTGGAAATCGTAACAGTGTTTCCACACGCGGCGTCCTTTGGGGCACAACGGGTTATAGCAAGGGAGAGCGGCAATGGAAATGGCACATAATGAGGTGCAAATGGGTGTGCGGCGGTTTGGTCGGGTCAATTGGCTTGGCCTCTATACCTTGGCGATGCGCGAAGTGCGCCGCTTTGCCACCGTCTGGACCCAGACGCTTTTGGCGCCATTGATGACGGCAGCTTTGTTTTTGACGATTTTTTCGCTCGCGATTGGTCCTGCGCGTGGGGATGTCATGGGGGTGCCCTTCGTGCATTTCCTTGCTCCAGGCATCTTGACCATGACTGTGATCCAAAACGCCTTTGCCAATACGTCCTCCTCGATTGTGATCTCAAAGGTTCAGGGCAATATCGTCGACACTTTGATGCCGCCGCTTTCACCGATTGAGTTGGTTTTGGGGTATCTGGCCGGAGGCTTGGCGCGCGGGCTGTTCGTCGCCATCGCAATTTGGGTGGGCATGGCGTTGGTCGTCGGGCTTGGTCTGGCGCATCCGTTTTTTGCGCTCGCCTTTATCACGTTGGGGGCGCTGTTTTTGGGGGCTTTGGGCATTTTGGCCGGGGTTGTGTCGCAGAAATTCGACCAAATGGCCGCGATCACGAATTTCATCATCACGCCGCTGTCCTTCCTGTCCGGCACCTTCTATTCGGTCGAAAGCCTGCCGCAGTGGTTCCGCGTCATCACTCATCTCAACCCGGTGTTTTACCTGATTGATGGGGTGCGGTTTGGCATCATTGGCCGTTCGGACAGCTCGCCTTGGCTTGGCCTTGTGGTGATGAGTGTGGTGACGGCGGCGCTGATTTTCACCTGCTGGATCTTGTTCAAACGCGGCACGAAACTGAAATCCTAAGCGCCAAAATTTAGCCCGATTCATCACTCATAAACCATGGCATTGTCTTCTTAAGGTGTGCCATGGTCCGTTTCCTTTCTGCCGTTGTCTTATCCCTGCTGCCGCTCGCGGCCTTGGCCGCCGACAGCCTGCCCAGCGAGTTGGACAGCGCGGATCGCCGTGCCGAATTGATCGGCTGGGAGGGCGTTGGGCGGCTGGATGTGGCGCGTCATTCGACCTGTTCGGGCGCGTTGATTGCGCCGGACCTGGTGTTGACGGCGGCGCATTGTGTGGTGGATGGCAAAAATCACCCCTATGCGGCGGATCAAATCACCTTTCGCGCCGGGCTGCGCAATGGCGATTATGTCGCCGCCTCGCGCGGGATCGCCGTGGCCGTGACACCCGGCTATGACATCACCGACGATGTCACGGCGGGCAATATTCGCCGCGATGTAGCGCTGATCAAATTGGCCTCGCCGATTGTCCGTGCCCAAGCCGCCCCGTTTCCCATTCACCGGACCTCGAAACCCCGTGGGGAGCTCATGGTCGCGTCCTATGGGCAGGGTCGCAATGATGTGCTCTCGATTCAGCGTGAATGTCATGTGATTGATTTTTATCAAGATATTTACAGTTTCGATTGTGACATCACCTTTGGCTCCTCCGGGGCTCCGGTTTTTGCCTATGATGGGGTGCGGCCTGCGATTGTCTCTGTCGTCTCCTCTATGGGGGTGCGGGACGGTCGCAAAGTCGGTTTTGGGATGGCGTTGAGTGACCGGGTTGCGGCGCTCAAACGCCAAATTGCGCTGGGTGCGCCGCAAGTCGCGGCGAGACCGACAGTGGTCAAACGCATTTCAGTGGGCGAAGGTCGTACGCAAAGCTTGGGTAATTCCAAATTCCTGCCCGCGAAATAAACCTGCCAAATAAGAATTGCTTTGACTTGGCAGGCGTTTTGCCGGAAAACCCGCCGCATGAACACCGTGACCACATATATCTCCACGCCCCGACGTCGACGCTAACGCGTCTTTGACGTTCGTTCATCCGTGCCCAATCCGGCACATTTCCGCGCCAAACTGGCGCATTTGCTTCACAAATCACTCCGAAACCGTTGACAGCCCCAAGGCTTAGCGCCACCCATGGGACCTGTTCATTCAAAAGGGTAAACCCTATGATCTCTTCCGTTTTGCCGACCTATAACCGGGCTCCTCTGTCTTTCGTCAAAGGCGAAGGCTCTTGGCTGATTGAGGCGGATGGGCGACGCTTTTTGGACTTGGGCGCGGGGATCGCGGTCAACACGCTGGGCCATGCCAACCCGGAACTGGCGCAGACCCTCAAAGATCAGGCCGACACGCTTTGGCATGTCTCCAACCTGTATAAAATCCCGGCACAAGAAAAACTGGCGGATATGTTGGTCGATCTGACCTTTGCCGACACCTGTTTTTTCACCAATTCAGGCACCGAGGCCGCCGAACTGGCGATCAAAATGGCGCGCAAATATTGGTACACCAAGGGCCAGCCGGACAAGATCGAGATCATCACCTTTGAGGGCTGTTTCCATGGCCGCTCGACCGGGGCCATTGCCGCCTCGGGCGCGGAGAAAATGGTCAAGGGCTTTGGTCCGTTGATGCCGGGCTTTGTCCATCTGCCCTATGGCGATCACGATGCGTTGATGGCGGCTGTGTCGGATAAAACCGCCGCCATCATGATCGAGCCGATTCAGGGCGAGGGCGGCATTCGCGTGGTGCCCGATCAGTGTCTCAAAGGCCTGCGCGATCTGTGCGATGAAAAGGGCATCCTGTTGATTTTCGACGAGGTCCAATGTGGCGTCGCTCGGACGGGTAAATTGTTCGCGCATGAATACGCGGGCGTGACGCCGGACATCATGATGATCGCCAAGGGCATTGGCGGCGGCTTTCCTTTAGGCGCGGTTTTGGCGACTGAAGAGGCAGCCTCCGCCATGACTGCGGGCACCCATGGTTCGACCTATGGCGGCAACCCTCTGGGCTGTGCCATTGGGGCCAAAGTGCTTGAAATCGTGTCCAATCCGGTGTTCTTGGCCGAGGTGAACCGCAAGGCGAGCCTGATGCGTCAAAAGCTCGAAGGTCTTGTCGCCGCCCACCCGGACGTCTTTGAAGGCGTGCGCGGGCAGGGGCTTATGCTTGGGCTCAAATGCAAAATCGCGCCCGGCGATTTGGTTGCAAAGGGCTATGAGGCGGGCGTTTTGACCGTACCCGCCGCCGACAATGTGGTGCGGCTTTTGCCCGCGCTGAACATTTCTGACGAAGACATTTCCGACGCCGTGGCGCGGATTGATGCGGCCGCCAAGGCGCTCTGAGATAAGAAAAGATAACAAATGAACCACTTTCTAGACATTCACACCACATCCGCCGACGATCTTCATCAGATCATCGCAAGCGCAAAGGCCACCAAACAGGCGCGTTTGGGTCAACCCAAGGGCGCATTGGATGCGGAACTCCCGCTCAAAGACAAAATGGTTGCGCTGATTTTTGAAAAGCCCTCGACGCGGACCCGCGTGTCCTTTGATGTGGGGGTGCGGCAAATGGGCGGTCAAACCATGGTGCTGTCAGGCGCGGATATGCAGTTGGGCCATGGCGAAACCATTGCTGATACGGCGCGTGTTTTGTCGCGCTATGTCGATATGATCATGATCCGCACGTTTGAGGAACAGACCCTGTTGGAGATGGCCGAATACGCCACCGTTCCGGTGATCAACGGCCTGACCAACCGCACTCACCCCTGTCAAATCATGGCCGACATCCTGACGTTCGAGGAACATAACGGCCCGATCAAAGGCAAAAAGGTCGTGTGGTGTGGCGATGGCAACAATGTCTGCGCCTCCTTCATCCATGCCGCTGGTCAGTTCGGGTTTGATTTCACCTTTGCCGGGCCTGAGCCGCTTGATCCCGAAATGGGCTTTGTCAAAGAGGCGCGTGCGAAAGGATCGAACATCGAGATCGAGCGTGACGCTGAGAAGGCCGTTCGGGGGGCTGATCTTGTGGTCACCGACACATGGGTGTCGATGCATGATCCGCAATCGGCACGCGAGCGGCGGCACAATCAACTGCGCCCCTACCGGGTGGATCGCAAGCTGATGTCCCATGCCAATCCCGGAGCATTGTTTATGCACTGTCTGCCCGCGCACCGCGGCGATGAGGTCAGCAACAATGTCATGGACGGTCCGCAATCGGTGATTTTCGATGAGGCGGAAAACCGGCTCCATGCGCAAAAGGCGATCATGCGCTGGTGTGTTGAGGGCTAAATCGCCGTGAGGCTTTGCAAAAGAAAACGCGCCCGAGGACACTCTGGGCGCGTTTTGTATGTTGCGGTTTGGCCCGGTTCAGCTTGTGAAATGCGACAGGAGCCAAAACACCACGGCAGAGAGGACCGCCGAGGCAGGCACGGTGATGATCCAAGCCGCGACGATGGTCATGAAATGGCTGCGCCGCACCAGTTTGCGCCGTCGACGTTCTTCATCCGCCACGCGCACGGTCTTTTTGACCACGGTCTCGCGCAGGCGCTTTTCGTGATACCATTCGCGGAAAAATCCAACGCCAAACACCGCACCTACGGCAATATGGGTTGAGGACACCGGCAGGCCCAGCCAACTTGCGACAATCACCGTGATCGCGGCCGAGAGCGCGACGCAAAAGGCGCGCATCGGGTTGAGTTTGGTGATCTGGGAGCCAACCATTTTGATCAGTTTCGGCCCAAACAGGACCAAACCAAACGAAATCCCAAGTGCGCCGATCACCATCACCCAATGGGGAATATTGACCTTGCCCGCGAATTCGCCAAAGGCGTTGGCGTGCACGATCGCCGCCAGCGGGCCGACCGCATTGGCCACATCATTGGCGCCATGGGCAAAGGACAAAAGCGCGGCGGAGATCACCAAAGGCAGTGCAAACAGGGCTTTCAGAGATTTGTTGCGATTCTCAAGTCCTTGCGACTGACGACGCACCAAAGGCGCAGAAATTACATAGGACAGCGCGCCAATCGCCACGCCAATCAAGAGCGCAGTTATGAGGTCGAGATGGATCAGTTTCTTAAGGCCTTTGACCGCCAAATAGGTTGCAAACGACCCCATCATGATGCCGATCAACACCGGAACCCAACGACGGGCCGCGGCGATTTTGTCGTCTTGGTACATGATCTGCGCTTTGATGAACCACAAGAATCCAGCGGCAATCACGCCGCCCAACAGTGGTGAAATCACCCAAGAGGCGGCGATCAATCCCATTGAGGCCCAGTTGACCGAAGCAAAGCCCGCCGCTGTGATCCCCGCGCCCATGACCCCGCCGACAACGGCGTGGGTGGTGGAGACTGGCGCACCAATCCAAGTCGCCAAATTGACCCAAAGGGCCGAGGACAACAGCGCTGCGAGCATGGCCCAGATGAACACTTGGGTGTTTGCCATGGCAGAGGGGTCGATGATCCCCTTTGAGATTGTCGAAACCACATCGCCGCCAGCCAACAAAGCGCCCGCACTTTCACAGAGCGCGGCAATCACAATCGCACCGCCCATGGTCAGCGCGTTTGCCCCCACCGCAGGCCCCATGTTGTTGGCCACGTCATTGGCGCCAATATTGATCGCCATATAGGCGCCCAAAGCCGCCGCAGCGATCACCAAGGCCGACCCGGGTTGGCCGCCAAACACCACCGCCGCGCCAAGCCCGGCTACGATGATAAAGGCCAGCGCCACACCCAAGCCCACCATCGGTCGCCCGATGTACAGCGTCGCATGTTCAAGCTGGCTGATGCGGTTGAGGTCTTTGTCCAGTGTGGTCCATTGTTTGCCGTCTTGGTCACTCATGTTGATCCCTCATGGCTTTCCCTCCCCCTGAGGGCCGTCATAAAACTGTTACAAGCGGCGCAGCGCTACCGCGCCCGCCACCGTATTTCAAGGGTTTCATGACAAAGTGAGGTATGCAAATTCGGACCTGTGACCATGGGTTTGCCTTGGTCTTAGGGGCGCACGCTTATGTCGAGCTGATTCAAAACGCCCGCAACAAGTCCTGAAGTTCGGGTTCGTCCACCAACATGGCCGCCTGTTCGGGCGACATCCAGCTGCGTTTGCGTTCATGGCATTCGGGGAATTTATCCGCCAAACGCGCCACTTCGATCGGGTAGACCGAGGCCTCAATCGGGGCGGGGGCCCCGTTGGAGAGGCGTTTGACATAGTGGTAGAGGCCAAGCGGCTGACGCTTGATCTTGCCGGGTTTGACCCCGGCCTCTTCCCAGGCTTCTTGGGCTGCTGTGCCCGCGCCATCCAACCCCTCAATCGGCCAGCCTTTGGGAATGATCCAACGGCCGGTGTCACGTGAGGTGATCAAAAGCACTTCTTTGCCTTTCTTACCCTTGCGCCAACACAAAGCCGCCGCCTGTACCCGGTCCGGGCGGCGCAAAAGGGGGTCGAGCACCCCCGTCAGGGCGGATTTGAAAAGCATAACCATCGGTAAGAAACGTGCCTGTGTTTTTGTTTGTTGTATATACATAGAGCAAGGCGCAGCGGATTTCAAGTTTTCTTGAAAAATGTCTTGTTCCTGAATGATAGCGCTATATCTGAAAGAAGAACCGGGCGGCTTGAGGACCTGATATTTCCTCGCATCCGCACACTTGCCGCATTCTCGACCGTCAAAAGGACCCTCATCATGTCACACGCACGTATCGGCCTCGTCGGCCTTGGCGTCATGGGCGCAAACCTGTCGCTCAACATCGCCGATCACGGCTTTCCCATCGCTGTCTATAATCGCACGGGATCGGTCACCGACGCGTTTGTGGCCTCGGCGGGGGCTTTGACCGAGCGGCTTGTGCCAGCGCAGACCTATGAGGATTTCGTTGCCGCGCTGTCCAAACCCCGCGCGATTGTCATCATGGTCAAGGCGGGCGGGCCTGTGGATGCGGTGATCGAAGATCTGGTGCCGCTGCTTGATGAGGGCGATATGATCATTGATGCGGGCAATGCCAATTTTCACGACACCCGCCGCCGCGAGGCGGCTTTGCGCGAAAAAGGGCTGAACTTTATTGGCATGGGGGTGTCGGGCGGCGAAGAGGGCGCGCGCCACGGGCCGTCGATCATGGTTGGCGGTAACAAAGTCTCCTATGAGGTCATTCGCGACATCATCGAAGCGATTGCCGCCAAACATGACGGCCAACCCTGTGCGGCGCATTTCGGCCCGGATGGCGCCGGACATTTCGTCAAAACCGTCCACAACGGCATTGAATACGCCGATATGCAAATGATTGCCGAGGTCTACGGCCTGTTGCGCGATGGGGCAGGGCGCAGGCCGCCCGAGATCGGCGCGCTGTTTGAGGCGTGGGACAAAGGGCCGCTTAAATCTTACCTCGTGGAAATCTCCGGCAAGGTGCTTCAGACGGCGGACCCGAAAACCGGTCAGCCGATGGTCGATGTGATCGTTGATACAGCGGGCCAAAAGGGCACCGGGCGTTGGACCGCGATTGAGGCGATCACTCTGGGCCAATCGCCCTCCACCATTGAGGCCGCTGTGGCCGCGCGGTCGTGGTCGTCGGAGAAAGCCACGCGGGAGGCGGGGCAGGCGTTGTTTGGTTCAGATGTGGTTGAAACCATGCCGATGCCCTCCGATGCCGAGCTTGAAAAAGCGCTTTTGGCGGCCAAACTCATTGCCTATGATCAAGGCTTCAAAATCCTGATTGCCGCCTCCGCGACCTATGACTGGGGGATTGATCTTGCCGCCTCCGCCGAAGTGTGGCGCGAAGGCTGTATCATCCGCTCGGCCTTGCTTGATGACATGGCGCAAGCGATCCGCGAGGGCCTACCCCATGATCAACTGATCTTTGCCCCGACCTTTGCGGATATGATCCGCGAGGGCGCACCTGCGCTGCGGCGTGTGGTGGCCTATGCCGCGCTCAAAGGTCTGCCAATCCCGGCCTTTGCCAATGCGCTGGCTTATTTCGACACCATGCGTCAGGGCCGCGGCACCACCGATTTGGTCCAAGCTCAACGCGATTTCTTTGGTGCCCACGGGTTTGAGCGGACCGATGGCGGTACGGGGCAACACGGGCCATGGGCCGGCACCGTGTCCCACAGTTGAGGCGCATGGGGAGGATAGATGAGGGCGAAACACGCTTCCAAAGCGGCCTGTCCGACACAGGCTCAGGGCTAAATCCGCCGCTCATGATGCCAGCCCTTGCATGCGGCGGGGATTTCGTGATTTTCAGGATCTGATCCCGCAGGAGCATCCGATCCCGCCCCGGCGGCCCTCAACAAGGCAAGCGGCACATGAGTTTCGTCGTCTTCATCAACGGTCTGGTGATGGTGTTTTTCGCCGCTCTCATGGGCGTCGTGGCGCTGCTCTTTCCTGACACCTCAAGCCTGTTTGAAGAATCCGCGCTGTTGTTTGGCTTTCTCGGCGGGGCGCTGGCTTTGGCGTCGTCGCCCGACGCCACCGGCTTGCGCCCCCTGCACACGTTTTTGATGACCTCGTCGGTTTGGATGGTGGCCGCGCTATGTGGTGCGGGGCCGCTTTACCTGTTTGATCTGTCCTTTGTGGATGCGTTTTTCGAGGCGATGTCGGGCATCACCACCACCGGCTCCACCGTCATGTCGGGTCTCGATGACACGCCGCGCGGCATCATTTTGTGGCGCGCGATGCTTCAGGCTGTCGGCGGTGTCGGCTTTATCGTCACCGGCATCGCGCTTTTGCCGATCTTGAAAGTCGGCGGGATGCAGTTGTTTCGCTCTGAAAGTTCGGAAAAAGGCGGCAAAGAGCTGCGCAATGCCACGATGTTTGCCTCTGCGACGCTGCAAATCTATTTCGCTTTGATCTTCATCTGCGGTTTGCTCTATCTGATCGGAGGCATGTCGCCTTTTGATGCGGTGACCCATGCGTTGACCACGCTCTCAACGGGGGGATATTCCGGCTATGACGCGTCTTTTGGTCATTTCGACAGCGCGTTTTTACAATGGGTCTGCACCGCATTCATGCTTGCGGGGGCTTTGCCGTTTTCGTGGTATATCAGAGGGATGCGGCGTGGCGTTTGGCAGTCCGAACAGGTCTCTGCCATGCTGGTCACCCTCGCGTTGACCATTTCCGCCCTGTCGCTTTGGCTGATGATCGTGCGCGGCGAGCATCTGTTTGATGCCCTGCGTTTGGTGGCGTTCAACGTTGTCTCAGTCGTCACCACCACGGGCTATGCCACCACCGATTACACGCTTTGGGGACCCTTTGCGGTGGCCGCCTTTTTCGTTTTGACCGCTGTGGGCGGGGCCACCGGGTCCACCGCAGGCGGGGCCAAGGCGATGCGTTGGTTGGTGGCGGGGCGGGCGTTGATTGCGCAAATCCGCAAAAGCTACGCGCCGCACCGGGTCACCTTTGTCAAATACGAAGGCCGCCCTGTTGCCCCCGATGCGCTTTCGGGTGTCATCGCATTTTTTGTGCTCTATGCCGCCACATTTGGCGTTTTGGCCAGCCTGCTCAGTTTCTTCGGCCAAGACATGTCCACCGCCATTTCCGGCTCACTGACCGCTTTGGCCAATGTCGGGCCGGGGGTGGGGGACATCATTGGACCTGCGGGCAATTTCGCCACGCTTAACACGCCATCAAAACTGGTTTTGACCTTTGGCATGTATTTGGGGCGGCTCGAAATGGCCACGGTCTACGCCCTGTTCGCGCCGCTGTTTTGGCGCGAACTGGTGTCGTCTCGGTAAGGTGCGCCTGACCTAAAAGGTCACAGCGCCAAAAGCACGTTGCCGTCTTCGATTTTGATCTCGAAAGTGGCGGTCTGACCCTCATCTGCACCTTGTGCCGCGCCGGTCTCAAGCGAGATCACCCAATTGTGCAAAGGGCAGGTGACACAGCCGTCATGCACGATTCCTTGGCTCAGCGGGCCATTTTTGTGCGGGCATTTGTCTTCGAGGGCAAAGACCTGATCGTGAGAGGTGCGAAATACCGCGATGCTCATGTCGCCGTTTTTGACACAGCGTGCACCTTGGCGCGGAATCTCGGTCAACGGGCCGATGTTGACCCAAGTTTTGGTCTGGACGTTCATTCCGCCGCCTCCAGTTTGCTGATGTTGATCGGGTTAAATTCATGCGCGTCTTTGCCACTGACAAACTCGGCCCATGGGTCCACTTGCGCAAAGCTCTGAGCATAGGCAAAGCGCGCATTATAGGCTTTGCGCTGGTCCAGATCGTCCAAAATCACCTCGCGGATATGATCATATCCAAGCCGATCGGCCCATTTGTAAATCCGTTCCAAATAGAACCCGGTCTCGCGGTAATATTGCGTCAGTGCGCCGACCACTTCGATCACGTCTTCTTCGGTCGGAACGGTGCCGAGTTTGGTTGTGCCTTGGATATGAAGCCCGGCGGCCCCGCCATAGAGCACCTCATAGCCGCTATCGACACAGACAATGCCGATATCCTTACAGGTGCTTTCCGCACAGTTGCGCGGGCAACCTGACACGGCGAGTTTGAGTTTCGCCGGAGACCAGGCGCCCCAGAGATATTGCTCAAGTTTGATGCCCAAACCCGTCGAATCTTGGGTGCCAAAGCGACACCAATCAGAACCGACACAGGTTTTCACCGTGCGCAGGCCCTTGGCATAGGCCGCCCCGGAAATCATGCCCGCGGCATTGAGATCGGCCCACACAGGGATCAAATCCTCTTTTTTGACGCCCAAAAGGTCGATCCGCTGTCCGCCGGTGACTTTGACGGTTGGGATTTCATATTTGTCGGCCACATCGGCAATGGCGCGTAGCTCGTCCGGTGTGGTGATGCCGCCAAACATCCGGGGCACGACAGAATAGGTGCCGTCTTTTTGGATATTGGCGTGGACGCGTTCGTTGATGAAGCGCGATTGTTGATCGTCGACATACTCGCCCGGCCAATCCGCCACGAGGTAATAATTCAACGCCGGGCGGCATTTGGCACAGCCTTCTGGTGTGGTCCATTCCAGCGCTTGCATGATGGCCGGGATGGATTTCAATCCCTTGGCTTTGATCAAGCGGCGGACATGGCCGTGGCTGTGGGTGGTGCAAGGGCACATGCCTTCGGAGGCGGGCAATTGAAACGCATCGCCCAAGGTGAGCGCCATGACATTTTCGACCAGCCCGGTGCAAGTGCCGCAAGAGGCCGAGGCTTTGGTGTGGGCGCGCACATCGGCAAGCGAGGTTAGGCCTTTGGCTTGGATCGCGGCCACAATCGTGCCTTTGGTGATGCCATTACAGCCGCAAATCTCCGCATCATCCGACAGGTTCGCCACTGCGGCCAAAGGGTCAGCCCCCGCGCCGCCCTGATAGGCCTGACCAAAGATCAATGTCTCGCGCATCTCAGAGATGTCTTCGCCGGATTTCAACAGCTCGTTGTACCAGCCACCATCGGCCACATCGCCATAAAGCACCGCGCCGATGATCTTATTGTCCTTGAGGATCACGCGTTTATACGTCCCGCGCATCGCATCGCGCAGGACAATGTCCTCGCGCCCGTCACCTTCGGCAAAATCGCCCACGGAGTAGAGATCACAGCCGGTGACTTTCAGCTTTGTGGGGGTTTCAGCATGGGCAAAGGCCATCTCTGACGCGCCCGCCAAATGATCCGCCGCCACTTTCGCCATACGGTAAAGCGGTGCGACAAGACCATAGACCAAGCCGCCGACCTCAACACATTCCCCGACCGAATAGATGTTCGGATCGGAGGTTTTCATCGTTGCGTCTGTCACAATGCCCCGATTGACCTCAAGCCCGGCCTCTTGCGCCAGTTGCACATTCGGACGGATGCCCACGGCCATGACCACAAGCGAGGCGTCAATCACCCGCCCATCGGCCAGTTCCACACCCTCAACCCGGTCTTTGCCCAAAATCTGTTTGGTGTTGGCCTCGCACAGGACTTCGATCCCGCGACCTTCCAATTCCTTTTGCAACAGATAGCCCGCTGCTGTGTCGAGTTGGCGTTCCATCAACGTGGGCATCAGGTGAATGACCGTCACCTCCATGCCGCGCTGTTTCAAACCCGCCGCCGCTTCCAGCCCCAAAAGCCCGCCGCCAATCACAACCGCGCGCCCGCCTTTGTCGGAGGCTTCGATCATCGCGCCGGTGTCGTCCAGATCGCGGTAGGCCAAAACGCCGGTCAAATCATGCCCCGGCAAAGGGATGATAAACGGGTTCGACCCGGTGGCGATCACCAGCTTGTCATAGGCCACTTCGCGCCCGGTCTCAGAGACGACTTTGCGCTCGTTGCGGTGAATTTCGGTGATCTTTTCGCCCTGATGCAGCGTGATCCCGTGTTCCTCATACCAGCCTTCGCCATGGATGATGATATCGGCATAGGTTTTTTCGCCCGACAGAACCGGCGACAGCATGATCCGGTCATAGTTCACGCGCGGTTCGGCGTTGAAAATCGTCACGTCATAGGCGTCTGTCACCTCAAACAGATGTTCCAACATCCGCCCAGGCGCCATCCCATTTCCAACGATCACAAGGTGTTTCTTCGACATAATGGCACTCCATCTCAGAACGCGGGTCGCATCATGCGAGCCCAGTTTCGTTTCAGTGAGAATGCAGCGCCATTGCCGCGTGTCCCGGTCTTTGGAACAAAAGGTCGGATCGCCACTCTGCGATCGCCTGTGAATCAGCTTCACGCTTTGCTTTTGGGAGAGGCCCCTGAATTAAGCAATTCAGAACCCAAAGTTTTGCCTGAGTTTTGGGTCAAAATTATAGAGTGCCCGGATTTTCAGCGTCAAATGCGGGCGTAACTGTCGCTGCGCTTAGAAATGATGCAGTGCAGCAAGGCCGGACGTGCCTAAGTTCCGCGTCGTTTTGCCCGCAGAGTCGGGTCTGCTTCGGTCGGGTCTTCGGGCCAAGGGTGGCGCGGGTATTGTCCACGCATATCCTTGCGCACATCGGCGTAGGAGCGTTTCCAAAACCCCGGCAAATCCATCGTGACCTGTACCGGACGATGCGCCGGAGAGGTTAAAACCACCTTGAGTGGCACGCGGTTTGGCCCGACTGTCGGGTGGGTTGTGGTGCCAAAAAACTCTTGAATACGGCCCGTCACCTCAGGGTGTTCGCCGGCATAATCAATCGGCAATTTGCGCCCGACCGGGCTGACGAACTGTCCTGGCACCTCGACATCCAACCGCTGCATCTGACCCCAATCAAGCGTCATACGCAGGGCTTCGGTGATGTCGAGTGCGCGCAATTGCGCCTCCGTGCGCGCGCCTTTTAGATGCGGCAAAAGCCATGTCTCAAGGTTTTGCATCAACGCCGCCTCAGAGAGATCGGGGAACGTTTCGCCCATCAACCGCACCCGTGCGGCAAAGCGTTTGGCGGCGTCACCCCATGGCAGGCCAATTTGGCGCAGCCCGTCCAATGCGCCCCGCGCCATCGCCTCGGGCGGGGCCTCTTTCCACTGCCGATCCTCCAAAACCAGCGCGCCAAAACACTCCTGTTTGCGCGCCACCACCCGCTTTTCGCGCTTGTCCCATTGGCATATTTCGCGCCACGCGATTTGATCGCCGTAAAGCGCGCGCAGCTCCGCCTCAGTGAGTTCCACCGCTTGCCGGATTTTTGCCTCACGCGGCGCGCCGTCCGTGTCGGTGACGACGATCAACCGGAGGCCAGCCATCTGATCACCATCGTCCATCACAGCACCCTTGCCGCCTGATAGGATATAGCGCGCCTGATCGCCCTTGCGGCGCAGGCCGATCCGATCCGGGTAGGCCAATGCGGCCATTTCGCCCAGGCTCATTTTTGGGCCGTCATTCGCACCCGTGCGCAGCCGCTTGGCCTCTTGTTTCACCCGCTCGATCACGCCGCGATCCATCGTGCCAGGCGTGCCTTGGCCGGTCGCGCGCAGCGCGCGGATGCGCAGCGCCAAATCAACACCCGCACCGCGCAAAGGATCGCGTTCGTTCAACAAAGCCGCCAAATCCGCGGCCTGTACCCCCGCCAATTGCAGCATATGTGCAAGTCTTGGATGCAGCGGCTTGGTCGCCAGGGCCTTGCCATGTGCAGTGATCCGGCCTGTCGCGTCCAAAGCACCAAGCCCGTGCAACAGCGCGCGCGCTTCTGCCAAAGGCCCCGGTGGGGGCGGCGTCAAAAACGAAAGGTCGGATTCGGAGGCGCCCCAAAGTGCCAATTCCAAAGCCAATCCGGTGAGGTCCGCCGTTTCAATCTCGGCGGGGGCAAAGGCGGGCATCGCGCCTTCTTCGCCCTTGGTCCAGAACCGGAAGCAAACGCCCTCGGCAACCCTCCCGGCGCGGCCTCGGCGTTGTTCGGCCTCGGCCTTTGAGGCGCGTTCGGTGATCAACCGCGACATGCCTGAGGCCGGATCAAACCGTGCCCGCCGCGCCCGGCCCGCGTCCACCACGATGCGCACATCTTCGATGGTCAATGAGGTTTCGGCGATCGAGGTGGCCAACACGATCTTGCGGCCCGTTGCGCAAGGTGCAATCGCCGCACGTTGGTCGGCGAATTTCATCGCTCCAAACAGGGGACGCACCACGCAATCGGTCGGCACGCGCCCGGTAAGCCGGGCTTCAACCCGGCGGATCTCGCTTTCGCCGGGCAAAAAGACCAAGGCCGATCCGCTCTCCTGTGTGACCGCCTCGATCACCAAATCCGCCAATGCGTCTTCAAAGCGGCGCACTTTGGGCGTGGGAGTCTCAAGCCAGCGGGTGTCGACCGGAAAGGCCCGGCCTTCGGATCGGATCACCGGGGCATTGTCCAACAGCGCGGCCACAGGATCTGCGTCCAAGGTGGCCGACATGACGATCACCACAAGATCGTCGCGCAACACCTGACGCAATTCCCATGTGAGCGCCAAACCCAGATCGGCATTGAGCGAGCGTTCGTGATATTCGTCAAAAATCACCGCGCCGACGCCGGCCAATTCTGGGTCGCTTTGCAACATCCGGGTCAGAATGCCTTCGGTGACAACTTCAATCCGGGTGGATTTCGACAGTTTGGTATCGCCGCGCATCCGGTATCCGACCGTTTGCCCCACAGCCTCGCCCAGCGTTTGCGCCATGCGTTCGGCGGCAGAGCGGGCCGCCAATCGACGCGGTTCCAACATCACGATCCGGCCCGTGACATGCGGCAAAAGCGCCAAGGGCACGCGGGTGGTTTTGCCTGCACCGGGCGGGGCCATCAACACCGCCCGGCCGGTGTCTCGCACGGCACAGGTCAGCGCATCCAGCACATCATCAATCGGGAGCTTCGGTTCAAACATGGGCCCGTTATGAGCCAAAGCGGAGCGGGCGAAAAGGGGGTCTGTGGGCGAAGGCGCGCGTGATTTCAGGCCGGGCTGCGTGGACCTGTGTCCCTGTGCAGCGTGCGCAAATCCCGCGATAGGGCTGGACATCGCCCTGTCAGAGCGGGCAAAACGGGTCTGCAAAACCGAGCTGAGGCGACTTTTAAGCGCGCGCCACATCTTATGGCAGATCAAAGGTGAGTGACATGGATATCAAAGACCTCGCTCAAGGGGTGATTTCAGGCAACCGCCGGGCTTTGGCCCGTGCCATCACTTTGGTCGAATCTGCCCGTGCCGATCATCGGGCGCAGGCGATTTCATTGATGGAAGAGGTCGGGACATCCGGGCGTCAGGCGCTTCGGTTGGGATTGTCGGGCACGCCGGGGGTGGGCAAATCCACCTTTATCGAAAGTTTCGGCATGATGATGATCCGCGAGGGCAAAAAGGTTGCCGTTTTGGCTGTGGACCCGTCTTCGGCGCGCTCAGGCGGTTCTATTTTGGGCGACAAAACCCGGATGGAGGAACTGTCGCGCGAACCAAATGCCTTTATCCGTCCCTCGCCCTCGCAAACCGAATTGGGCGGCGTGGCTCGGCGCACCCGCGAGGCGGTCGCCCTGTGTGAGGCGGCGGGCTATGATTTGATCCTGATCGAAACGGTAGGGGTCGGCCAATCCGAGACCGTGGTCTCCGAGATGTCCGATCTGTTCTTACTCCTGCTGGCACCGGGCGGTGGGGATGAGCTTCAGGGCGTGAAGCGCGGCATTATGGAGATGGCCGACATTATATTGGTGAACAAAGCTGATGGCGATCTCAAGCCCGCCGCCAACCGCACCTGCGCCGACTATGCAGGCGCGCTGCGTTTGTTGCGTAAACGGGCGCAAGACCCCGAAGGCTTTCCCAAGGCGATGACCGTCTCGGCCCTTCAGGTCGATGGCCTGAAAGAGGCTTGGGTGGAGATGCAAAAACTGACACGGTGGCGGCGCGAGACCGGGCATTTTGACCAACGTCGCGCGGAGCAGGCCGAATATTGGTTTGGTCAGGAGATTCGTCAGGGGCTTTTGGGGCAGTTGCAAAAAGAGCCGCTCAAATCCATGATTTCCGATCTGGCCAAACAGGTTGCCGCCGGACGGTTGACGCCAGGCCATGCGGCGGCGGATGTTTTGACGGCGCTTCAGCACGGCTAAGGCGCATTCCTTGCGGCCCATCTCCGTTGTGGGGCTTGACGATTCCCCCATGATCGCCTATGCACCGCGAACTGAATTTTGGGCGCTTCCCTCGGGCGGTGCCTTTTTCTGTCTAGAAACGGATATCTGTGACAGTTTCATGTGATTTCGGGGTTGCACCTTGGGCACTTGAGCGTCAAAGAGAGCGCGAACAAGACAGAACTGAGTCTTAAGAAGTGCGGGGCGGGTGACGCTTTCGCCAGTGAAACGAGGATAAACCCATGTCGCGTCGTTGCGAACTGACCGGTAAAGGCCCGATGTCTGGCAACAATGTCAGCCACGCCAAAAACAGAACCCGCCGCCGTTTTCTTCCGAACCTCAACGAAATGTCGTTGATTTCGGAAACGCTCGGTCGCTCGTTCAAGCTGCGTATTTCCGCTGCTGCGTTGCGTACTGTTGACCACCGTGGTGGTTTGGACGCTTTCTTGGCGAAAGCCAAAGACGAAGAGCTGTCCGATAGCGCGCTGAAAATCAAAAAAGAAATCAAAAAAGCTCAAGCCACCGCTTAAGTTCTTTTTGATCGAAATGGTAAAACCCCCGAATGGCGTAATGCCTTCGGGGGTTTTCCTATGGGCGAATGGCACTGTGGGAGATTGACAAGGCGGCTCAAGCTCAGGCCTGATGCCTTATGGCTTGGGTTTTGAGACAAACGATCCGTTGGTGGGCCATGCCCCGCTGGGCTGGACGGTCTTTATGCGTCGCGGCCAGTTTTGTTGTGACAGTCACGTTTGGGATCGTGCGGGCTGCGCAAGCGGATGATCCGCTTTGTGCCTTTGCTCCGGGGGACGGCGATGACATTCATCTATGCGCCAATTACCCCTTTGATCTGACGTCATTTTCCTCAAGTCTGGAATATATGGTGGTGAACAAGGCGGTGCAGACGCCCTTTGATATGTTCGCCTGGCGCGCCTTCACGGCCCTGAATTGGCGCGATGTTGCGCCTTTGGAACCCGCACCGGATGCTTGGCAATCCATGCCGCGAAAAGACGCGGTGGTCGAACAAGACATGGCCGCCGCCTGTCGTAGGACAGATGGAGAGGCAGGCCCGTTGGTGTTGAGCGATCTGGTGCAAGCGGATGGGGCCACCGTGATCGACCAGAACGGCAATCCTTTGATCTATGAAACGCGGCTCAATGGCACTGCTGCCGCTTATGTTGCGGGGCTGGCCTCGGAGGACGCCAATTTTCCACAGGGGCAGAGCACAGAGGCCCCGCCCAGCGTTCATGTCAAAACCGCGTGGATGTGGCTGGAGTACGACGATCCCGGGTTTATCACCGAGCGCGGGGTGGCGCGGGTGCCTGCGGAACAGAGCCTTTCGGGTCAGCCTTTGTGCCTTGAAGGGCTGTTTGGTCTGGTTGGGATGCATATTGTCACCAAGGTTGGGTCCGGCAATGGCGACGAGTGGCTCTGGGCCACGTTTGAGCATCAAGACACGGCGCCGCTTTCGCCCGTCGCGCGCCGGATCAATTCGATTTATTCTAAGGACTTGTTTCCAAACGGTTGTCCCGCCCCGCAGGCGGCGTCATCGTACCTTTTGTTTGATCCGTCTTGCCCGAGCTGCGCCACCAATGCGCCACCGCCCAGGCCGCTTTGGTCACAGACCCCGCCCTTTGCCCGTGCCAGCGATGGCAGCCCCCTTGCGCCCAGTCGGATCACGCGATGTTGGCAAATCTTTGAGCCGACCCAAGACACCAATGCCCGCTGGCAGGCCCGGCTGGCCGACACCCCTTTGGCGCAGTACCGTTTGATCACCAATCAATGGCGCGGTGCCAATAAAAGCCCGTTGTTCGAGCATGGCGAAGTGCCGCGTTTCGTGTCCAATGTGACGATGGAAAGCTACCTGCAAGAGGCCTCAGAGGGGAGTTGTCTGGGCTGTCACGCCGAAGCCCGCACGCGGTCGGGGGGCTTTGCCGATTTTGCCTTTTACCTCTCCGAACTTGGCCGGTGATGGCCGGATCTGGGGGGAGTGGATGCGGTAAAGGCGTGTGGCGGCACGTCGCAGTGCTGGTCTTGCGATGTGTTGCGCTTGCCTTCCGGTGCGGTCCGGCTAAAGTGCCGTTCATGCGTTTGCCCCGTCCCATCGCGGCCTTTGTGCTCGCCTTTTTGCTGCTCGTCACGTCCCAATCCATGGCCGTGGCGCGGGGGACTATGGTTGATGCCACCGGGACGATGGTGCTGTGCACCGGCACCGGGCCGATCACCGTTTTGATGGACGAGACCGGCGAACCCATTGGGCCACGCCACATCTGTCCCGATTGCGCGCTGAGCGTCATCGCCGGTCTGGCCGAGGCTTTCGTGTTGTCTACCCCGGATCATGCCGTGTTGCGCTTTGCGCCTGTGCCTGCGGCACGTCATATGACCGCGATCTCCCTGCCAAACCGCAAGGCTCGCGACCCACCTTTGGTCTGATTTGTTTCGCTTTCAAACTCTTAGACCAAGGATAAAATCATGCTTTTCAAAACCACCCTTCTCGCGGGCGCAGCCGCCCTGTCTCTCGCCCTTCCGGCTATGGCCGACATCACGATCGAAGACGCCTATGCGCGCTCGTCGGGCATGATGGCCAAATCGGGCGCGGCGTTTTTCGTCATCCACAACACAGGGGACACCGATGATCGCCTGATCGCCGCGACCTCTGACATCGCCAAGCTCACTGAGCTGCACACCCACAAAGCCATGGGCGATGGCGTGATGAAAATGATGCGCGTGGACGAGGGCTTTGCGGTTCCGGCCCAAGGCACCCATGCATTGGCACGTGGAGGCGATCACGTCATGTTGATGGGGCTGCTCAAACCGATGGGGCAGGGTGATGTGGTCACCGTGACCCTGACCTTTGAACAGGCGGGCGACATCACCGTTGAGATCCCCGTCGATCTGGAGCGCCAAGATGCCCCTGCCGTCATGACCATGCCGATGGATGGCACCGGGATGCAGCAGGGCAAAATGGGCAATTGATCGCCCCTCAGGGCCTCCGTTTTGGCGGGGGCTCTGATCCCTCTTGATCTGGTTTCAAAAGAGGTTAAATGGCGCGTATGGACGCGGCAAATTTTGGGCCGCGCCGTCCCCCTTTTGAAAGTGAACCCCGGATCATGCTGAGCGCTTATGCGGTCCCGGAGGCCTTCTCGCCTGCCGAATGTGATGCGATCATTGCCCTGTCTCATGAAAAAGACCTCGCGGATGCGGGGCTGGTTGGCAATCGGTCTGACCATAACCTTCGGCGCGCTGAACTTGCCTGGCTGGATGACCGCGATGGCGGGGGCTGGGTGATGGATCGGATCATGGCGCTTGTGGCTGAGGCCAACCGCGCGCATTTTGATTTTGCCCTCACTGAGTTTGGCGAAAGCCCGCAGGTCGCCCGCTATGGGGCCGAGCGCGAGGGGCATTTTGTGTGGCATTCCGACATCGGGGAAGGCCCGCTTGCATCCCGGCGCAAACTGACGCTTGTGGTGCAACTGTCTGAGGGGGCGGAGTATCTGGGTGGCGTGCTTGAGCTGCAAGCGGACGCCAATCTACGGCCCTCAGATCGGGCGCGCGGCTCGGCTGTGCTGTTCCCGTCTTTCGTGCTGCATCGGGTCACTCCGGTCACCCAAGGCGAACGCTATTCCCTGACCACATGGGTGCATGGTCCGGCATTTCGGTAGGGTGGCTTTGAGTATTTCTCCAAGAAGAAACAAAGGCGCGCGCGCCGGTCGCCGATCCTCCGCTCTGTGACGGACCTTCGGAAGGGGGTGTCCCACGGACCGGCGCGTCTTCTTCTTGGGCGGTCATCGGCGCTCCCGCCTGTACCGCAACACAATCCTACTGGGCTGAAAGTTAACATGCGGTTATCATAGATGTGCCCGTTTCTTTTTGGCAAAAATACTCAAATTTCTTTGCCACTTAACACTCGTGATACCCAATCGGGCACCACTTGGGTGGCAGGGCCCTCGATCACCGCATCAAACATCGCGCCGGAGGCTTCGAGGTTCAATTCCAACGTCCTGAGCCCCAATTGCCGGGCCATTTGCGAAAATCCCGCCGCTGGGTAGACCAGACCCGAGGTGCCGATGGAGACGAACAGATCGCTGTTTTCCAAGGCATTTTGGATCGCGTCCATGTGATAGGGGATTTCTCCAAACCACACGATGTCAGGCCGGGTGTGGGCCATGCCGCAGGACGGGCAGGGATCAGAAACGCGCATCTCCATCGGTGCGGGCCAGCGATGGCCGCAGGTCGCGCAGAGCGCGCCCATGACTGAGCCGTGCATGTGGATCACCTCTTGCGCCCCACCGCGCTCCAACAGGTCATCGACATTTTGCGTCACCAAGGTGACTGGACTATCATAGTCGGACTGCAATTGCGCCAACGCCAGATGCGCCCTATTGGGCTGGGCTTCGGCGGCCTGCGTCCGGCGCATATTGTAAAACCGTTGCACCAATTCGGGATCGCGCTCAAAGGCCTCAAATGTGGCCACATCCTCAACCCGATGATCTTCCCAAAGCCCATCCGCAGCGCGAAAGGTGCGCAATCCGCTTTCTGCTGACAGGCCAGCGCCTGAGAGTATAAAAATTCCGCCTGCCATTCGAAGTCTCTCCTTTTTTTCCAAACCCTGCCTTGCTCCGCCCTGCCTGACAAGGGTAGCCTGAACGCGTAGGAGGCCCGCATGCAGAAAATCGTCTTTGTCTGTCTCGGCAATATCTGCCGTTCTCCCACCGCTGAGGCGGTCGTGGCCACTCAGGCGCGCGTGCGGGCGCAGGCGATCTTGGTCGATAGCGCCGGAACCGGCAATTGGCACGTCGGTGAGCCGCCCTATGGTCCGATGCAAGCCGCCGCCGCCCGGCGCGGCTATGATCTTTCGACTCTGCGCGCGCGTCAGGTCTGCGCCGGAGATTTCGAGGCCTTCGATGTGATCGTGGTGATGGATGAGGCCAACCAGCGCGATGTCGAGGCGCTCCGCCCCAAAGGCAACACAACGCCCGTGCACCTGATGATGTCCTATGCGCCCGACATCGGCGTCACCGCCGTGCCGGACCCCTATTATACCCGCAATTTTGATGAGGCTTTGGATCTGATCGAGGCCGCGGCCGAGGGGCTACTTGCCGTTCTCGATCCGTAGCCAGCGAAAGGCGCGTTTCAACTCCGCAGTGCCATTGTGATCATACCAACGCCCGTGGCTGAGAATCACCTTTTCGGGCGCCCAACTGATCACTTCGCGGATCACTTTGCGCGCTTTGGCCTTGGATTTGAATGTGCCGCGCATGTCTGCCGGGGCCTTGCCATCCGGGTCCAAAATCCCCGCCAGACGCATCAAAATAGCCTTAAATCGCCCGACTTTTTCGGCCTCGAAATTCTCGATCAAATCGGTGAGGATCAGGGTCTTGGACGGGATGTGATAAAACACCACCTCGTGCAAGAACCGATGCCCTTTCACAAGTCTTTGGCGCAGGACATCTTCGGTGCCCGTGGGCGCATCATCTCCCATAACGTCATGTTTTGGAAAGGGAATATTGTATTTCGCCGCGCGCTCTTTGACGCCGGGGGCGGCCAGAACCTGCGCTTGGGGAAAGCGTTCGTGCCACAGATGCACAGAGACATAATGGATCGGATTGGGCGCGATCAGCCAGCCGATCGGCCCCAAATCCGCCAGTTCATTCAATAGGCCCTCATCAAGGGCAATCGGGGAATGTACCCAAAGCCGCCCGTTGATGCGCACCACCGTCATCCGGGTTGGAAATCCGATGCCATAAAACGGTACAGGTGGCCCGTCGGCGATCCATATTTCGGGGCCGACAGGTTTGAGTGTGTTCAGCGGGTCGTAAAGAGTCTGTTCAGCCACAGTATTGTTCTGCCGCTGCGCCAAAGGCTTTGTAGCGCTGCCAGAAGCTCTCATGCGAGCTGTTGTCCGACTGGCGCACATCCTGCGCCTTTTGCGGGTTCTTAAAGAACTTTGCGGCTTGGCGCTGATCCCCGTTTGTCAGGGTCATATCGGCCACCTGTTGAATACAGCCGCAGAGATTGCGGTTGTTCGCCGCCCGATCCGATGACATGCACGCCCGCTCAATCACGCCCGCTTGCGCCGGGATCGGAGCAAGTGTTGCGCTGGTGAGTGTGGCGAAAGTTGCGACTGCGATTGCGGTTTTCTTGACGGTTTTTTTCATCTTACTGCCTCTCAATCCAAACCACGAGGCCCCGTCTTTTTGCGCTTTCATGGCACTGCCATACGCCCGCAGGGTCCGCCGTCTTGGTGAATAATGACATAAGACTATCCTGAGTCTGCCATTTCGCGCAATTGCAGAGTTGTCGCGGGGAAGAAGGAGGCGGAGGCTTGCCGAGAGGTGGTAGCATCTTGTCGAGCCGTTGAATACAATCAGGGCTTAGATCGAAAGGATATTCTAGATGCGGATGAATTGGGAAAATCTTTTGGCAATGTCATTGCTCAATGATGAAGAGCGCGAGATCAATCCGAACCGGCCCAATTACGCTCAGGATTACGACCGTCTTGTGTTTTCTTTGCCGTTTCGTCGGCTTGCAAACAAGACGCAGGTGCATCCGCTCTATGCACATGATCACATCCATCATCGGTTGATTCACAGTATAGAAACAAGCAGTGTTGGCCGTTCTCTCGGTATCGAAGTCGGGCATTGGCTTGAGACACAGGGCGAGATCGCAGACGGGCAGAAACATGTTCTGTCTGGTGTGGTTCAGGCCGCGTGCATTGCCCACGATATTGGCAATCCTCCTTTTGGGCATTCCGGTGAAGACGCGATGGGGGCTTGGTTCGCTGCGCGGTTTGCCGAGGGGCATTCATTTTTCGATGCCGTTCAAGTCGCGGATCGGACAGAATTTGAGAAATTTGAGGGCAACGCTCAGGGCTTTCGCGTGATTTCCAGATTGGAAATGTATCGAAACGAGGGCGGTATGCGATTAAGTCATGCCGTGCTTGGCGCTTTCACGAAATACCCTGCTCTGGCTGAGGTCAGCGAAAAGGTGAAGGCGCGTGACAAGGAGAAAACATATAAAGGCTTGACGAAATTCGGTCTGTTTCGCTCAGAATGTGATCTTTTTGAACGCGTTGCTGAACGGTGTGGTTTGCTCGTTGAGCAAGGCGAGGAGGGGCGGTGGTGGCGACGTCATCCGGCTGTGTTCCTTGTCGAAGCCGCCGATGATATTTGCTATAATGTTTTAGATCTTGAAGACGCTTATGTGACGGGCGATCTTTCTGAAACGCGGGTCAAAGAGTTGCTTGGGGCACTTTTTGCGGGCGACAATCAGGATTTGTCTGGCAAGGACGTCACCTATTACCGAGCCCGCGCGATTGGGGCAGCGATCCAAGCCTGTGTCGAGGCGTTTAAGAAAAACTATGATGCAATCATGACAGGGCATTTTTCGGCTTCGTTGATCTCGAAGTCCGATGTGTCCGATCAATTCGCAAAAATCGAAGCCACTGCGCACAGTCAGATTTTCACAGCACCACGCAAAACCAAACTCGAAGTGACGGGGCGCAATATTTTGCATGCTGTGCTGACCGGGCTGCTGCCCGTTTACGAAGAGCTGGGCGCGCAGAATTGGGATACCTCGGCGCTTTCAGCTTATCATCGTCAACTTGTCGCCGCCGCCGATATCGACCTGCGCGATGTGGTGGATGAGTACACTGCGCTCCACAGTTTGGCTGATTTCGTATCTGGGATGACGGATCGGTATGCTGTTCGGGTCCATGCGATGATTGCCGGGCAAATGGGGTAAGGCAGAAGGTCGTTCCCTATTGCCATTCCCCCCGTTTCCCCCCATAGAAACAGGCTCATTCTCAACCTGCGCAGGCCTTCCATGACCGAGCTGAAAAACATCCGTAACTTCTCCATCGTCGCTCATATCGACCACGGGAAATCGACCCTTGCTGACCGGCTGATCCAGTCCACTCACACCGTGGCGGACCGGGATATGAAGGCGCAGATGTTGGACAGTATGGACATCGAACGCGAACGTGGGATCACGATCAAGGCCAACTCGGTGCGGATCGAATACACGGCCAAAGATGGTGAGTTGTATATTCTCAACCTGATCGACACCCCCGGTCACGTCGATTTCGCCTACGAAGTGTCGCGCTCGATGCAGGCCGTTGAGGGGTCTTTGCTGGTCGTGGATGCCACCCAGGGCGTTGAGGCGCAAACCTTGGCCAATGTGTATCAAGCCATTGATGCGGATCACGAAATTGTCCCGGTGTTGAACAAAATCGACCTGCCCGCCGCCGAGCCTGAACGCGTGTGTGAACAGATTGAGGATGTGATCGGCATTGATGCCTCGCAAGCCATCGAGATTTCCGCCAAGACCGGCATCGGCATCCCCGACGTTTTGGAAGCCATCGTCACCCGTCTGCCCGCGCCCAAAGGCACCCGCGATGCGCCGCTCAAGGCGATGCTGGTGGACAGTTGGTATGACGCCTACCTCGGCGTTGTGGTTCTGATCCGCGTCATCGACGGCGTGATCAAAAAGGGCGACAAGATCAAGATGATGAAGACCGGTGCCGCGTATGGCGTCGATAAACTCTCGGTGCTCAAACCGCAGATGGTCGATATTGCCGAACTGGGGCCGGGCGAGATCGGCATTTTCACCGCCTCAATCAAACAGGTTCGCGACACCAAGGTCGGCGACACAATTACGCATGAGAAAAAACCCTGTGCCACCGCGCTTCCGGGCTTTAAACCCTCGATCCCCGTTGTGTTCTGTGGCCTGTTCCCGGTCGATGCCAATGACTTTGACGACCTGCGCAATGCGATTGAGAAACTGCAACTCAACGATGCGTCTTTCTCGTCCGAGATGGAAACCTCTGCCGCTTTGGGCTTTGGCTTCCGTTGTGGCTTCCTCGGCCTTTTGCACCTCGAAGTGATCCGTGACCGGCTTGAGCGCGAATATGACATCAACCTGATCACCACCGCGCCCTCGGTGATCTACAAATTGCACATGCGCGATGGCTCGATCCTTGAGCTGCACAACCCCGCCGATATGCCCGATCTGACCTATCTTGATCACATCGAAGAGCCGCGGATCAAAGCGACGATCATGGTGCCGGACGAGTATCTGGGCGATGTATTGAAACTCTGCCAAGACCGTCGTGGCATCCAAATGGACCTGACCTACGCGGGTTCGCGCGCCATGGTCGTCTATGACCTGCCGCTCAACGAGGTGGTGTTTGATTTCTATGACCGCCTGAAATCCATCACCAAAGGCTATGCGTCTTTTGACTATCAAATGATGGGCTACCGCGAGGACAACCTTGTCAAAATGTCGATCCTTGTGAACGACGAACCGGTGGATGCGCTGTCCACCATGGTCCACCGCGACCGCGCCGATGCCCGCGGCCGCGCCATGTGTGAGAAACTCAAAGACCTGATCCCGCGCCACATGTTCAAAATCCCGATCCAAGCGGCCATCGGCGGCAAAGTCATCGCCCGCGAAACCCTCTCCGCAATGCGCAAAGACGTGACCGCAAAATGTTACGGCGGCGACGCGACCCGGAAGAAGAAACTGTTGGAGAAGCAGAAGGCCGGTAAGAAGAAGATGCGTCAGTTTGGGAAAGTCGAGATTCCTCAGGAAGCGTTTATTAATGCGTTGAAGATGGACGACTAAGTCACGCTTTGTGCTTTTTGAGACCTGGGACAGCGCCGGACAGCGCCAGTGTGGCGGCAGTGATTGTAAAGCCAATCGCGTCCCCTCTCCGTGGAGCTTGGGCGTTGGGGGGCTCCCGCCGATGCCCATGTTGGGACGTTCGTTGGTGTAGGTCCATAGCCATTCGGGGGCGATCTACTGCAGCTCCTCGACGGTTTCAAAGATGTAGAGGTCCAGCCATTTGTGACTGGCCGTTCGGTTATCGCGCTCGATATAAGCGTTTTGCTGCGGCTTATCGGGCTGGATGTAGGTCAGGGCGATGCTCTGCTTTTCGGCCCAGGTCATCAGCGTCGCCCATCAGGGCCAGTGGTTAAAACCGCGCAAACAGGCCGGACCCATGACTGCTTCTGACAAATGCACAAATCAGATCAAAAATGTCTTGCTATGAAGGAGACATCCACACAGGACATCCGCTCGCGACTGCGGGATGGGTAACCTATGCAGATCATACGCGTCTTTGCACCGTCGCCGCTGCCACGCTGAGCTCCTCGGGCGCGGGGCGACAAATCAGTGATGGTCCCCTCAGAGATCAACTTAAGATGTCCGGCCTGTCTGAGGCGCTGCTGATTGGCGCAACGGTAAGTTTCAGCAAAGCGGTATTTCATTGACGCGTTCGCTGGCCAAGGAGCGACCAGGACGTCCGTGTCCTGCTGTTGAGGAAACAGGTGGCGCGCGCATTTGGCAGCCCGATGCTGTCTTTTCCTGGCGGGCGGGCCTTGGAACTGGCCCATGCGCCGGATGGAGAGAGCGTCACATTTGTGGCACATTGCAGGAGTGCCGCGCGAATGGGGTCGTACAGAACGGCGGGGACATCGCCCTGAATGATCGGTTCCAAACCGGCGATGGGCGCTCCCGCCTTTGACAGCAGCTGCGCAGAGGTTGGACGCCAAGGACTCACGGACTTGCCAATCATAGGGTATTTGCGCTTGATGGGTCGAAGCGATTTAAGTTGGACATGGGATACAAGGGTGATGACGCAATCCATTCGGCGGGATGATCTTCTTACGGGAGCGCGTATCCTTGTCGTGGATGACGAACCCGGCATGCGACATTTCCTAGTTAAGATGCTCTCGCCGCTTTGCCGGGCCGTGGATGAAGCACCCGACGCGGCTACGGCAGAGCGTCTGCTCTCCGTTCACCAATATGACATCATGGTGCTGGATAATATCATGCCCGGTCAAAAGGGCCTCGACTGGCTGCACGCGCGGCGCGAAAGCGGCGGCTTTACCGACACGATCATGATCACCGCCTATGCCGACCTTCATACCGCAATCGAGGCATTGCGCGCGGGCGTGTCCGATTTTCTGATCAAGCCCTTCCGCTCGACCCAGATCCTGAACGCGCTACAGCGCTGCCTTCAAATGGCGGCCTTACGGCGCGAAAACTTCCTGCTTCGACGCGAGCTTGAAACGACGGCGCAGGGCACACGACGACGGGAGTTGATCGGATCCTCGGTGATCATCACTGAGGCACGGCGCCTGCTGGAACGGGTTGCCCCCCTGTCGACTCCAGTTTTGATCACGGGGCCGTCTGGGTCCGGCAAGGAAGTTGCCGCGCGCCACATCCACGACCATTCAGGACGAGGAACCGCCCCCTTCGTCGCGATTCAGTGCGGCGCGATCCCCGAGGACATGATCGAGTTCGAGCTGTTCGGCCACACGGCGGGCGCCTTTCCGGGGGCGCAATCCGGGCGCGAGGGGCTGTTGGCCTCGGCCTCTGGCGGGACTGTGTTTCTGGATGATGTCAGTGAGTTGGCGTCCAATGCGCAGACGGCTCTCTTGCGGGTGCTCGAGGATGGGGTGATCCGCCCGGTTGGCACGGAGCGCGATGTGCAACTCGACCTGCGTTTTGTGATTGCCTCCAGCAAAGCGCTAGACGAGGCCGTACGTGAGGGCCGGTTCCGTGAGGACCTTCTGTTCCGTCTCAACGTGGTCGAAATTGAGATGCCTCCGCTCATGGATCGAGGAACCGACGTTCTTGATCTTGCAGACCTGTTTCAAGCAGAGATATCCGCCGCACTGAACCTGCCGCGGCTTGACATGCCGTCGGTCGTCCGGTCGGCCATGCTGCGCTACGACTGGCCCGGCAATATCCGTGAGTTGCACAATTTCGTGGAGCGGGCGCTGATCTTTGGCCGGTTCCCCGTTGAAACCTTGAGTGAAACCAGCCCGACCCAAGACATCACCCCGCTGGAGGTCACCGAGAAGCGCGAGATCCTGCGTGCACTGGAGGCCCTGAACGGCAACCGGACCGAGGCGGCCCGGCGGCTGTGTGTGTCGCGCAAGACAATTGACCGCAAATGCGCGGCTTGGGGTCTGTGACAGTGTCACGGCTGGGGGCCTTTCTCGGTTCGGTGCGTGTCCGGCTTCTGGTCATCGCGCTCATGCCGATGCTGGTCCTTCTGCCGGTATTCTTGGGTGGCACCATGTGGCGCTGGTCGAACAAGGTTGACGATATCCTTGTCAATAAGGTCACGGGTGACCTGACGATCGCTGACCAATATCTTGCCCGCCTGGCCGAATTGTCGGGCGAACGGATTGACGCTGTCGCACGCTCCGTCGCCCTGCAGGATGCGCTTGGTACCGGGGATTCCACGACCTTCCTCAGGGGTGAGCGGGAACTTCTGGGCCTCGATTTCCTGCGGATTGAGATGGCCACACCCGAGGCGCGGCGCTGGCCAGTCATCGCGACGGCGCTGACCGGACGCCTGCACAGCGCTGTGGATGTGCTTGCGGCCGACGATCTGGAGGCCCTTTCGCCGGGCTTGGCCGAACAGGCCGAGATCCCGCTTGTCCCCACCCGTGCCGCGGTGCCGACTGACCGCACCGTCGAAACGCGCGGCATGATCATCCATTCCGCCGCCCCGCTGACGTTACCCGATGGACGTTCCGCAGCGCTGGTTGGCGGGGTCCTGCTGAACCGCAATCTCGATTTTATCGACACGATCAATGCCCTTGTCTACCGCGAACAGAGCCTACCTGAGGGCAGTCAGGGGACTGCGACACTGTTTCTTGAGGATGTGCGCGTGTCGACCAACGTGCGCCTATTCGAGAATGTCCGCGCCTTGGGTACCCGCGTCTCCGCCGAGGTGCGGACTCAGGTGCTGGACGAGGGCAGTGTGTGGCACGACCGTGCCTTTGTCGTCAACGATTGGTACATCTCGGCCTATGAACCGATCCATGACAGCTTCGGCGAACGGGTAGGGATGCTTTATGTCGGTTTTCTCGAGACCCCGTTCCGCAATGCCAAGCGCAGCTCGGTTCTGATCCTTGGCGGGGCGTTCGTGCTGATCGCGCTGGCCTCGGTCCCGGTCTTCCTCCGATGGGCCGGGCATATCTTTCGCCCGCTTGAGGCGATGACACGGACGATTGCGCGGGTCGAAGCGGGGGATCTTGCCGCGCGCAACAACCCGCGCGATGACGGCGACGAGATCGCCCAGGTTGCGGGGCATCTGGACAATTTGCTGGACCGGCTTCAGGCCCGCGACCGGGAGTTGCGCGACTGGGCCGAAAGCCTTGAGGTCCGCGTCGCCGAGCGCACCAGTGATCTTCAGGCCGCCAACCAGCGGCTGGAACGCACGACCGAACGCCTGATCATTTCCGAGAAACTGGCTGCAGTGGGCGAGATCACCGCTTCCGTTGCCCATGAAATCAACAACCCCGTGGCGGTGATCCAGGGGAACCTCGATCTGGCCCGCAGCATGCTAGGCGCCGAGGTCGGCAAGGTCGAAGAGGAATTCCGCCTGATCGACGATCAGGTCTATCGCATCGGCGTCATCGTCTCGAAGCTGCTGCAATTCGCCCGGCCTGAGGAGTATTCAGGTGCACACAACCTGATCGCTCCCAGCGAGGTTGTCCGCGACTGCCTTGTGCTGACGCGCAACCAGATCGAGGTGGCGGGGATCACCTGCTTCCCCGCCTTTGACAGCACGGCGTCGGTCAGCATGTCACGCACCGAATTGCAGCAGGTCGTCGTCAACCTGATCCTCAATGCAGTTCACGCCATGCCCGACGGCGGCAGCCTGACCATTGCCACCGAAGACCGCGACGCCTGCGCCGTGATTGTCGTCGCCGATACCGGCACCGGCATTGCGCCCGAGGTCCTGCCACGCATCTTCGATCCGTTTTTCACCACCAAGCAAGCGCAGGGCACGGGGCTGGGTTTGTCGATCTCGCAACAGATCGTCACGCAGGCTCGCGGGCGGATCAGCGCCACTTCGATCCCCGGCAAGGGCAGCCGGTTCGAGGTTTTTCTGCCGATCGCCGAAAACGCCTGATCTGGACAATTTGACCCGGTTTGACCCCTGGAATAGCAATCGGTCGGACAAAATGTCCCATTTCGGCTCTGTCAACGGGGTGTTTGTGGTCAAAATGACAATCTAAGCCATTGTTTTATTTATATATTTTCTTGACTTTGTAAGTGTCTGTGCTCCTTTCTGCGCCATGGCATGTCGTCGCATGCCGCTCATCGGGTTCGCGGTAGGAGGCCGCCGCCCGGATCGAAAAGGGAGGTTACATCAATGAAAAACGCATCTGGTGGTGCGCTGGGGTTCCTGCATAAGAGCCACATCGTCGCCGAGCCCGGTTTCAACCGCTGGCGGGTCCCGCCTGCGTCCATCGCGATCCACCTGTGCATCGGGTCGGTCTATGCCTGGTCCGTCTTTAATCAACCGCTGACCCGCGAACTGGGCGTCGTTACGTCCAGCGCCGATGACTGGAGCCTCAGCTCGGTTGTCTGGATCTTCTCTGTTGCCATCGTTTTCCTTGGCCTCTCCGCGGCCTTCGCGGGCAAGTGGCTTGAGGACGTGGGTCCGCGCATGGTCGGCGTCGTCGCTGCATTTCTCTGGGGCGGCGGGTTCATCATCGGCTCCTTCGGAATATCAAGCCACCAGCTTTGGCTGATCTATCTTGGCTATGGGGTGCTGGGCGGCTGCGGGCTCGGCCTTGGCTATGTCTCGCCCGTATCGACGCTGCTCCGCTGGTTCCCGGACCGGCGTGGCATGGCGACCGGGATGGCCATCATGGGCTTCGGCGGTGGCGCGATGATCGCCGCTCCGGTCAAGGGCTGGCTGTTGAGCCTCTATGCTAAGGCGCCCGACTTTCTTGGGGGCAGGGCACCGTGACAACCGTGGTCGAGAACGGCCGCGTCTTCGCCGAGACTGCCACAGGCAAAGTTGAGGTCGTGATCGCGTCTGCTGCGCAGGCCGCAAGTTTTGGCGGAGAGGCAGGCGTCTATGTTGTGGGCACCGGTGTGACCGGCGCGGCGCAGACTTTCCTGACGCTCGGCGTGGTCTATTTTATCGTCATGATCCTGGCCTCGTTCCAGTATCGCGTTCCCGCTGAGGGATGGAAGCCCGCCGGATGGCAGCCCAAGCCCGCCGCCTCGGGCATGGTGTCGCAAAACAACGTCCATATCGACCAGGCGCTGAAGACGCCGCAATTCTGGCAAATGTGGATTATGCTCTGCTTCAACGTGACTGCCGGGATCGGCGTCATCGGGGTTGCCAAAACGATGATGTCGGAAATCTTCGGGTCGGTCCTGCCCTTGGTGGTCACCGCCGCCTTCGCTTCGACCTATGTGCTGATGATTTCGGTTTTCAACATGGTGGGGCGGTTCTTCTGGGCCTCGACCTCTGATTTCATCGGACGCAAGACGACCTACATGTGCTTCTTCGTGCTGGGCACAATCCTGTATCTGTCGATCCCCTATTTCGCCTCGGCCGTGGCGACGAACCCGTCGCTGATCTACCTGATCGGATTCTACGCCGCGACGATGATCATCTTTTCGATGTATGGCGGCGGCTTTGCCACGATCCCGGCCTACCTAGCCGACATGTTCGGCACCATGCATGTGGGCGGCATCCACGGGCGGATTCTGACGGCGTGGTCCACAGCAGGCGTGTTGGGCCCATTGGCGATCACTTCGCTGCGGCAAATGTCCGTGACCTCGGCCATCAACGACTTGGCGGTTAAGGCCGACCCCGCCGCCTTCGCCGAAAAGTTCGGTGCCCCGATCACGCAGCTTCAGGAACTGGTCGCGGCCAAAACTGTGACCATCGCGAAGCTGATGGAAATCGCGCCCGAGGGCACCATCGACCCGACCCCGTCACTTTACAACACCACCATGTATTGCATGGCGGCGTTGTTGGTCGTGGCCTTCTTCGCCAACCTGTTCATGCGCCCGGTGAAAGAACATCACCACCATGACGAACCTGAACTTCAGGCAATTCCGGTAGAGTAAGACAAACAAACGGGGCGCTATTCGGCGTCCCGTTTCAGATGGTTGCGACGGATTAGAGTGACGGGTGTCAAGCCCGCAGATTCGGAGGGAGACTAGGGTGTGAACCCAATTCCTTGTCTTGCTGAAATGGGCTCTTCATGATTCATCTGCGGAAAACAGGTGCATGATGGCGAGATTTGATCTGAGCGACGAAGAATGGGCTGCAATCCGGCCTCATTTACCCAAACAAGGGCGCGGTCCGCAGCGCAAGGATGACAGAACAGTCTTGAATGGCATTTTCTATGTTCTGCGCACGGGGGCGCCGTGGCGCGATCTGCCGGACCGGTATGGCCCGCGCACGACTGTTTACAACCGCTATGTCCGCTGGGGTGAGCGCGGGATTTGGCAAGGGATATTTGATGTGCTGGCGACGGAATGTGAGGACGCGCTGATCTTCATTGATAGTTCAATCGTCAAGGCACACCGGGCGGCAGCAGGCTCAAAAGGGGGGAGTTGGCGCAAGGTATTGGACGCTCACGCGGCGGTCGCGGCAGCAAGGTTCACGTCGCCGTAGACCATCGCGGCCTGCCTCTACGGTTCGCGATTACAGGCGCACAAAGGCATGATAGCAAGGTATTTGGTTCATTTGTCGGCTGGCAAAAACAGCCGACAGCTATCGTCGCAGACAAAGCCTATGGCTCAAAAGCCATCCGCCAAACCATCGCTGACGAAGGCGCATTGGCAGTGATCCCATCCAAGTCAAACGCCCGCATCCACATCCCACATGACCCCGACATCTACGCCCAGCGAAACCTTGTAGAGCGGTTCTTCTGCCGCATGAAAGACATGCGAAGGCTAACAACGAGATACGAAAAGTTGAAACGCAACTTCCTGTCGATGGTCCATATCTTTGCAATCAGATGTTGGCTGAATTGAGTCCACACCCTAATAGTCCTTTTCAAAATAAACCCCAACGCCGGTGTCGCCGGTCGAGGACACGGACCCTTTGACGGTCACCTTGTCGGTGGCGTCAAGGTTGAGGTTGATCACCGATTTGCCATCACTGTCGATGGTCACGTCGGTGTAGATTTTATCCGAAATATATTTGCCGAGCTTCAACGAGCTGCCGCCCTCTTCTGAGGTTTGAAGATCAAGATCGTCGAGGCCAAAACTGTTGCGGATTGAACCGACAAGCCCGCCACCGCCGCCGGTTAAGGTCGCCACAGCCGAGGCCATTTGTGCCGCTTGCAGAGCGGAAATTTGGCTCAGACCACGACCGAACAGCAGTTGAGAGAGGATTTCTTCTTGCGGCAAGGTGGGCGAGGAGCTGAGCGTCAAGGCCAGCGCACTCAACGGCCCTTCGGTGACCAGTTGCACGTTCAGATCAGGGGTTTGCGTTTCCGCCACAAGCCGCACCACGGGGTCCAATTCACCCTGTAAGGTCAGCGTGCCCTCTTTCATCACAATGCGTTTGCCCAAAAGCGACAAGCGCCCGCGGATCAGCGAAAACTGACCCACCGGGATCACATCTTGGGTCGTGCCGCGCAGGCGCAATTTTCCGCCCAGTTCCGCATCCAAGCCCCGACCGCGAATGAAAATCTGGTTTGGGGCGGCGATGGTGACATTGAGCCCATAGGACGCCCCCGGTCCGCCATTGCGATCCGTGACCACAAGTCCCGCGCGCTTGCGGGTGGTGAGCACAGCGCTGGTTTGGCCGGTGTGGGTGATCTCGGGGATGTCGCCGCTGCCGCCAAGGCCGGAGGCCGACACAGTGATGTCGGTGCGGCCCAATGTAAGATCCCCGGCAATGGCAGCCCCCCCAGCCAGTGGGCCGGTGATGGCCAGACTGCCATTCAAAGAGGTGCTATAGAGCGTTGGGTCCACCAAGGTTAGGCCATTGAACGCCATCGTTAAATCGGCGGGAACTGTGCCCGAGAGGCCCAATTGACCAGAGGCGGAGATGCCGCCGCCACTGTCGGCATTGGTCACCACGTCGATCTGGGCGCGTTCGCCCGAAAGCGTGACCGTGCCACGCTCCACCGTCAGAGCGAGCCCTGCGTTTGAGACCACCACACGGGCGCCGGGGGTGACTTGAATTTGTCCTGACAGCGACGAGAGCGCGAGCGGGCCGTTGAGTGAGAGGTCAAAGCCCGCGTTGCCTTGGGTCAGTGCGGCGGTGGTGAAACGGTTGGACAGGCCCAAAGGCGCGGTGCCTGTCAGCGCGAGGTTGGCTTGGCTCGCGTCTTGGGCGAGGGTGCCGGTGACGCGCGCGGTCGAACCGCCGGGACCGGTCATATTGGCCTCAGTTTGCCACGGCGCTGTTGCGCTTGAGCGGGACACATCGGCGGCAAGGGTCAGCGGACCGGAGAGGCCAACACCAAGGCGCGCCACGTCATCGAGACGGGCAGAAAGCGTCAGCGCCCCGGCCTCAGACGACAGCGTGCCTTTGGCGGAGGCGGTCACAGCCCCCGTCGTCATATCCGCTGCGCGCAGGGTCAGCCCAGTTTCGTCGCGTTTGGCAGAGAGGCTCACCGTGCTGGAGCCATTGGTCAGTGCGTCCACTTGCGCGATGCCAAAGCGCAGATTGCTGCCTTTGGCCTCAGCGGTCAGATCGAACATCCCACTCAGAGGCGCATAGCTGCCTGAGCCTGTGGCCTGAACGGCCCCTGCAAGATCAAGGCCAGAAATGCGGGCAAATCGAGCCAGACGCGGGGAGTCGAGGCGCATGTCGCCGGTGAATTCAAGCCCTGCGTCCAACCCGGCCAGCCGACCTTGGACCGTGACGGTGGTTGCATCGGTTTTAAGCTCGACTGTCTTAAAGACGATGTCCTGCCCCTCTTGCCATGTCAGTTGGGTCAAGAGGCTGGGGTTGGCGCCAATGGCGTCTTGCACAGCAGGGTCATCAGAGACGAGACCGGTCACGGCGGCTTCAATCTTGGCGCTCACGGCGCCCAAACTGGTCAGGCCACTGTCATCCGTCAGCCGCGCGATGGTGCCGTCCGCATTGATCGCCGCTTTGCCAAGGCGCAGCCCGTCTTGCGTATAGCCATCGACATCAATCAGCGCGGTCCAGCCGTCATCTGTGGCGGCATCATAATTGGCAATGATCAGGGCTTTATCGACCATGCTACGCGCCGAGCCAAAAGGCAGCAGCGTCGGGCGGCCATCAGGGCTTTTGAGCGACCCGGAGAGCGCGAAGGATTGCGGCAGGCCATCGGCGCCAATCTTGGCTGCACCGACCATCGACACCGCTTGGGTCGAGAGGTTGAATTGCTCAAGATCAAACCCGCCTTCAGGATAGGACAGGCCGCGCGCTTGCAGTGTTGAGGAGGGGCCAAAGAACCGCGCGTATTCGGCGCTGAACAGCGGGGTGAGATCGCCGGAGAGATCAGCCGTAAACGCACGTGGGGCAGGGGCATCCGGGGCGTTTGGATCGGGGTTAGCTTTGAGGGCCACTGTGCCGGTGAGACGATCTTTGCCCTGTGTTGCCAAGGCGATATCGGCGGTGAAATCATCCAAAGGGCCCGCGCCCTTGGCCGTGAGAGACAGCTCAGGCGCGCCCGGTAGATTGGCCAGTGTCGCGATCAGGCCACCCGCCCCTTCGGTCAGGGCCAGATCAAGATCCAACACCTCGGTCGGACCATCAAAAGACACATCAACGGTAAAGGCACCGTCTGCGGCATCCAGGCGCTGGATGTCCAAGGTCGCAGCCCCCGATCCATCGGCCAAATTGGCGCTGCCGGCGAGGCTCAGATCCACCGCTTTGCCCAGTTTCAACACCGGAGCTCCGAGGTGGACACGCTTGGCCTCAATCGCGCCGATGTCGATCGAAACCGGCAAGTCCGGCAATGAAAATGGCTTGGCCTCGGGCGAGGGAGCCGTGGTCGTGGCCTCTGCCACGGGCAGACGGTCAAATAGGATTTCACCCGCCGTGATGCGGTTGATTTCGACCCGACCGGAAAAAAGCGCAGCCCGGCTCCAGTCCAGTTCGACATCGCGCAGGGTGAACCACACGCCGGTGTCATCGGCGATGGTCAGTTCGTCGAGCGTGGCGTTGGAGGACAACAGACCTTTGAACCCTTCGATGCGAATGTCGCGGCCCGCGCCTGATAGGTTGTCTTCCAAAAAGCCAACGATCACCGACCTGTCTCGGGCGGTTTGTGTGGCGTCCGTTTGTGTCGAGTCGGTGCTGTCCTGCGCCATCAGCGCCAGAGGGATGCAGATGGCGGTTATGACCGGGAGAAATTTGTTCAAAACGCTTGCCCTATGCCGATGTAGATTTGGAGGCCGTCGCCGGTGTCGCCCGTCACCGGTCCGGCAAGGTCAAGGCGGATTGGGCCAAAGCCGGTGTCATAACGCAGCCCAAGGCCTGCGCCCGAATGCCATTCGGCGGCGTCGCCCGGCAACGCTGATGTGCCGATGCCCCCGAGGTCATAAAAACCCACCACGGAAATCTTGCCTTTGACAACGGCACGCAATTCGGTTGAGAGGCCAAGGAAACTTGAGCCACCTGTGGCATTGCCGCCGCCCAAATCGACGTCGAGCGATTGGTACGGTTGCCCGCGCACGGTGCCGCCGCCGCCGGAGTAAAACAGCAAATCGGGGGGCACTTCGGTATAGTCCGCCCCGGCGATGGATCCCAGTTGCAACCGCCCGGCCAGGGTGAACCGATCATCATCCCCAAAGGAGAGATAGCCACGCCCATCGGCCATGACCCGCACGCCAGAGGCCGATCCGCTCACGCCGACAAAGGGGAGGATGTCGGCGTTGAAATAGGTGCCGGATTTTGGATTTAGCGCAGTGTCACGCCCATCGCGACTGCCGTTGATCGGGAAAATCACATGCGAGAAGGAGCGCGAGCCAAGCGAGTCCTCGACCTCGGAATAGCGGTAGCCGAGGCCAAAGGAAAAGGTCGAGTTCTGAGAGGTTTCCACATCGGCGCTGATGGTGAATTCGCCCCGATCTGAAAGGAAATCCGGCTCGTCCAGATGTTCGATTTCAGCGCCGAGGACGAGGGTGGTTTTGCGGGTAACCGTGGCGGGGCGGCGGTAGGTCGCGCCGAGGGAGTAATCTATGCCCGTTGTGCCGCCGAGACCGCCGATTTCGGCATCAAAGCGCAATCTGTCGGCGCTTTTGGTGAGGTTGCGATGCATCCAATAGGCCGAAACTGTGCCGCCTTCGAGCGACGACAGCTCCGCACCAAAGCCAAGCCGACGCTTCTTTTCATCCACCAGCGTTGCGGTGATGTCGAGAGTTCCGTCGGGGTTGAGCGCATCGGCCTCGCGCAGGGTGATCGAGCGGAACGTGCCGGTTTTTTGCAGGCGCCGGGTCACCAGATCAAGCGTGTCGGGATCATAGGCGCTCCCCGTTGGCATGTTGGCGATGCGCCACAGCCGATCTTCGCGCACGCGGGTGTCGCCCGCGAATTTCAAGCGGCCAAAGGCAACGGCGGGGCCGGGGTCGATGGTGAGGGCGACGTCGAGTGTTTTGCTGTTGTGATCTGCGACAATCTGTTGGTCTGACAGGGCCGCTTTGGCGTGCGATGCCTGTCGCCATGCCGCGATGGCCACGTCTTTTGCCTCACCGACCAAACCGGATTTGGCCACTTCGCCTGATGCGAAATCTTCGGGCAACTGCGTGTCCGGGGCGAGCGGGGCGACGGTGGCGCTGCCAAAGCGAAACCTTGGGCCGGGGGTAACGTTGATCACCACTGTGTTGATCGTCGATGGCAATGAAATCAGGGACATATCGGCCCCCTCGCGCCCGTCTACGCGGATTGAAATACTGGGCCCATAATAGCCCTCTCGGTACAGTGCACCAATCAGGCCACGGTAATCGGACTGAACCGCAGCGATGATTTCTTCGGGGGCTGTGACCGCGTTCTTAGCGGCCTCTAAGATGGCAGAGGCGCCCTCCAGACGGGTTTTTACGTCCCCCTCTGCGGTGGTTTCAAGCTTGGCCTCAAAGGCGTTGGCCGTCCCCGCGCAAAGCAAGGCCGCCGCCACAAACATAGTCCTTCTAAGCACCGCTCGGCCTTCCTCTTTGACGCGTTCACTCGTCTTTTACATAGAGCAATTATGCGGTGTTCCCAGCTTTGATTCCAGTGGCCGCGTGGGTCTTTTCACAAGGCTGTGAAGAGGTGGCGGTTTGTCGCTTGTGCGCTATAGGGCCAAGGCTTTAGGGTCCGCGCGAACAATGGAGGGCAGTATGGCCGAATGTGAAATATGTAGCGCGGATGCGGCATTGGTGGATGTGACCGTTGCGCCGAAAACGGACGTGGCACATCTGTGCGAGACCTGTGCGGGCGGGATCAAAGGCGAGGCCGTGCCCGAGGGGCATTGGCAGGCGTTGACCACGTCAATGTGGTCGGAAAACGATGCGATCAAAGTGCTGTCTTGGCGGCTTCTTAATCGTTTTGGATCAGAGGCTTGGGCGGCAGATGCGCTTGAAATGCTCTACCTTGAACCCGAGGTTGAAGAGTGGGCCAAGGCCGCTGGTCCCGAGGTCATTCACCGCGACAGTTTGGGCGCGGTCTTGTCCTCTGGCGATACGGTTGTGTTGATCAAGGACCTTCCGGTCAAAGGCGGCGGCTTTACCGCCAAACGCGGCACGGCCGTGCGCGGGATTTCATTGGTGCAAGACAACGCCGGGCATATCGAAGGCCGGGTGGAAGGTCAGCGGATCGTGATCCTGACCGAGTTCGTGAAGAAACGTTAATTTAAAAATCAGGGCCTAAAATGAAAAACGCCCGCAGAACTTAATCTGCGGGCGTTTTAGAATTCTGTTCGAAACAGGCTTACGCCATTTCGATGTTGACTGCGCTTTCGCGGCCGTCACGACCAGCTTCGATGTCGAAAGTCACTTTCGCGCCATCGGCAAGACCGGACAGGCCAGAACGTTCGACAGCAGAGATGTGCACGAACACGTCTTTTTTGCCGCCTTCAGGCTCGATAAAGCCAAAACCTTTAGTAGAGTTGAACCATTTCACGGTGCCATTAGCCATCGTGTGTCTCCTAGTTTAGATGTTGCCCGCTTAAGTGCGGCAACCCGGCGTAGTCAGGGATCGATCGAAGACTGTAGCCGATGAAGGAGAACAGAAGGGTCGATAGAGGTAACGTAGCGAGGTCCTTATGACAGGATTCTTGGCGCTTGGCTAGGGGAATGTTTGAGGGGGGTGGGGTTTGGTTTACAGGTGGTTCTTAGATAGGGACCATTCACAGATGCAAAGCATCTGTGACGCGCCTGACCCTCCTCTAGGGTGGGTCTGGCGCGGGGGAGAAGATCTTAACGTCATTTGCTGCGACGCGAACTATGTCATATTGATTTGAAATTCTGGCTTTGTTCTGGTTTGGCTCTCCGGGCGTCCCGAGCCTAAACCGCTCCAGCAAGTCTTGCCTTATTTCTGGTAGAATGTCATCGACCCAAGAGATTTTAAAAAATGAATTCTCGGAGTATTCAACTGCAAATTGGAGGAGTAGCCCGCCAATTTTTTCCAGTGGCAAGATTGCCTGGGAAGAAAAGAAGCTTGCAATGTTATGGTGTTCAACAATGTCCAAGCTTTGAAAGCTGGCGACTGGCTTGTTTTTGACGCGCCCGACATAAACAGTGGCTGACCCCCAAGCCATAGTTGGAGGAGGTAGAATCAAGCCGCCACTGAAATCAAATTCGGGAGCAAACGCACTTGCGAATGTGAAGGGGAGATCCTCTTTTAGCTGAAAGATTGACGCATAAAATGGAGCAGTGTTTTTCCCTGCCATCAATACTTCATAGGCTTCTTTTTGTCTCTTTAGGTCAATTACCGCAAGCCTCGTACCGTGCAGAAATGCCATGACGCTTTCGGCCAATCCAAGCTCAATGCCTAATTCTTTGACCCGTTGTATTTCATAAATTCGGATGATGCGCTCTTTTTTAAAGAGTTCCATGCAAATGATGCGATAGCCGAGAAGAATTAGATCATCTAATTCAATTTTACCGTCTTGTTGCTCCGCGCTTCTGAAAAGATAATTGTCATGTCTTGCGCAAAAGCCTGGAAACACGGATGCCTTCTTCAGGCCTGTTTTCGTGAACTGACATTTTCGAGTAGGTATGCCCTCTTGATTATTGGCATGTTGGATTTGGTAGACGTGCCCATTTTCCGCAATGGCTGCTAAACCACCACCTTTCTGAATGGTATGAGACGAAATAGCGCTTTCGGTGCATTGCGATCCATCTTTATTGGTAGCAACGCACCGATTAGCGCTCTTCTTGTAGATTGCAGTGCGGATAAGGCTTTGAAGTTCTGCCTGCTTTTTATTTTTGTTCAACGCGAGAACTTCTTATACTTCATCCGTTTAGGCTCAAGTGCTTCTGCGCCCAACCGCCGCTTCTTGTCTTCCTCATAGTCCTCGAAGTTGCCTTCGAACCATTCGACATGGGCATCGCCCTCAAACGCCAAGATATGGGTGCAAATGCGGTCGAGGAAGAAACGGTCGTGGGAAATGACCACGGCGCAGCCCGCGAAGTCGGTGAGGGCGTCCTCTAAGGCGCGAAGGGTTTCGACGTCCAAATCGTTGGTCGGCTCATCGAGCAGCAAGACGTTGCCACCGGATTTCAACAGGCGGGCGAGGTGGACGCGGTTGCGTTCGCCCCCGAGAGGATGCCGACTTTTTTCTGTTGGTCGCCGCCTTTGAAGTTGAAGGTCGAACAATAGGCGCGGCCGTTCACTTCGGCGTCGCCGAGTTTGATGATGTCTTGGCCGTCCGCGATGGCTTCAAACACGTTGGCATTGGGGTCCAAATCGTCGCGGTTTTGATCGACGTAGGACAGTTTGACCGTGTCGCCATATTCGACCGTCCCATCGTCCGGCTGTTCCTGGCCGGTGAGCATTTTGAACAGCGTGGTTTTACCCGCGCCGTTGGGGCCGATGACGCCAACAATGCCGCCGGGCGGCAGGGAGAAGGACAGGTCTTCGACGAGGAGCTTGTCACCCATGTGTTTTTTGAGGCCGTTGACCTCGATCACCTTGGAGCCAAGGCGCGGGCCGTTGGGGATGACGATCTGGGCGCGGCCAACTTTTTCGCGCTCGGATTGACCGGCGAGTTCGTTATAGGCGTTGATCCGGGCCTTTTGTTTGGCCTGACGGGCTTTGGCCCCTTGGCGAATCCATTCGAGTTCGCGCTCAAGCGTCTTTTGCTTGGATTTGTCCTCGCGGGCCTCTTGCGACAGGCGTTTGGCCTTTTGTTCAAGCCACGCAGAATAGTTGCCCTCGTAGGGGATGCCCGCGCCGCGGTCGAGTTCGAGAATCCAGCCGGTGATGTCGTCCAGGAAATAGCGATCGTGGGTGACGATCAGGATTGTGCCTTTGTAATCAATGAGGTGCTGTTGCAGCCAGGCGATGGTTTCGGCGTCCAAGTGGTTGGTCGGCTCATCGAGGAGCAACATGTCGGGCGCTTCAAGAAGCAATTTGCACAGCGCGACACGGCGTTTTTCACCGCCCGAAAGCGTGGTGACATCGGCGTCATCTGGCGGGCAGCGCAGGGCCTCAAGCGAGATGTCGATCTGACTGTCGAGGTCCCAAAGGTTCTGTGCGTCGATCTCGTCTTGCAGCGTGGCCATCTCGTCGGCGGTCTCGTCCGAATAGTTCATCGCCAATTCGTTGTAGCGGTCCAAAATGGCCTTTTTCTCCGCCACGCCCAGCATCACGTTGCCGCGCACGTCAAGCGTCGGGTCAAGTTCCGGCTCCTGCGGCAGATAGCCGACTTTCGCGCCCTCAGCGGCCCAGGCTTCGCCTTGGAAGTCTTTGTCCTGACCCGCCATGATGCGCATGAGGGTCGATTTACCGGTGCCGTTGACGCCGACCACACCGATTTTCACACCGGGGAGGAAGTTCAGGCGGATGTTTTCAAACACCTTCTTGCCGCCGGGATAGGTCTTGGACACGCCGTCCATGAAATAGACGTATTGATAGGCTGCCATGATACGGGCTCCTTTGGGAGGGAATAGGTTTGGGGTGGTTTAGCGTGGGAGAGGGGGGGATGGGAAGGGGTTAGCCTCTGTCAACTACCGCTTGTGCTTCTGGATGAATTCCTACTTTGTCTACGTGTGACTTTATTAGAGCTCGATTGTCTGCACTAATCTTGCTCCATCCAATCTTCCAGGATTCAGATGCTTCCCAAGAAATGCCATTCTTTTGCTTGTCTCGCACTTGCCCGATCGAGAACTCTACCGCCTCAAGAAAAGTTTTTTCAACTGATTTACAGCGAACATCTACCAAGCTGCCTAAATATATCAACCATCGAGCTAGGTGAGCATATTGATCCCAAGCATAAATCTTGCGTGTCAGTGCCCTCTTTTGTGTAATTATTTTATCAAAACCCTCGACGACCCATTCGTCATCAAGGCTAGCACCAGATGCGCCTAATGACGCGACTATCTCATAAAACGCCTCTTCTTTTTTTAGGCGTTCATCTTTGAAGCTGCGCTTTTCAAGGAAAACTTGTTCGTAGTTTCTCAGGGAGCGTTTGTACCTAGTTTTTGCCTCTGGGAGTTGGTCATTCAATTCTGCAAAGAAGCTTTCAACCTCAGTTTCTTCAATAACTCTGATGCCATAGCAACTATAGTAATAATCAATGATTTCTTGCGGAACTTTCTTTCTCGAGACAAAGAAAATGCTATTGCTTACTTTGTGGTCTCGAACAAAGCCGAGATAGTCGTTTAGTATTGCTTTAAGGTTCGTGTCGCCAAGTGAATACCCAATTATCACCACTGTATTTTCATGCAATAATGTACTTAGTTTACGGGAGTAGTATGTATCTTTTTCCATAAAGCGGAAATAGTCATTTGAAGTCAGCACCATTCTCTCAGCAACATCCACCGAGCCGTGGACATGTAAGACTTTTACCCGGCTATCAGAGCGAGGAATTGGTCTGCCAGGGCAGACACTCTTTACGTCTTCTCCGGCGAGCTCTTCTGCTAGCTTATCGTAATTTGTTGTTACAATGCGGAAATTTTCTTCACTAAAGAACTTGGTAACGTTCGGAAACTTTCTATCTAAGCTCAGCTTTTTGATCAGTATTGCAACGGATGTGTGCAAGGATTGCCTTGTTTTGGCGAGTTCCAGCTGAATGACTTGCGCAATCTCGTCGAGTTGTAGTGATGGTGCGCTTTTGTCATTTGGAAAAATGGATGTTTTAAAGTTTTCATCATGAATGAATTCGTCGCAGACTTGCTTGAGCAGCTCCTCCCACCCGGGAGCTGTGTTGTTCGACAAAGACTTTGAAAACCCAGTCCCAGTAAAGAAGCACAGGCGCTTGGCCGTCGCTGCATAGGCAATTTCAAAATACTCGCTCAATCAAATAACTCCCATAAAATCATAAATTTGATTATCACGCTGAGATTATCGTGATCAAGGTTTGTCATCACACCCGCTTCTCAAAGAACAAATCCGGGTAGGGATCGTCGTTGAACCGCTCAATTTCGGTCCAGCCGGTGCGGTGGTAGAGGCCCGTGGCTTCTGGCAGGGCGGAGTTGGTGTCGAGGCGCAGTGTGGTGATGCCCAAGGCGCGGGCGTGGGTGTCTGCCTCTGACATCAAGCGTTTGGCCAATCCAAGCCCGCGCGCGGAAGGGGCGACCCAGAGGCGTTTGATTTCGGCATAGCCTTTGTCGGTGCCTTTCAATCCGAGGCAGCCGGAGGGCAGTCGATCGGACATCGCGACCAAGAATGTGCCGCGTGGTGGGCGCATATCGGTGGCGTCTAAAGGCGCGGCTTCAGAGGGATCAAAGCCCATCGAAAAACGCACCGCCAGTTCGTTGTAATAAGAGTGCAGGCAGTGGAATGCGGTGGGGTGTTCCGGGTCAATTTCAACGATTTCGATCCGGTCTCGGCCCAAGGCGGAGGCGACCAAATCCATCGCGGCCAAAAGCGCTTCTGGATTGGGGTGGCGGTCGATGAGGGCTTGGGCGCGATCATTGGAAAGGGTTTCATAGGCCTCGTATTCGGCGTGGCCCTTTGGGGTGAAAGTAGCGAAACGACGACGTTTGTCGTGCCTGTCCTCTGAGACATGGATCAGGCCCTCGTCTTCAAGCCCACGCAAAAGGCGACTTAAAAGGCCGGTATCAAGGCCCAAAAAATCGCGAATGTCTGAGATGGATCGCCCTGTCGGTCCAATGGCATTGAGCACACGCGCAGCGCCAAGTGGGCGCCCGCGCCCCAGAAAGCTATGGTCCAGTGCACCGGTTTCTGTGGTGACGGCGCGGTTGAGGCGGCGGATACGGTCGACGGGGGTGAGGGGCATTTTAGAAGCTGACCTTGGTCTGATATTTTAACTGACTTTAGTCAGGTAATTGTGGCTGTCAAGTCAGACTGATTGACAGCCGCCTGCCTTCCCGCCATTCAGGATCTCATGCGGTATGACCTGCCATATGCTCGTCCGGGTCAAGTGATTGGCCTGCTCGGGGGATCGTTTGATCCCGCGCATGAAGGCCATGTGCATATCACCAAAATGGCGCTCAAACGGTTCAACTTGGATCGGGTGTGGTGGTTGGTCAGCCCCGGCAACCCTTTGAAACCAAAAGGCCCGGCGGCGATGGAAAAGCGGCTGTCCCATGCCCGCGCCGTGATGGATCACCCGCGTGTTGAGATCACCGCCCTCGAGACCCATACCAAAACACGCTATACTGCCGCCACGCTGGATGCGGTGAAGGCGCTCTATCCCGGAGTGAGTTTCGTCTGGCTGATGGGGGCGGATAATCTTGCCCAATTTCATCTTTGGCAGGATTGGCAAGGTATCATGGCGACAACGCCTGTGGGGGTGATCGCCCGGCCCGGCACGCGCGGCGCGGCGCGGAATTCGGTGGCCGCGCAAACCTTTGAATATGCAAAACTTCCGGCACGGGCGTCGCGGCTTTTGGGGCGGCGTGATGCGCCGTGTTGGTGTTTCATCAACGTACCGATGTCCGATACCTCCTCAAGCGAAATTCGCGCTAAAGGGGATTGGGGCGAGGTTTGAGGCGGCAGTAAGGGCCATAAATGGGCGATTTTGCAACGCCTGACCTTGGTCATGTTTTCCCGTCTTGCCCGGATCGCTACCACAAGGTTAACTCCAGCCTATTACGGGAGATTGGGTATGAGTGTGAACAGACGTGCGATACTTGGGCTGCTTTTGGGCGGTGTGGCCGGGGCGGCGTTTGGGCAAGAGACAATGGTTTCACCGATTCCGAAACCACGTCCGCGTGATCTTCATAAACAGGATCTTCCATCTGGTGATACGCTTGTTGATCGGGCGGGCCTGTCGGGGGAGGTTGCCTTTGCCGTGGCGCATGTGGCGCAGGGAGAGATGTTAGAGGTCCGTGGCCCGCTTTTGCGTTTACCTCCGGCCTCTGTGGCGAAAACGGTGACGAGCCTTTATGCGCTGGAACATCTGGGGCCGGATTTTCGGTTTGTCACACGGGTTTTGGCGACAGGTCCGATCAGCAATGGCGCGGTGCAGGGCGATCTTATTTTGATCGGCAGTGGCGATCCGACTTTGGACACCGATGCGCTGGCTCGGCTGGCGAGCCAGCTTCGTGATGCGGGGGTTTCGGGCGTGTCTGGGCGGTTTCTGGTCCATGACAGCGCCTTGCCTCGGATTGAACAGATCGACGGGGCGCAGACCGAATATGCGGGTTACAACCCGGCCATTACCGGGCTGAATTTGAATTACAATCGGGTGCATTTCGAGTGGCGACGTCAGGGCGAGGAGTACAGCCTGAAAATGGACGCGCGGGCCGAAAAATTTGCCCCGGACGTGCGCATTGCCCATATGCGGATCACGCAGCGCGACCGGCCGGTGTTTGATCACGAGCCGGGGCAGGGGCGGGACGAATGGACGGTGGCGCGCTCGGCACTTGGGGCGGGGGGGCGCGGTGGTTGCCGGTGCGTTTGCCGACGCTTTATGCGGGCGAAGTGTTTCAAACGGTTGCCGCGCAGCTTGGCCTGCGATTGCCACAGGCGCAGCTGGCAAATACTGTCCCCGAAGCGGCTGAGATTGCCCGCCTTGAGAGTGCGCCTATGAGTTTGATTGTAAAGGATATGTTGAAATATTCGACCAATTTGACAGCGGAGGTTTTGGGGCTTTTGACCACACAGGCACGCGGGGTGAACCCCGTGTCATTGCACGCCTCGGCGCAGGCGATGACCGACTGGGCACGGGAACGATTTGGCTTGCGGCATATGTCTTTTGTCGATCACTCTGGTCTTGGCGGAGCCTCAAAAATATCCGTGTCTGATATGGTGCATATGCTAACGACGCCGGGGGTTGAGGCAACGCTTGCACCACTTTTGAAGCCGATCCCGATGAAGGATGCAAAGGGCGAGGTGATCAAAAATGCGCCGGCATCGGTGGTGGCCAAAACCGGGACGCTGGATTTTGTGTCGACATTGGCCGGATATCTTGAGGCGCCGGGGGGCACACGGATGGCCTTTGCCATTTTTGCCGCAGACGTGCCAAAGCGTGAGGCGGCGAAACTGTCGGGTGAGGAAGTGCCTCAGGGGGCGAGGAGCTTCAATGCGGGGGCAAAGAAACTACAACAGTCGCTGATTGCACGCTGGGCAACCGCGTATCAGAGTTAAGCTGTCAGAAGCTCAGAAGAGACGGTTTAGGGGTTTTCCGCCTCATGCACGACAGCATAACGCGCCCGAGCACCACGTTCGATGGCGGCGGCATGCAGACGGTCGATGGTGAGTTCGTAGCGGATTTCTTCCAAAAGGCGCAACTCAGCCTCATAGGTGTGCCCGTCCGCAGCAGCCACATCACAGGCCAAAGCATAAGCGGTTTCAAACAGATAGCCCGGAAGATTGTCGCGGATCAGGCCGAAGAGCGCGTCAAGGCCGTCTTCTTCGGAGAAGAGATCAAAGACGGTCGAGGAGACCACTTTGATCCGGTCTGGATCATAATCGGCAAAGATCGGCAGGTGGTTGACGATGTTCTCGATCGTGACCAATTCCGCCGTGCGGATGTTTTCGTCAGACATGGATTGCGCAATCATGACAGCGACGAGGCAGTCTTGTGGCGTGAGGGAATGGGGCATATCGGTCATCGGATCGGTCTTTTCATAGGAGCCTAAAGGCAGTTGACCGAAGGATAGGCGGGGCGTTGGGTGGGGGCAAGTCTTGTTCTGACCGGGCAGGATGTGGTGAGCGAAAATCCAGAGGATGAGGCTGCAAGAGAGCCAGTAATTCTTGACCCTTGGCGTGACTGGCAATAGACGACGAGTTTGCGGGTGGCCTCTGCGCCAAAGCCCCAAGCCAAATGATATAAGGATTGTCCCCATGACTGACCTGCGTGACGCTGGTATGAGTTCGAAAGCCTGGCCCTTTGAAGAGGCGCGCAAGGTACTCAAGCGCTATGAGCAGTCCAAGGACAAGAAGGGCTTTGTGTTGTTTGAGACCGGCTACGGCCCGTCTGGCCTACCGCATATCGGTACTTTTGGTGAGGTCTTGCGCACCACGATGATCCGCCGCGCCTTTGAGGTGATTTCTGACGTTCCGACCCGGTTGATTTGTTTTTCGGACGATATGGACGGGATGCGCAAAGTGCCGGGCAATGTGCCAAACCAAGAGATGCTGAAAGAGAACGCGCAGCGGCCGTTGACCTCGGTGCCGGACCCGTTTGGCGAGTTTGAGAGCTTTGGCCACCACAACAACGCGATGTTGCGGCGGTTTCTGGACACGTTTGGCTTTGAGTATGAGTTTTATTCGGCCACGGAGTTCTATGCCTCCGGTCAATTTGACGAGGTGCTCAAGCGCGCTGTCGACAAATATGATGAGGTGATGGCGGTGATGTTGAAATCGCTGCGGGATGAGCGTGCGGCGAGCTATTCGATTTTCTTGCCCATCCACCCGGAGACCGGGCGGGTGCTTTATGTGCCGATGAAATCGGTCAACCGCGATGAGTACACCATCACCTTTGACGACGAAGAGGGGCGCGAGTGGACCTTGCCGGTCACGGGCGGCACCGTGAAATTACAGTGGAAACCGGACTTTGGTGCGCGCTGGGCAGCGCTCGGCGTGGACTTTGAAATGTATGGCAAAGATCACAGCACCAACACGCCGATTTATGACCGGATTTGTGAGATTTTGGGCGGCAAAAAGCCGGAGCACTTTACGTATGAATTGTTCTTGGACTCGAGCGGTCAGAAAATTTCGAAATCGTCGGGCAATGGTCTGACGATTGATGAATGGCTGAGCTATGCGTCGACCGAAAGCCTGTCCTATTTCATGTATCAAAAACCCAAAACCGCGAAACGGATGCATTTTGATGTGATCCCTCGGGCGATGGATGAGTATCACCAACAGCTCCGCGCCTATGCCAAACAGGACGTCACCCAACGCGCCAACAACCCGGTGTTTCACATCCATGGGGCGGATGTGCCGGCCTCCGATATGGTCGTGCCGTTTACCATGTTGCTCAACCTCGCTTCTGTGGCGGGGGCTGAGGACAAGGATCAGCTGTGGGGCTATATCAAACGCTATGCACCAGAGGCGACGGCTGAAACCCACCCGCAATTGGATGCGGCGGCGGGGTATGCGGTGCGCTACTACAATGACTTTGTGAAGCCCGAAAAGACCTTCCGTGCACCAACTGAGCAAGAGCGGGCGGCGATGACAGATTTGATGGCGGCCTTTGGTTCGGCCGAGGCGGCATTGGCCGAGATCGCCAAGAAAAACGCGGCGGATGGCGTGGAGGATGCTCTGCCTGTGGCGGATTTCACCGACGGGGATTTCTTGCAATCGGTGGTGTTTGCGGTCGGTAAGAACCACGAGTTTGACAACCTGCGCAATTGGTTCAAGGCGCTTTATGAGGTGCTTTTGGGTCAATCCGAAGGCCCGCGCTTTGGCTCTTTTGCGGCTCTTTACGGCGTCAATGAAACCATTGACCTGATCGCAAAAGGCTTGGCGGGCGAGCTGGCCTAAAGCGTCACGACAATTGACGTAAATGTGATCCAACCCTTCGTCTGGCTGCGTAAGATTGGCAGACAGACGGAGGGTTTTTACATGTTTAAAGCACTGATCACCGCAACAGTTCTGAGCCTTGCCCCGCTTGTGGCTGTGGCCGATGAGATGACGGATGTGATTTCTGATCAGCTACAGGCGTTTCAAAAGCGTGATGTAGGGACGGCGTGGGGCTACGCCAGTCCAATGATCCAAGGCCAGTTTTTTGACCCGCGCAGTTTTGCTCATATCGTTGAACAGGGGTATGGCCCGATTTGGAACAATGCCACCGCGAGGTTTGGCATGAGCATGGCGCAAGACGGGCGAGTGCTTCAGACGGTGATTGTCACCGATCAGGCGGGTCAAACGCAGGTCTATGAATACGACATGATTGAAACGGACGCCGGTTGGAAGGTCAACGGCGTGCGTCCGATTGAAATGCCGGATGTTGCCGTGTGACAGAGAGCGCGCGTTGCGCAGGGCCGCATTGAGCCGCGCGCAGGGTTAACAGCGGGGTTAACTTCGCTGCTGTAGAGCTTTCACATCTCGGGTCATGCGCCCGGATTTTCCATGACGAGAAACCATGAAAGAGCGTGCCGCACCGTGAGGGTTCGGCAGGCACCGGTCGCGCATGTATTGAAAGATGTGAAAGGGGTTCGGATGAACAAGGCCATTACTGACGGGCTGGCGCTGATGCCGCCAGCTTTTGCGAACGGTTTAAGCGTTTGGTCCAGCGAGAACGGCACGCCGGGCTCGGCGACCTATGATGGGGCCGCAAACGCGGCGCTGGTCGCAGCGGACGCGGATTTCGGCGGCTGTCTGGAAATCGTCAAAAACACCACGACAACGAAGTTGCGCTACATGGGCGAAACCCCGCTTTTGCCGGGGATGTATCTTCAGATCACCGCAAAAGTGAAAGCGATTTCTGGAAATTTACCCTCGGTGCGGATTGCGGGCTGGGCGGGGAACAGCAGCTTTGCCCATGTGGCAGGGGTGACGGAAATTGGCACCGAGGTGCCGCTGACCGCCTATGGCGAAGTGGTCGAAGTGACCGCGATTGTTGGTTCGGGCGCACGCGGTGGCGTGGACATGCCTTGGGGGCTTGATGCGGTTTACGGTCACTTTGGTTTGGATCTGACGGGCGCCAATGGCGGCACGGTTCGGATTGAGGACATCGTGATCGAGGATGTCACCTCCTATTTCCTCGGCGACAGCTCTGGGCGCATCGACATTCGTGATTTTGGTGCAGTGGGGGACGGTGTAACCGATTGCAAAGCTGCTTTTGATGCGGCGGATGTGGCGGCAGACGGACGTCAGATTCTTGTGCCGGAGGGAGTGTATTACATCTCCGATACGGTTTCGATGATCAATGAAGTTGTGTTTGATGGCACGGTCACGATGCCAGATGCGGCGCGTCTCACCCTGCGTCATGGGTTTCACCTCAACACCTATATTGATGCGTTTGGCGATGAGGTTTTGGGATTTAAAAAGGCGATTCAGGCGCTGTTTTACTATTCCGATCATGACAGTCTTGATATGTGTGGTCGCCGCGTTGAATTGGATCAACCCATTGACGTCGCATATGTTTCTGGCGCGACGAAGTTGGAAGTACGACGTGTGATCCGCAATGGCCAGATCAATGTCCAAGCCTCAAGCAATTGGGATGTGGAGGTGATGACATCCTCCGGCAGCTACAATGCGGCCTCTCCGCGGCAAATGACGAATGTGACCAATATCGCCAATGTTCAGGTCGGCAGCCTTGTGACGGGGACGGGTGTGGGGCGCGAGGTCTATGTTGAAGCGGTCAATGTTGGAGCGCAAACGTTGAGCCTGAGCCAGCCACTCTACGCGCCGAATGCCACCCAAACCTACACGTTCACGCGGTTTAAATATGTGTTGGATTTTTCGGGCCTGTCGAAACTGTCCCAGTTTCAGCTTTCCGATGTGGAATTTCTGTGCAACGGTCGTGCATCGGCGGTGATGCTTGCTCCTTCTGGCAGCAATTTCCAACTGCGTGATTGTCATATCAAATCGCCGTTGAACCGAGGCGTGACCTCCATTGGCGGCGGCTGTCAGGATCTTCACATTGACCGTTGTTCTTTCGTGTCCAACGAGCAAAGCGTTCGGGCAGAGGACCGTCAGTCGATTGCGTTTAACGTCAATGCCAATGACTCCAAAATTCGTGAAAACCGCTTTCAACGCTTTGGTCACACGGGCATCGTGTATGGCAACGGTCATATGTTTATTGGCAACCACTGGTTTCAAGGCGATGATGACACAGACAGTCCGCGCATGGCTGGATTGGTTTTTACCTATCCGAATGTGAAATCCATCATCACCGGGAATTACCTTGATAATTCGTTCATCGAAATGACGAATGAACATGATCCACGCCCGGAGTTTAATTCCGAGTTCTCCTTTGGCGGGTTAACGATCACGGGCAATATTTTCACCGTCAATGACAGTGCAAGTTGGTTCGCATGGATTGTGGTTAAGCCCTATGGTCCGGGCCATTTCATCCAAGGCCTATCGGTTCAGAACAACACCTTTAAGGCGATGAATGGCTACATTGATCGGGTCGATAAGGTCGATACGACCTTTGCTGATCTGGAATATAACTCGATGCGCAATATCACCTTTGAGGGCAATACGTTCAATGGGGTGAGCCAGAACACCATCAACCCTGCGTCGCTTGAATTCACCCAAGCCACGGCGGCGACCAACTGGGTGTTGGACCCGTCAGCCTATTTGCCATTCAATGGCTGGGCGCGGGTGGTTGAAAGTCTTGTGTTCCGCAATGCAGTGACCGATGCGTCGGGGACGACAGTGTTCCATACCCCCTATGCGACGGTCAACTACGGCTCTTCGTCCAATCAGATCCGTTTGACTTTTCCGGAGGCGACGAAGGGCACAGTGAACATGATCGTGCGCATGGATCGCCCAATTTAGGCGAAAAGATCTAAGGTGAAGAGGACCGGGCGGCTGAGGCTGCCCGGTTTTTATGACTGCGTCGGGATGAGATCGGCGGCGGTCAATTTATAGGCTTTGCCAAAGCCGCCATTCAGATCGGCAGTGAGCGGAGTGAAAGTGACAAAGGAAAAATCGGCAAAATCGACGTAGAGTGCTGATTTCGGGTGATGGCTCAACCATGCGGTGCGCAGAGCGCCGTGGCGGGGATCATCGCGGGTCACAAAATCTGTGTCCACACGGGCGGAGAGGCGCGGAAAGGCCAAAGGGTCACCTTTGCCCGGCGCTTCACCCAGCAAAAGCCCGGCACGGGTATCGGTCCTGAGCGCTTGGGTGTGGGCCGACAGATCCGAGATCAACGTCATCCAAGTGCCATCCTGCGCCAAGCCAAAGGCGATGCGTGTGACATGCGGTGCCCCGGTGGTTGGGTCAAGCACAGCCAGGGCAGCAAGCCGCGACGCGGTAATCACGTCCTGCGCCAAGGCGCGCGCTGTGTCATCGGTGTTCCGAATGGGTGAGGTGGTTTCTTGTGTCATACCCCTGTTTAGCCTCTAACGGCCCCGTCGCCAATCTTGAAGGGCGCAGAGGCGGAGATTTCGTGCCTAGGCCGCCTGTTGAGCGGCAGGTTCAGAAACGATCCGGTATCCCAGCCCCCAAACCGTCTGCACCATCTCCGGGTTGCCGCCGCTCAGCTCGATCTGGTGGCGGATACGGCTGAGATAGACGTTGATGATCCGGGCGTCGGGTTCATCATCCCACGCATAGAGGTGGTTCATAAACGCCTCGCGCGTCACCAACCGTTCGCGATGCAGGGACAGCATTTCAAGGATCTCATATTCTTTGCGCGTCAGATGCAACGCTCGACCATTCAGAGTTGCGATGCCGTGATGGCTGTCGAGGGTCAGAGGCCCAATGATCAGGTCTTTGCTGGCATAGCCAGCCGTCCGGCGCACGGCGGCTTTGATTTGTGCGGCAAGGGCTGCGGCATTTACCGGACCGTAAATCACATCATCCGCACCCATCGCGTAGGCCTTTTTGCGCATCTCCCAACTCTCGGTTTCGGTCAAAACATAGATCGGGATCAAAGGATTGCGCTGGCGCACATGCTCAATCAATTTACACCCGTCCATATCCGGCATGTCAAGATCGAGCACGATGGCGCTTTGTTCGCCAAATTCGGCAAAATCCATCATGTCGCGCCCGTCATTGACCCGCGTCACCAAAAGCCCCGCATCCGCGAGCCCCGCGGCGGCTGTCATGGAATTCCAGTTTGTTTCAGAGAGAAGCACACGCATAATCGACCCTTTTGTTATGCGCCGCCCTTTGGTTTTCGGGGGCGCAGTTGGGTCCGTTCTGGACGGCTGAGGCGGCCGTTTTGGCGCGCTGGTGTGAGGTTGATCTAATTTTAGCTAATTTGGATGGGGTCTTGGCAAGGATTTGTTATGGTTAATGCCTGAAAAGAAAAGAAAATCCGAAAAAATATCGCGCGCAGAAAAGAATGCGGCGCAGGTGAGGCAAGAGGATGAAAGCTGTGAGGAAAATGGTCCAAAAACTGTGGTTAATCGGGCCAAGCGGGCGTTGCAAAATGCGATGCCCACAGTTTCAGACTACCCCCTGTGCATCATGATTCTCCACAGCTCTGTTGCTAAAACCTGATACATTCGTGTTAGGCTATATCAGATCGCAGCGACAGATCAGGGAGGATCCAATGCCAACGATTTCCAAAGACAATGCCTGCCAGACCGTCTTGACCACATTTGAAACCACGCCCGGTTCGGCACAGGACCTGATGGAGGCGCTTCAGTCCGCCTATGCGGAGGTGATTTCCAAACAGCCGGGATTCATTTCGGCGGCGCTTCATATCAATGACGCCCAAACCCGGATCGCCAATTATTCGCAATGGACCAAGCGCGAGGATTATCAGGCAATGTTGCGCACCGACGAGATGCGCAAACGCAACCGGGTGATCAATGGCATGTGCAAGACATTTGAACCCGTCATGTATGAAGTAGAAGGAATTTATTAATGCGTTTGGCAATACTCATGACTTTGATGGCCGGAGCGGCGTTCGCGGACCCGGTCGGGATCACCCCAGATACGATGGCGGTCACGGTCGAGACCCCCACCGGCCCAATGGAGATTTCGCGCATTCAGGACAATGCCAATGAACTCTCCGGCACATGGGCGCAGACCTCGCGGCCTTGCCCGAATTTCTGCATCCAACCGATGGCCCCCGCACCGGGCGTGACCACCATCGGCGAATTGGAACTTATGGCAATGTTGCAGGACCCGAATGCCATGGTGCTCGACAGCCGGGTCAAACCGGATTTCGACGGCGGCGCCATCCCGGGTGCTGTGCATATGCCCTACACGGAGGCGGCGGATCGGCTGGGTGAGCTGGGCTGTGAGCCGGATTTCGAAGGCTTCATTTGCGACGGCGACCAAGTCAAAACCGTCGCGCTCTATTGCAACGGCCCATGGTGCGGCCAATCCCCCACGGCTGCGCGCCGCATGATCGAAGCAGGCTTTCCGGCGGAGAAAATTTTCTACTACCGCGGCGGCATGCAGGTCTGGCGGATGCTGGGGCTGACGGTGACGGAGTAGGGAGAGCACTCCCAAATGGAATGAACCGTCGCGCCTGACACTAGGGGTGGGGGCGTGAAACGCGCCCTCCCCTGGGGGAGGGGCAGGCGCGTGCCCAAATCAAAGATTTGGGCAATTACGTCTCTGTTTTAGAGGTTCTTCAACCAATCGTAGAAAACTGTACCATACGTACTTTGAAGAGAGCCCCAAAGCAGAAGAAAAACTTCAAGCCTCCAGATCAATTTCGTCCATGGTTGAAGAGTCTTCTGGGCATTTATGTACTGATTTTCGAATTCAGAAAGCTGACCTAGAAGTTCCTTTGAACGCTCCTCAACTGTCGAATTGTTTCTTCTACGTTCAATATCTCTGCAAAATTCTTCAATTAATGCATCGTCGTTTTCGATAAACGGGTTTTCTTGACCTAGGTGCTTATTTATTTGAGCTATTTGACTGGCATGCATATCAAAAGTCAGGTTTAGGCTTTCTCTCTGAAGATTATCCCATTGAAAAAATAGTTTGTGAAATTTTGCTGAGCGCGCATTTTCCCATTGGTCGCGCGAAGCAATATATTTTTCTCGACTTCGAGAAAGATTGTAGATCGCGTAGACCATTATTAGGCCGCCGATGCGTGCAAACCCTTCAGCGGTTTTTGAGTGAAAAGCGTTAACGGATAAAATTCCGAAAAAAATCATCGGCAAACTGGCGAACAAAATTTGGCGAAGATGCTTGTCCCATATTTTACGGACATCAGGCGACTTCACCGCCTCTTCCCCCGTCCAGCTTTACCACCCCGCATTCCCGGTCTCCCTGCCGTACTCCGACCACTCGCCGCCTTCGCGCTGACGACGGCCTCGTCCACCGCCGATTGCCGCGCCATCGGGTCGTCGTGCAGCACCAGATCGACGGTTTCCAGCCGCTTGATCTCGTCGCGCAGACGCGCCGCTTCTTCGAATTCCAAATTCTCCGCCGCCTTGCGCATGTCGGTTTTCAGCCCGTCCAACACCGCCTGCAAATTCTGTCCGGCCTGCGCTTTGTCCACCGTCGCGGTGACGCGGTTCATGTCCACATCGCCTTTGTACAGCCCGGCCAAAATATCCTCGACGTTCTTTTTGACCGTCGCGGGGGTGATGCCGTGGGCCTTGTTATAAGCGATCTGTTTGTCGCGCCGCCGTTCGGTTTCCCCCATGGCGCGTTCCATCGAGCCGGTGATTTTATCAGCGTAGAGGATCACCCGCCCCTCAACGTTGCGCGCGGCGCGGCCGATGGTTTGGATGAGGGAGGTTTCCGAGCGCAAAAAGCCCTCTTTGTCGGCGTCCAAAATGGCCACAAGCCCACATTCCGGGATGTCCAAGCCCTCGCGCAACAGGTTGATCCCGATCAGCACGTCAAATGCCCCAAGCCGCAGATCGCGCAGAATTTCGATCCGTTCAATCGTATCAATTTCCGAGTGCATATAGCGCACGCGAACGCCCTGGTCGTGCAGATACTCGGTCAGGTCCTCGGCCATGCGTTTGGTCAGCGTTGTGACCAAAACCCGGTTGCCCTTGGCCGCTTGGCGTTTGGCCTCATGCATCAAATCGTCGACCTGCGTGTCCACCGGACGGATCTCGATCACCGGGTCCAAAAGCCCGGTGGGGCGAATGATTTGTTCGACAAATACGCCGCCCGATTGCTCCAATTCCCAATCTTTCGGGGTCGCGGACACAAACACAGATTGCGGTCGCATCGCGTCCCATTCCTCGAATTTCAGCGGCCGGTTGTCCATACAGGACGGCAGGCGAAAGCCATGTTCGGCCAACGTCATTTTGCGCCGAAAGTCACCGCGATACATACCGCCGATTTGCGGCACGGAGACGTGGGACTCATCAGCAAACACGATGGCGTTGTCGGGGATAAATTCGAACAGGGTGGGGGGCGGCTCGCCCGGCGCGCGGCCCGTCAAATAGCGCGAATAGTTCTCGATCCCGTTGCAAAACCCCGAGGCTTCCAACATCTCAAGGTCGAAATTGGTGCGCTGCTCCAACCGCTGCGCCTCCAAGAGTTTGCCCTCATTGTTGAACTGGTCGAGCCGGACCCGCAGCTCTTTTTTGATGCCTTGGATCGCCTGTTTGATCGTCGGTTTCGGCGTCACATAATGCGAATTGGCGTAGACGCGGATCTGCTCAAAGCTATCGGTTTTCTTGCCAGTGAGCGGATCAAACTCGGTGATCGCCTCCAATTCTTCGCCAAAAAACGACAGTTTCCACGCCCGATCGTCCAAGTGGGCGGGCCAAATCTCAAGACTGTCACCGCGCACACGAAACGAGCCGCGCTCAAACGCCTGATCGTTGCGGCGGTATTGTTGTTCGACCAAATCGCCCATGATCTGACGCTGATCATATTCTTTGCCGACCTCCAAATCCATCGTCATTGCCATGTAAAGCTCTGGCGACCCGAGACCGTAAATGCAGGACACGGAGGCCACGATGATCACATCGTCGCGCTCCAAAAGCGCGCGCGTTGCGGCGTGGCGCATGCGGTCGATCTGTTCGTTGATCTGGCTTTCTTTCTCGATGAACGTGTCGGAGCGCGCGACATAGGCTTCGGGTTGGTAATAGTCGTAGTAGGAGACGAAATATTCGACGGCGTTTTCGGGGAAAAAGCCTTTGAATTCGCCGTAAAGCTGGGCGGCGAGGGTTTTATTTGGAGCCAAGATGATCGCCGGGCGTTGCGTCGCCTCGATCACTTTCGCCATGGTAAAGGTCTTGCCCGTGCCCGTCGCGCCCAAAAGCACCTGATCGCGGTCGCCCGCCTCCAGTCCGCTTGAGAGCTCTTTGATCGCTGTCGGTTGGTCCCCCGAGGGTTCGAACTCGCTGTGCAACACAAACCGTTTGCCGCCTTCCAATTTTGGGCGCAGTTTTAAGTCCGGGTGCGGGCTGTGCAGGATTGGCGTGTCCATCGGCATTGGGCAGAACTCCTTGGCGTCCATTCCGGTTTCGAGAGCGTTGCGAAGCGCTTTATGGGCATAGATGATCCCTTTTTGTTCACCTTTCAAGTCTCGCAGGGCAGAACGGTGGGTTTTGCCTGGCTCTATGGGAAGGTTAATAAAGGGTTACCACTTTAGCGCGATTTTTATGATTATAAAAACAACTTTAAGAATATTAATCCTTGCGCAGGGCCGGTGCGGATTCTAGTCTGATCTTGCAAGCAGCAGAACAGACTGTCCCGGCCTTGGGTGCACCACCCACCCCACCCCTCGCTCTCCACCCTTGGCCGGGCAGTCACCCCTCCAAGCCCGTCCTCTTTGTCTCTAAGTGGGCGGGTTTTGCTTGAACCCGGCACAACTTCTCCGGTTGGATGTTCCCGCATGCCGATCTCGGTGGTGACAAATGCGCGAAGGGCTTGAAACGGCGCACGGAAACGGGGATAAGGCATCAAGGCAAAAAGGAGTCTCTCGATGCGCGCTCGTATCTATCAGCCCGCCCGAAATGCGATGCAATCCGGGCAAGGTAAGACCAAACATTGGCTTCTCGATTACGCGCCCGCAGCCGCGCGCGACATCGACCCGTTGATGGGTTGGACCTCGTCAAGTGATACTCAGACCCAAGTGCGCATGAGCTTTGACAGCAAAGAGGCCGCCATCGCCTACGCAGATCAGCACGGTCTCGATTATGTCGTGCAAGAGCCCAAAACCCGCGCGCCTGTCGTGCGTCCCGGCGGTTACGGCGAAAACTTCGCAACCAACCGCCGCGAGCCTTGGTCGCACTGATCCGCGATATTGATGCGACTTTCAAAGCGCGGACACTCACGCCGCGCTTTTGTGACCTCATTTCTTTGGCCCATGGCCACATGCGGTCCCTTAGCTCAACTGGATAGAGCAGCTGACTTCTAATCAGCAGGTTTGGGGTTCGAGTCCTCAAGGGATCGCCAATTTTATTATTTTAAAACAATGGCATAGTGGATTTTTCGCAGTGTGAAGCTTGGGCGAAAATTTTACCGGAAGCAATCCGGAAGCACTGTACCAAAGAAAACTGTACCAAAGAAAATGGTGTGATTTCGGGTAACAGGTGAACGGGGTTATCGGCCCTTTGCCAAGATGGTCATTGCTGCGGCGTAGCTTTGCCAAAGCGGTATTTCGTCCCCCTGCGCAGCATCATCAAGCAGGCCAAACTCGGCTATGCGTATTCTCCGGGCTTCGCCGCGCCAAACAAACAGTGCTCATTTAACGGCAGAATATCCGGACATCATTGTTCGGCCCCTATAGGGCAGAAATCTTGGTTCAATGGCTGCGCTGCATTGACCGGAAAGTTGCTCGGATACACGGAACAACCTTCCACATATTTAAACATTGCAAGTAATCAGAACTGCATTTTGTAACCCAAGCTCACCCCGAAACTTTCAAATCCACCGGCACCGATGCCGTCGTAGAAGGTCGCGGCGTTGAACGTTCGGGTGGCGGACAACATGCGGTTCACCCCCAACTCGACCCGCATGCGACCGCCTTCGTAATCTGGCGAAACCGTGGAGGCAAATCCGCTGCCGCCGGTCTGCGACCAGATGCCAGACACCCCGCCCAACAGCGTAAGCTCACCCGAGATCACCGGAATGTCCCGTTTGAAATCCAGACCGATTTCGATCTGCCCAAGGTTGATGTCCTGTCCGGGAATGGTGTTGCCCAGACTGTCGACATAGCTGTGCTGGTCGTCCGCCACATAAGATGCATCGAAGAACGGATACAGGGTTGTGGTTGACCCATATGCATACTCGCCTGTCACTTTGAACTGCGCCAGCACGCGAGTGGTGTCGAAGTCGTCTTCGTAGGTTCCGAATGGAGAGATCGTATTGCTGGTCTCGCCGTACAAAAGCCGTCCTTCGAAATAGAGCGGTTGCCCGGCGCTTTTGGCGACGAAATAGGGGCCGACCATCCAACCTGTGCCGTCGACTGAGGCGTTGCCGGTGTCTTCTGACAGATGGTCAAACTGCAGCATTGCACCGATCAACAGGTTTTCGTTCACTTTCCGGTGGCTGCCCAAGGCACCAAACATATAACGGCTCTTGCTGGTTGTGTTTGACGACCAGGATCCCTGGGCCCGCATCCAGATCGGATCGTCCGGGTTGCTGGCAAAGTTGAACTGGCCCTGACCACGGGTGACATTCACATCGAACTCTCCCTGTGCCTGCCCCGACAGGAACCCAGTCAGACCGGGTTGGCTGCGGATCAGTTGGTTCGCCCGGGTCTGTATGAACGACGCAATCAATTCTTGCGTTTGCTCTACAGTGACATCAGCAATATTGACGGAATTAGATGCGAGGTTCCCGTTGTTACCGGCATCGACAGCGGCATCCGCTGGAACAACAAGGGTGATGGCACCGCTGCCAGCAGCTCTCAGATGCGCCTGATAGACCGCACCACTGCCTGCGAGGCTGCTGACGGTCGCATTCGATGTCGTGATATCTGTACTTTCAAAGCCTGTTACGTCTTCTGAAAAGGTGATTGTTACCGTGAATGATGTCGTTGCGTTTACCGTAGTCGGCGCGCCGGTGATGTTGACAGTCGGCGCGGTGCCGTCAAACGTCGCCGTCACCTCGTTCGAGGCCGTGTTGTCATTGCCTGCCGCGTCGGTGAAGCTGCCCGCTCCGACCGACAGTGCGACCGTGCCATCGGCGAGAGGCGTCAGTGTCGCGGTGTAGCTGGTGCCCGATCCCGTGAGCGTCGCCGTCGCGTTCGTCAGGGTCAGATCGCCAACCTCAAAGTCGGTGCTGGCTTCGGACAGGGTGATGGCAGCAGTGTAGACGCCTGCCGTCGGACCCGTCAAAGCGCCGATGGTGACCGTGGGTGCCGTGCCGTCAAAGGTCGCGCCTTGTGTCGTCGACGCCGTGTTGCCATTGCCCGCCGCATCCTCGGCCACATCCGCAGGCACCGTCACGCTCAGCGCGCCATCCGCCTGCGGCGTCAGGTTCACAACATAGGTCGAACCGCTGCCCGACAGCGTCGCCGTGGCATTCACCACCGTCAGCTCTGCCGCAGCAAGCCCCGTGACCGCCTCCGAGAACGTCAGATTGGCAGTGTAAACACCCGCCACCGGTCCGCTCAACGCACCCAGAGTCGCAGTCGGCGCGGTGCCGTCAAACGTCGCCGTCACCTCGTTCGAGGCCGTGTTGTCATTGCCTGCCGCGTCGGTGAAGCTGCCCGCTCCGACCGACAGTGCGACCGTGCCATCGGCGAGAGGCGTCAGTGTCGCGGTGTAGCTGGTGCCCGATCCCGTGAGCGTCGCCGTCGCGTTCGTCAGGGTCAGATCGCCAACCTCAAAGTCGGTGCTGGCTTCGGACAGGGTGATCACTGCCGTTTGATTTCCGTTCGCGGCACCAGTGAAGGCCGCGATACTGACCGTTGGCGCGGTGAAATCTACTGAAAACGTCACATCATTTGAGGCGACCCAATTCCCAAGTCCTAAGCTGTCCGTAAAAGCGCCCTTTTGGACTGACACATCGACCACCCCATCCGCGATCGGAGACAGAACTATGCTGTAGCTGCTACCGCTGCCGGACACTGTCGCTGTGGCGTTCGTCAACGTCAGGCTAGAGGATGTAAAATCAGAGCTGTTTTCTGACAGCGTTGCGATGACAGTATAGTCTCCGCTGCCGTCTGGCCCGCTTAGGCTGCCCAATGTGACTGTTGGCGCCGCATTGACAAGAGTTTGGCTGATCGTAACCGTCGTCCCTGTTGCTCCGCGAATTTCGGCGAGATAGGCGTAGCGATCACCATTGCCGGTCTCGGTCGCTTCAAACGAAAATCCGATGAAATCGCTGGCCGCGTAAGACCCTGACGCCCCTTGCTGAGTAAGAAGAGCAACATCTGCAAGACCACAGTTTGCTTCCAGATTGGCCGTAGATAAAGGTGGAAAAGTGCCGGAAACGCTGCCTTCGAAAAAGCTTGCTCCGCCGGCCGCTTGGGTTGCTGTTGATCCACCGCTGGCGGGGCTGACGCGTGCCGATGCCAGTCCCCCATTCAGGTTATGGACGAAAGCCGTCAAGCGGCAAAAGGCATTCAAGCTTAAACTCTGGTCGCCACGCGACGGTGCATCAAAGGCCACAGCGGGCGATGCAAGGGCAAGCAGTGTGGTCAAGATAAGGGCGAGATACCCGATATAGACACTGTGGTGGTTTATACGCATTTTCCGGGGTCCTTCCAGCATTCGAAATGCAGCGCCCAACGAAGGATGCCACTTGTTTCGACCGTGTTGCCCGGACCCAAAAACACCACAAATGGTGTATTGGGCATATTAGTAACGTCGGTCTGATCGCCACAGGTCTTCAAGCACGGTTAAGAAAACCGACGCGCGACGTCAGGTCAATCGTCCTTTGTTCCGTCATAGCTCGAATGCGGCTGCTGTGACCTATTTGCACGCTTGAAGGCTGGTCGCCGCAAACGCTTTAGTTTGAACCATTTTGCCTCGCGTGGAGGCCGCTCTGAGATATAACGTTCCCTTTGGATGAGTGCCTCGCGGCATTCCGCATGTTCGATAGAATTTCGGCAAAGTGAGCTCAGCCTCAACCTTTTCTGAGGTTGCGTCCGGGAGGGGAAGCATGAACCAATCTGAACGGTTGCTTCCTCCCATCTAGACGAGCGAGTTTGCACGAGCAGCGAACGTCTGGTTTCTGCCCTTCTTTACCCCACAAACCGATACCGCTCCTTCGCCTTGCTGAGCTTATTCGCGGCGCGTGCAGGGTCGGCCTGTCTCTCCGCCCGCAAGCGCTGACCCATGCGCTCCATGTCGTCTTGTCGGTCGTCGCTCTCGATGCCCTCAAGGGCGGCGAGCGTAGTGCAGTTGCCCACGGCGCGGGTCATCCTCAGTTTGATGTGGTCGGCCTTGTGGACTGCTTTCACCTTGTCCACGTCCAAATGGCTGCGCATTTCGCTCAGGTCCGTGTCGGCGTCTACCTTTGCCATGTCCCAAATCTCATGATTGGGCCAGCGGGCGCGGTTTGTGTCCATCGGGTCGGGGTCGCAATAGTGGATTTTCTCGAACGCTTCCGCGATTACATCGCTGAATTTGGCGTCGAAATCCTCCCATGTGGTGATGCCCCAGCGGTCTTTCATGATCCGCTTGCCTGCCCGCGCTTCAACGCGCCAGATTTGGCTCTCTGAGCGGTCTTTCGGGTCCAGAGGGGGCAAGCCTTCGGCTTTGAGGCTTGCATTCCATATGTCCCACCAGATCGGCTTGCGCTTGTCAGTGATGTCCAACCGCTTGTCATAGAGGGTGATCGGCGCGGTTCGTGTGGCTGTGGATCACAAAATTTTCGGGCGTCGGCTCAAACTCTGGGGCCAGAATATCGACGCAAAAATCGGTGCGCCCGATGCTGACCTGATGCGGGCCATAGCGCACGCCCAGCCGTTCCAAGGTCTTGGCGGTATAGGCGCGGACCATGCCAAGCCCTTGGGTCGCCAAAAACAGCGAGCCGACAACAATGCGAATGCCCCAAGGATCGCGTGCATTCGGTTTCTTAAAGAACCATGTGACCGGCAGAGGCCCGCTTTGCAGGATAAAGCGATAGCCCTGCACGCCATGGGGCAACAGGTCAAAATCCGCGCCGCCATAGCTCACAGCGCGGGTTTCTCGGGCGTCCTCGGCCTCTTCGCGGATCGGGTCGAGATATTCGAACAGCTCGGGCGGAATATTGGCCTCAATCGACAGTTCCAGACGATCAAAGCCACGGTGAACGATGCGCATAGTTTTTCCTGTTTGTTGGGCAGTATTTCCAGAGGGGGGTGCTATAATGATCCCCCCTCATTCGGCGGATGCCGCGCGCACCTTTCCAAGGTGGTTTTGAAGAGGTCGGGCGCAAGCGCCCTTGAATGGTGCCTCCGGCGGGGCAGCGATTGTTTTGGGGCCGGGCGTGACGCCCGGCGCTCCAATCAGGTGTTGGCCGCAAGCTGCTTTGCGATCCAGCTTTCTGTCCGTTCCGCGCATTTGGAGAGGTTCAGGAGGTCGTTGTGACCGAAGCTCGCGGTGTTGCGCCAATCGCCGTCCTGCGTCTTGTCGGCGCGGGTGAGATCGGCGGAATAGAAGCCGTCATTGTTCCAGATGGTAGCGGTGATCAGGCCGATTTTGAACCTGTATGCGGGTTGATTGGACATGGTGATTTCCTTTCTGTGCCAAGTCATTTCGGGTCGGCAGAGGACATAGAAAGGGCGCGAGGTGACGGTGTCGCCCCACGCCCCTAGAGCCATCCGGCCCCAAAATCCCGTTCACCGGGCCATCATCGTATCTGGCAGCCATGTCACAATTTGTGGGAACGCGAAAAGCACCACCACGGTGACCATTTCGATGGCCACAAACCAAAGCGCCCCCCGAAACACGTCCGGCAAGGGGGTGTCGCGATCAATCCCCGCAATCACGAAACAATTGAGACCCACGGGAGGCGTGATCAGTCCAATCTCACACATTTTTACGCAGAGAATGCCGAACCAGATCGGATCAAATCCAAGGCCTGAGACGGTCGGGAACACGATGGGGAGTGTGATCACCATCATTGAGAATGCGTCCAAAAACATCCCAAGCGGAATGTAGAGCAACAGCAGAACAGCGACGATAACATGGGGCGGAACGCCGCTTTGAGTGATTGCGCCGGCAATCATTTGCGGGACCTGAACGAGGGTCAGAAAATAGCTAAAGATACCTGCGCCGATCATGGTGAAAAGGATCATCACCGTGGTCGTGGCGGTCGAACGAAAACTTTCAGACAGATTTCGTCTGAGGCTCCCCCGCGCGGATTTTGCAAAAAGCAGCATCACGAAAGCCGCAAGTGCCCCGATCGCCCCAGCCTCTGTGGGCGTGACCAGCCCAAGGTAAATCCCCCCGAGAACAATTGTGAAAAGCACCAAAACCTGCCACGCCTGTGTCGTGGTCGATATCCGGTCGCCCCATGTTGCCCGTGGTGCGCGGGTGGAGTGGTCCTGAACCCGGCGGCCAATCAACGCCACGCCTAGCATAAAGGCAATCGTTGTGATGATGCCGGGCACAAAACCCGCGATCAACATTTTGCCAGCAGAGACTTCGGTCAGCGCCGCATAGAAAATCAACAGGACGGAAGGGGGGATCAACACCCCCAAAACGCCGCCCGCCGCAACCGCTCCGGCCGCGAGACGGCGATCATAGCCCTTTGCCTTCATTTCAGGGAGGGCCACTGCGCCCACAGTCGCCGCAGTGGCAACCGAAGAACCGGAGGTGGCCGCAAACCCAGCCGAGGTCAGGATGCTAGCCATGGCAAGCCCGCCGGGCAAATGGCCGACCCATTTGTTGGCCACATGGAACAGCCGTTTCCCGACCTGTGCGTGATGCGCAAACGCCCCCATCAAGATGAACAGCGGGATCACGGTGAGCGCATAATTGGCGGTATGGGCGAAGGAAAAGGATTTCAGTCTGGCCAGCAAAAAGGCCAGATTTTCAACCATGATGATGCCGAAAGCCCCGGACAGAGCCAGTGCGGCAAAGACCGGTGTGCCAAGCGCCATCAGCAGAAAGATCAACCCGACGGCGAGTGCGGTGATGAGTGTCACATCCATTGTCTATGTCCCGTTGTTGTGGGGCGCGCAGCCGTCGCAAAAGCAACGGCATCAACGCCGTGCGAGGCAGGCAAACCTCGTCGTTAATCAGTGAATGTCGGATTGAACGCGGTCGAGTGTCGGCAAGGCCACGTGTTTCAACGCGATGCGCAGCGCATGGACCGCGGCTTGGAGTGCGGCAAACCAGAGCCCTGCAGCCACCGCAATTTTGGCCCACCAGATTGGCACTTGGAAATAGCCCCAGCGGAATTCACGGATCGAAAACGAATAGATCGCTTCCTGAGTTGCAGGCCATGCCAGCATGGCAAACGTGAGCCCGGCGAACAGCCACGCCAAAGACGTGCAGACGCGGGACCAGGGGCCGGGCAGCGCATCGGTCATCATCGTGACACGGATATGCCCGTCATCAAGCAACGTCGCCCCAAGCCCCATGAAGACCACCATCACCATCGACATTTCCGTCATTTCGAAAAGCCCCGGCACAGCGCGTCCAAAGAGGGCGCGGGCCACCACATCCAATGTGATGGCCACCATCATGAAGGCAAGAAAGCTCAATGCCACCCATGATGTGATCCGGGCAATCCCGTCGAGCAGGCGGTTCAAACGCGCCAGCATCGCTTACAAGCCTGCCGCAATTTCGACCGGACGCTTCATTGTGCCGGTCCCTGCGTGGCGTGCGATGGCGTCTTCCACCACGTTCTGCATCGCATCCCCGTCAATGCCGTTCGGCTTGGCGACTGTCTCGATCCATTTATTGACTTGAGCAGGCTGAACCGTGGCTTTGGCCTTGGCTTTTTCCGCGTCAGGCAGAGAGGACAGGGTCACGCCTTCTGAGATCGCCTTTTGCACATACTCGGCCAACACCTTGTTGTAGATTTCGGCAAATTTCCCTGCGTAAAGCTCATTGGCGAGATCGGTACAGACCTGTTGATGCTCAGCAGGCAGGCCATCCCAAACGCGGCGGTTCATCACCGTCACCGCAGGGGCATGAGGACCATCGCCGATGTCATGGAAATTCGGCGCAATCTCGTGCAGCTTATAGGCCACGGCGGTGACGAAATCGAAACCGTAGACCCCGTCAAGCACGCCGCGTTCAAGTGCTTGATACACTTCGCCCGCCGCCATTGGCACAGCGATGCCGCCAAAGCCTTCGATCACATCCGTGGCCACACCATAGGCGCGGATTTTCTTGCCTTTGAGATCGGCAAGCGAGGTGATCGGCTCGCGCATGATGAGGGGGGCGTAGTTCCAGTTGGTCCAGTACAGCACCTTAGAGCGATGCCGGTCTTCCCACTCCTGACGCAGCGGTGCGAAGGCTTCGTAAACATCGCGGCACACCAATTGCAGTTCATCGGCACGCGCCATACGGAAATACCACTCAAGCCCACGTGTGACCGGGAGTTCGGCCTGATAATAGCCCGGAGCAATCAGAGTTGCCTCGCTCGTCCCATCACGCACAGCGCCCAGATGCTCCCCCACTTTGTTGAGGCTCCCGGCCCAGTAATATTTCATACTGATGTCCCCGTTTGTGCGTTTTTCCAGTTCCTCAAAGAACCAGCGATCAACCCAAGACGGTCCGGCCGTTTCACTCACGTAGCTGTCGAATTTCAGCGAAGTGGCAGCCTGCGCAAAACCGGGCAGGCTTGAGAACATCCCGGCCCCTGCCAAAGCCCCTGTGGTTTTCAAAAAGTCACGTCTTTTCATTGTAGTGTCTCCTCCAATATGCCCGAGCTCCTCCTGCCCGGTTGTCTTATTTTCCGGTTTACACCGGCGCTGCCTCAGAGGCAGCTTGGGTTCTAAGGTCGGTTTTCAAAACCTTCCCATAGCTGTTCTTCGGCAGATCCTTGACGAATTCGTAGCGTTTCGGGCGTTTGAACGCCGCGATATGTTGGCGGCACCAACTGTCGAGCTCCGGCACACTGGCGCTTTGTCCGTGTTCGAACACGACATAGGCGAGAACCTGTTCGCCCCAGTCCGGTTCGGGCACTCCGATCACGGCAACCTCAAAGACGGCCGGATGGCACAACAGCGCTTCTTCGACCTCACGGGGGTAGATATTTGTGCCTCCGGAGATGATCACATCCTTCGAGCGGTCGGTGAGATAGAGAAACCCGTCTTCGTCCAGATGCCCAAGGTCACCAGTATGAAGCCACCCGCCATTTAGGGCGTGTTCACTGGCCTGCGCGTTTTTCCAATAGCCCTGCATGACCGTTGGCCCTTGAACGCAAATCTCCCCCGTCACCCCCGGTGGCACAGCGGTGCCATCGGCGCCAAGCACCGCGAGCGTGACAGCGCCCTGTGCAATGCCGACAGAGGCACGGCGGGCTTGCCAGCGTGGGTTCGACTGATCCGCGACCAAATCCCGCCCTAGGACGGAAATTGTCATCGGCGTTTCGCCCTGACCGTAAATCTGGACAAAACGCGGGCCATAACAGGCAAGGGCGTCATTGATGTCATTCGCATACATCGGCCCGCCGCCGTAAATGATCGTGCGAATGCCCTCACCAGTATATCCCTGCGCTTTTGAAACGGCGATCAGCCGTTTGACCATGGTGGGAGCCGCAAAGAAAACGAGATTTCCCCGTGTCTTGGCCAGACCGATGATCTCTTCGCTGTCAAACCCGTGCGAGGCGGGAATGAGGTGGGCACCACCGGCGCGGATTTGCGCGAACATATAAAGGCCCGCCCCATGCGACATCGGTGCGGCATAGAGCATGTGATCATTGGGGTGCGCGGCATCGACGTCCAAGGCGTAACAAAGCGTCATCTGACGCACATTCCCATGGCTTAGCATCACCCCTTTGGGGGTTCCTGTCGTGCCTGAAGTGTAGAACAGCCAAGCGAGATCTTGATCTGAAACCGGCGCAGGGGGCGTGAGTTTTTCATTTTGTCTGACGGGCATACAAAGCGCTGCTTCGTGAATATCTGCCTGTTCTGCAAACAGTGTCCCGCTTTGCGTGATCACCAGTGCGGCTTCTGAATCTCGAATGATCCATTCGGCTTCGCGCGGGTGAAGTTTGCAATTGATCGGCACAACCACGGCACCAATCCACCAACAGGCGTGAAGCGCTTCGATATATTCAGGCGCATTCTTGGCAAAAACTGCCACCCGATCCCCCGCCTGAACGCCATGTTCAGTGCGCAGCCACGCGGCGCGGTTACAGGTCGCTTGCAAGAGATCAGCATAAGTCTGGCGCAACACATCGCCCTCATACAGGGCAGGGCGGTTTGGCCAAGACAAGGCCGTTTGATACAGCCAATTCGCGATAGTCATCGTCTTTTCAGTCCTTGGATCATCTGGGGCAGGGGGCATCTGATTTAGGCGCGGTCGGCCTTTAAAACTGTCGCATAGTTGGCGACAGCCGCCCCGCCCATGTTGAAGGCAAGCCCCCATTGTGCACCTTCGCGTTGGATGTCCCCCGCGCGTCCGGTCAGTTGCCGAAACCCGAGTGCATGCATGGAGACGCCTGTGGCCCCGACCGGATGGCCTTTGGCCTTGAGGCCGCCCGACAGGTTCACCGGCGTGCGACCGTCCGCATAGACTGTCCCCTCACTCAAAGCACGGGCACCTTGCCCTTTGGGAGCAAGCCCCATTGCCTCATAGATCAGCAATTCGGCAGGCGTGAAGCAATCATGGACCTCGGCAAAATCGAGATCGGACACGGTGATTCCCGCCGCCTTATAGGCCATTTGAATGGCGCGTTCCGGGCCCTCGAAGGCCACAAAATCACGACGGCTCATCGGTAGGAAATCCGATACATGTTCGGCAGCGGCCACCAAAACCCGTGCCGTCGCATCGCTGGCATGTGCCGTGCTTGCGCTCAACACAATGGCTGCTGCGCCATCCGTGACCAACGAACAATCGCTCAATCGAAGCGGAGGCGCGATCAACGGGTTTCTCTCGCTCACCTCGCGGCAAAAGTCATAGGGCAGCGCCTTATGCATATGTGCGAGGGGGTTTTTCATCGCGTTGTCATGGTTTTTTGCGGCGATGCGCGCAAATGTGTCCATGGGGTCACCGTACCGCTCGGCATATTGCGCTGCCGCAACGGCAAAGACTTGGGGAAAACTCAAAGCCGCTTCGGCCGCATCATTTTGATACCCAGCCCCCGCCAATGCGGTGGTGACATCGGGTGTCGAGCGATGGGTCATCTTTTCAGCGCCAACAACCAAAACGTTCCGGGCACGACCGGCCCGAATGGCGTTCAGTCCGGCATGGATCGCCGCCGCACCAGATGCACAGGCATTTTCACACCGCGTTGCGGGTTTGAACCGCAAATCAGGGTGGGCCTGCAAAATGAGGGAGGAGGCAAAACCATCCGGCACCAGCCCGGAATTGAAATGCCCGAGAAACACAGCATCAATGTCCGCAGGAGGAATTTGAGCGTCCTCGATTGCCTCGCGGGCGGCGTCGACGATCAAATCCTCAAGGCTTTGTTCCAGGCGCCCAAAGCGCGTGTGGCCGGAACCGGTGATAAAGATGTCTGTGGTCATGAAATATCCTCCTGCCCTAAAGGTCATGCAAAAAACACATGGCAGCAATTCGTAGAATTACGTATAAATCTACGTATGAACTACGTAGATGCATGTGCAGCGAAAGGGGTGGCCAGATGAATTACGATCAAATTTCCGAGGCAGATCTCGATTTGACCGGGTTCATGGATGCCCCGATTGGCCTCATGGTTCTTTCAAACCGTGTCATTCAACGCGCCAATACGGAGATGGAGCGTATCTTTGGCTGGACCCGTGACGAGCTTGAGGGACAGTCGATCCGCATCCTCTACCCGTCGAGTGTGGATTACGAAAAGACAGGCGCACGGTGGCAGAGGTGGCTCAAGGGCCGACCGCGCTATGCTGACGAACGGTTCATGCAATGTCGCAGCGGTGAGATCATCTGGACCCGAGCTGCGGCGCGCACCCTGACGCCAACCGATCCCTTTCGGCTTATGGTCTGGACCTTTGAGCATCTGGAAAATAGCCCCGCAACATCTGCGACACTGACGCCGCGCGAACGCGAAGTCGCGCGGTATATTGTGAATGGCTACACCAGCAAAGAAACAGGGCAGGCCATGGGGATTTCGCCGCGCACGGTTGAGGTCCATCGCAGTTCTGTCATGAAAAAACTCGGCGTACAGAATGCAGCCGAACTGGTCGCAAAGATGATTGTGCGGAGTTAAACAGCCCGGAACACCCGGCCGACAAGGGGGCAGGCAAGGCCATGAGTTGGGCCGCCAAGCCCCCCCGCCAACACGTTTCTCACGCATATGGTTGAACACGCCCTTGCCGACGTTTCGGTGATGACAAGCACGATGACATCGAAATGCGGGTGCGGCTGTTTCGGAATGCCGTCAGGGCGACCAAAATGAGGCGGCCCCTCTTTGGCCTCTTTGATCTGGGTCCTTTTATCTGCTTTCACAAAGGCACCAGACGCATTAGGCATCCCTATCTTTCATGTCAGGGAAAATCATGGCGCAAAAATCCACCATTTATAAAGTTGAACTGACCGTATCTGATATGGATCGTCACTATTATGAGACCCATAAACTGACCGTTGCCAAGCACCCGTCAGAGACAGATGAACGGTTGATGGTGCGCCTTTTGGCGTTTGCTTTGAATGCCCATGAGCAACTGGAAATGACAAAGGGCCTGTCAACGGATGATGAACCAGATATTTGGCAGAAAAGCCTGAGTGGCGAGCTTGAGTTGTGGGTGGCGTTGGGGCTTCCGAGCGAAAAGATTGTGCGGCAATCCTGTGCCAAATCCGACAAGGTCATTGTCTATTCTTACGGTGGCAGGACGGCTGAGATGTGGTGGGACAAGATCAAAAACAGCACCACGCGTTTTGAGAACCTTCAGGTCATAAATCTCTCAGAACAGGACACCCGTGCTCTGGAAGGACTGGCAAATCGCTCGATGAAACTACAGGTGAATATTCAAGACGGCGAAGTGATGGTCAGTGTCGACGAGAGCGCGGTTTACGTCAGCCCGGTCAAATGGAAAAACGCGGATCATTGAGCACGGGGCATAGGGACGGGTATGGGGACGGGCATGAGCCGTGCGATGCTGCCTAGGTGTTGGCGCAAGATCGTCTGCGAAATGGAATGTTGGAGCGCCTCTTGCCCGATTGGACCTTGCCATAACATCCGATGCCGCCTCTCTCTCACGGTGACCGTTATAGGCCTTTAAGGCCGAAAGCCGCGTTCGGCAGGCGCAGGATCAGGTTGGGGTCCGGGCTGATGGTTGACCAAACGGGCCAGAGGCTATCGTGGCCGACGCCAAAGAAATTCCCGCCGGTTTGGGTCAACAGGCTGGTGATGATCTGAAAATGCAAATGCGGCGCCCAGCCGCCGTTCTCATGCCAATCCCCCAACGGCGCAATGTCTTGGCCGATGGCAATGTCTGCCCCTTCAGCGAGAGCAGGGAGGGGGACGCCAAGATGACCATAAAGGGTCCAAAACGGCAGGCCCTCCGCCGTCCGATGTTCCAAAATCACCGTATGGCCGTAATCCAAAGGATCGGCATTATAGGCCACGCGATGCACCCGTCCGGCCAAAGGCGCGCAAACCATCGTGCCAGCGGGGGCGAAAATGTCGATGCCCAAATGACGGCTGCGCGGTTCTGGCCCCGAGGCATCGCGATATTGATCGGCCATATAAACGCTGCGCTGTTCGCCATAGAGGCCATAGCCGTAAAGCGGCTGATCGGCAGGCAGATCGGGCGCGCGTTGCCCGGTGAACCATGCATCAAAGGCGCGATCGGAAAAGGCGGGCATCCCGACGCGATCCGAAGGCAGCGGTAGGAACGCCGTGCCATTGGGATCGGGACGCATCACCGGGGCCACCGCCACGCGCGCAAGATCGGTGTGAATGGCCGTGGCATGGGGGATTGGCGCATGGCCCAACCCATAGCGGATCACAGCGGTTAAAAACGCCGGGTCCAGCGCCTCAAGCCTCTGGATCAGGGCGGCATCCTCAACCGGATCAAGAGCGGCGCGAACCTGATCATAAAGCCCGTCCGCCTGATCCTCTGGCACAGAAGACACTGCTGACACGGTCACTCCGTCGAGACAGGCGACAATCGCCCGGTGCACATCCGGCGCATCGCGCAGCGCCACGGCCAGCTTTTGCGCCAATTTGGCGGGTATTTCGATCTGGCGCATCAGCGGCCTCCTCAACACAGCAACAGGCGAAACGGCAGAGGATTACAGCATCGAGCCAGTGTCAATGAACCTTTGATGCCAACTCAGCGCCTCGCGCAGATCATGCGGCGTGTGACCGCCAAACGAACTCTTTTTAGCCCGCTCGAAATACTCCCGCAGCGCATCACGATACATCGGATGGGCACAGTTTTCGATGATCAAAGCGGCCTTCTTTTTCGGGTCCAAACCGCGCAAATCGGCCAAGCCTTGTTCGGTGACAATCACCTGAACGTCTTGGTTGATGTGATCGACATGGCTCGCCATCGGCACAATCGCGGAAATGGCCCCGTTTTTGGCGATCGAGGGCGTCATGAAAATCGACAGATAGGCGTTGCGGGCAAAATCGCCCGAGCCGCCAATGCCGTTTTGAATGCGCGATCCCATCACATGGGTCGAGTTCACATTGCCGTAAATATCCGCCTCAATCAGCCCGTTCATCGCAATACAGCCAAGGCGGCGCACCAGTTCGGGGTGGTTCGAAATCTCCTGCGGCCGCAGGATCAATTTGTCGCGAAACAGCCGGGCATGGGTGTTGAAATACTCGGCCTTTTCAGGGGAAAGCGAAAAGGCCGTGGCGGAGGCGACGCGCAAAGTGCCGGCTTCGATCATGTCGAGCATGCCGTCTTGGATCACCTCGGTGAAGGCGGTCATTTGCTCAAAGGGCGCTTTGATCAACCCGGCCATCACCGCGTTGGGCACGTTGCCAACGCCCGATTGCAACGGCAACAGGCTGGGCGGTAGGCCCGCGCGTTTGGCCTCCCACATCAGGAACTCAAGGATGTGGTCGGCAATCGCTTCGGCGGTGTCGCCGGGGGCGGAAAACGGGGCGTTGCGGTCGGGGGCGTCGGTTTCGACAATGGCGACGATTTTGGACGGATCGACCTTGAAATGCGGCTGACCGATGCGATCATCGGGCTTGTTCAACGGGATCGGCACGCGGTTCGGCGGCAAAGCCGTGCCGTAGTAGATGTCATGCATCCCGTCGAGCATTTCGCTTTGCCAACTGTTAACCTCAAGGATGATTTTATCGGCGCGCTCCAGCCATGTTTTGTTGTTGCCGATGGAAGAAGAGGGGATCAAATCGCCTTCGGGCGTGATGCCGGAGACCTCGATGATCGCGGTGTCCAGCGGACCCAAAAAGCCCTGCCATGCCATCGGCGCGACCTGCGACAGATGCATGTCGAAATAGTTCATCTCGCCCGCATTGATCTTTTGCCGCGCGATGGGATCGGAGTTGTAGGGCAGGCGGAAGTCAATGCCGTCGGCTTTGGCCAAGGCACCGTCAAGCTCGGGGCCGGTTGAGGCACCGGACCAGATTTTGATTCGAAACGGCTGACCCGCAGAATGTTCGGCCTCAATGCGCGCGGCCAGAGCGAGCGGCACGGCTTTGGGATAGCCCGAGCCAGTAAAGCCGCTCATACCCACCGCCGCCCCATTTTGAACAAGGCTTGCGGCGTCTTCGGCACTCATGATTTTGGATTGAAGCGATTGCGGCGCGATGCGCGAGGGCTGGGTCAAGACCGGTCTCCATTTCACACGGATTCCGGGCGTGATGTGGGAGTGTCACGGCAAATGGGGTCCCCTCCCTCCATCAGCGCCCGATGTTTCTCGCATCTATGCCTTCGATGGAAGGAGGGTCCAGCACATTCTTGTGGTGTAACCCCGCTATGCGAATTCGCACAGATATGTGATAATTTATTTGCAAAACCGATCAATTGAACCGATTTTGCAAATGCTTTTTGTCGAACATTCCGGCGTGGTTTAGGTCGCGCACAAACGTCGCTTTAAAGCGTGGCGCTTTAGGCCCGGTGCCCGCGCGCCACGCGTAGGAATTGAACCACACGCGACGCATTTTGCGGGGCTTGCGCGTCTGGCCGTTCGGTGCGGCTGAGTTGATCCCAAATCGGGTGTCTGCGCGCCGTGCGGTCCAGTTTTGCAAACTGCACAAGACGGTGATTTTTGAACGGATCGTGGTGGCGATGATGGGCGTCAAAAACAGTGCGGTGGGTCATCAAAATTTCTCCTCTTGGACCCAAAGCCTAGCAGAAAATCGGCATTTTGTCAGGTCTTGCAACCAGAGAACATGCACCAAGCGGGCTTTGGCTCACGCCGCATCTTGGCGCACGCGCCAGTGCCACAACACGACCCCGGCCACGATGACAATTCCCATCGACAATAAAAATGGCGCGCCGGGCAGGTAATGCGCCGTGCCGGGGCGCGAAAAGATCGCGAAGGTTTCGGTCATGATCAAGGGGCTGAGAATGGTCGCGATGGCCGCGATGGAACCGATCACGCCCTGCAATTCGCCCTGTTGTGTGTCGGGGGTGGCGCGGCTCATCGTGCCTTGCAGCGCGGGGATGGTGACCGAGGAAATCCCTGACAGCACGGTGACGATCCACACCAACGGCACGCTACTGGTCACGCCCAAGGTGGCGAAGACAACGATATCGGCCAAAATGCCGCCCATGGTGACGCGATACGCCCCAAAGCGGCTCACAAGCGGCCCGATCAACACCGATTGCGCCAAACCCATTGAGAGGCCAAAGGCAAACAGCGTCAGGCCAATCATCCGCGCGTCAAATCCGAATTTTTCGACACCATAAAATGACCAGATCGCCGGATAGACGAAATAGGCCATTTCATAGAGGCCAAAGACCATCAAAAGCGGCTTGACCCCGGACAGCGACCCGATGGCGCGAAAGGCGGCAAAGGGATTGGCACGTCGCCAATGAAACGGGCGGCGTTTGTCGCGGGGCAGGCTTTCGGGCATGACCAAAAGGCCAAAGATCATGTTCAATCCGGCGATGCCCGCCGCCACATAAAACGGCGCACGGGTGTCAATTCCGGCCAAAAGCCCGCCAATCATCGGCCCCACCGCAAAGCCAACCCCCATGGCTGCATGGACAAGACCAAAGCGCTTTTCGCGATCCTCAGGCGCGGAAATATCCGCCATATAGGCAGCCGCCGTGGCATGCGTCGCGGCCGACAATCCGGCGATCAACCGGCCGATCAGCAACAGCCAAATCGTATGCGCCACCGCCATCACCAGATAGTCGAGCATCATCACAAACAACGCTGAGATCAGGACGGGTTTGCGGCCAAAGCGATCCGACAGATTGCCGACCGCCGGTCCAAACAGAAACTGCATCATCGCATAGCCGGTGGCCAACACCCCGCCCCAAAGGGCGGCATCGGCCAAGGCGCGCCCGGTCACGTCGCGGATCAGATCGGGCATGACCGGAAAGATCAGGCCAATGCCGATGCCGTCGATCAAGACGGTGAACACGATGAACAAGATCGGAAGATGGCGCAACATGACGAACCTCTGACACAGACTGCGCCTTTCTGACCGTCAAAACCACCGCTGTCTATCCGTCTTTGCGCACAGCCTTGATGAGCAAATCCGCCAAGCTGTCCGGGTGTGAGAAATAGGGCGAATGGCCTGCGGTGAGGCGATGCACCTGATCCTCAGGCCAATCTTTGACCATTTTTTCCTGCTCTTCCGGCGGGATGGTGCGGTCATCCGTGCAAAGCACATAATCGCGCGGCAGGGTGGCAGAGCGGGCTGTGATCGTCAGAGGCGTTTCTTGTGGGCGGATCGCCTGTGGCCCCAGATGCGGTAGGGCATAGGCCACGGCCTGCGCCGGACAATCGTGAAACAACGTCGCCACGACGGTATCAGCGCGAAAGGTAAAGGCCTTGTCGTCTGGGGTTTTCGCAATCGCGGCCAAAACCGGATGGGCGCGGGCGCTGCGACGCATGTCGCCAAGGCTTTTGCCATCCTCGGGCACATAGGCACAAACATAGATCATCTGCGCGACACATTCAGGCGCGGCCTCAGCGGCGGCGGTGATGGCGTAGCCGCCCGCGGAATGGCCGACCAGGATCACCGGCGTGCCGATTTCGGCGATCTTATGGAGGATCGCATCGCGGTAGAGATCCAGCGTCACCTCGAAATAGGGCGTGGTGTCCGCGCCATGAGAGGGCAGGTCCATCGCATGAACGATGCCCCCGCGTGCCACAAGTGCCGGGATCAGATCGCGCCAACACCATGCGCCATGGGCGGAGCCGTGGATCAAAAGAAAGACCGGATCAGTTGCTTCCAATTCAGACATGGCCAATCTCCTGTAAGAATGTTGTCAAAAGTGCGGCAAAGGCTTCGGGCGCATCTACGGGTGGCAAATGCCCGGAACGCCGCAGCAATTCAAACCGCGCGCCGGGGATGATGTCCAAAGTTTCGCGCATCAAATCGGCAGGGGTGGAGCCATCATAACCGCCGCCAATGCCCAAGCATGCCAGACGCAAGCCCGAGGTGGGCGTGTAAAAATCCGTGCCTGCAATGGCGGCGCAACAGCCCACATAGCCCTCAACGGAGGTGTTTAAAATCGACTGACCCCAGCGTTTGGCCGTCTCAGATTTGCGAAATCCGGGGGCAAACCAACGCTCCAACGTGGGCGCAACGATGCTTTCCAGCCCATGGGCCTCAATCTCGTCGATGCGTTTGTCCCAGACCGAGCGGGTGCCGATTTTGGCCGCCGTATTGGACAGGACCAGCGCGCGGATGTGATCCAGCCGCTTGACCGCCAGGCCCTGCGCGATCAACCCGCCAATGGAAATGCCGACAAACACCGCATCTCGCACCGCCAAATGATCCAGCAACCGCTCGGCGTCACGCACCAATGCGCCCATCGAATAGGGGCCTTTCGGCACGTCAGAGCCACCATGACCACGTAGGTCATAGCGGATGACCCGAAGCCCCTTTGGCAGGAGCGGCAGGACGTCATCCCACAGATGCAAATTGGTGCCCAAGGCATGACAAAACACAATCGTCGGGCCAGTGCGCGGCCCGTCGTCTTCAACGTTGAGAGAAATGTCACCAAGATCGACCCGCATCTGATCGCTCCTTTTAGAATGCGCGCAGATCATAGAGGGGAGGCGGTGGGTCTCAATGGGGGAGGCGGGCCAAAAACGCGCGATCACATCAAGGCTTTCAGGCTCATCCAAAAACGGCACATGACCGCGATCTTTCACCTCGGCACAGATCATATCCGGGCGGCGCGCGCACATCTCGTCCATACAGGCGCGGGGCAAAAGGGTGGAGTTTTCGCCCCGCAACAGCGCCAAAGGCAGCCCCGCAAGCGCCTCGAACAAAGGCCAGAGATCGGGCACGGCCCCGGTCACGCTTTGCGCTTCAATCGCGTCCCTAAGCTTAGGATCATAGCGCAATTCAAGCCGTTTTTCGCCCTCTGTCCAAATCCGGCGTGCATAGCTTAGCCAGTGATCCCGGCTGACATTGGGGAACTGATCGCCCAAAGCACGGGGCAATTTGTCGGCGGCATCTTCAAACGAGCGATAGGCCGAGGGGCGACCGAGATAGTCCATGATGTGGCTCAGCCCACGCGGGTCCATCTCTGGCCCGATGTCATTGAGCAACACGCCAGACAGGCGATGTTTGGCGGTGAGCGCCAAGACCATGGCAATCAACCCGCCCCGCGAGGTGCCTAAAATGGCGGCGCGGTCCAGCCCCAAATGATCCAAAAGGGCCAGCGCATCCGCGCCCTCTTGTGGCAATGTGTAGTTGAGGAAATTCGGGTCAAAATCAGACGCCCCGCGCCCGCGACTATCAAGGCGAATGACCGTGGCTTGATCTGCGAAATGCGCCACCACAGGTTCGAAATCATCCATGTTGCGGGTCAGTCCCGCGAGGCACAACAGAGCGGGACCTTTGCCCTGAACGTCATAGGCCAGCGAGAGGCCATCGGCGGTGGTGAACGTGTCAGGCATGGGCGGCGATCTCCGGAATTTGGGTCAGATCAGAGAGAATATAAGCGGGTTGGCCGGGCATCCGGTCGACGGGCAGGGACGCGCGGTTCACCCAAGCGGTGACAAAGCCAAATCGTGCCGCCCCGGCGATGTCCAGCCATTAGAGGAGACAAACAACACCTCGTTGCGGGCGCAGTCGAACCGATCCGGGACCATGTGATACACCCGATCTGAGGGCTTGAAAATGCCGACGGTATCGACCGAGAGCACATCGTCCAACAGGCCGTCTAAACCCGCCGATGACACCGCAGCCTGAAGCATGTCTTGTGAGCCATTTGAGAGGATGGCGGTGGAAAACCCTTTGTCTTTCAGGGCTTGCAACATGATGGGCACCTCTGGATAGGCGCTCAATTCCTGATAAAGCTGCAACAAACGCGCGCGCAACGGCGGATCATCCTCAAGTCCCGCACGCGCCAGCGCCCAATCGAGCGCATCCATGGTGACAGTCCAAAACGGCGCATGATCCCCCATGATGGCGCGCAGCCAACTGTATTCCAACTGTTTGGCGCGCCAATCCTGCGCCAGTTGGGACCACAGCGGGATCAGGCGGGCAAAAGCGGGTTCATCCGCCGCGCGCTGGGCGGCAGAGGTGACATCGAACAGGGTGCCATAGGCATCAAAAATACAGGTGGTGATGGTCACATGCGCCTCCCTTGCAGCGAGGACAGACTGTCATGGAGTGCGCCCTGAGGAAAGAGGAGATGGCGCGGGTTTTAGAGCAACCCGGTCAAAAGCCAGAACCCGCCAGTGAAATGCACGGTCAGGGTAAAGGCATAGCTTGCCATCACCAAAAGCGCCTGATTTGGCGTCAGGCGGGTTTGGTCGGGCGGCGGATGTGAAACAGGCTTTGCACGCCCGCGGCGGCGAGGATCATCATCGCCACCGAGTGATCGCGCAGAGCCGCCGAGGCAAAGGCGGCGGTCATGAACAGCGTGACGACACGCCCAAGACGTGGCCAAAACGCATCAGAAACCGCACGCACAACCTGCCGCCACCAAAGGCAGGAAGGGCAAAAGCATGATGAAATTGAACGTGCCCAACATAATCGCCGTGCTGCGCATGACATTGCAAAGACCGGCCGCTCACGACGAAGTGTGAAACAGGCCAAAGCCGAGGATCATCGGAACAATCGCCAAGCGGGGCATAGAAGCGCGGCAAAGCTTCTTCCAGCGAGCTGATCAAAGGGCGATCCGAGCGCGCGCGGCGAATAGGCGAGGGGATCAGCCGCACCCGCGCCACCTCATGGCCGATGATGCGACAGGCCAGTGCGGACCCCAACTCATGCAACAAAGCCGCAAAAACAAAGCCAATGCCAAGCAAAGGCGAGGTCAGCGCCGCGACCGCGACCCGTGAGCACAAATCCAATCACAACGCCCGTGCCATCAAACCCGCGCTGTGATCATCCTGCCCTGATGGGTCGACACCCCTTTGAGCAGAGGCAGGGAGAAGACCCCCAAAAGGATGGCGAGAAAGAGGAATGTCATAGCGATGTGCGGCGGCCTTTTGGCTTTGATCTTTGGGCTTTTGATGGGTCGAAAATGCGGCGACAATGTGGCAGGTGGCGGATTTGGCTGGGGATAACTCATCGTTCAACACAGTGTTTCTGAAATGAAAACGTTTAAAAATGCTTTTAAATGCGTCGAAAAATTTACAGGAATGCAAAATTTCAAGACAGGGGATGATTTGTCCGTCCCGCCTGCTAAATCTATATCTCGGACGCCCCTGTTTGGAGACAATGATGAACAGCACGGTTGAGAAACTCCGCGACTCCTTGCGGCAAATTCAGGGATCAATTGGAACGGGATGCCGCAGAGGCGCGTGAAAAGTTTCAATATCGTCTCAGCAATGGCGGTGGTGTTCGAGGAAGAAGCGCGCAAACGCGGGCGTCTTTTACGTGTGCGTTTGTCGGTGTTTATCCGCCGCGCCCGTCCTTGGGAGGTGATCACCGCCGCTCATTTACAGTCTGATCGTGCCCTTCGTGATCCTCGATCTTTTTGTCACCGTCTATCAGGCGATCTGTTTCCCAATCTACGGTCTGCCAAAAGTCGAACGCAAAAAATACATCGCTGTGGATCGGCACAAGCTGACCTATCTGAACTTTATGCAAAAACTCAACTGCGTTTATTGCGGCTATGGCAATGGGCTTTTGGCCTATGTCCGCGAGGTTGCCGGACGCACCGAATATTACTGGTGCCCGATCAAACACGCCAGTCATCTGTCCGATCGTCACGAGCAATATCAGAACTTTTTGGAATTCGGAGACGGCGAGGCGTGGGACGAAAAATTCATTGAAATGAAAGGCAAAGCCCGTGCCTGCGAGGACTGTAGCGGCTGCGGCACGGGGGGCTGTCACTAAAGCGTCAAGGCCGAAGCATCATATCCGCCACGTTTTCCGCGATCATCATCGTGGGCGCATTGGTGTTGCCCGCGATGATCTGCGGCATGATTGAGGCGTCCACAACGCGCAGCCCCGAGACGCCGCGCACCCGCGCCTGCGGGTCCACCACTGAACTTTCGTCCATCCCCATGCGACAGGTGCCGACCGGGTGATAGATTGTCTCTGAGCGGGCACGAATATCCGCAATGAGCGCTGCGTCGCTTTGCAGGGCCGCACCAGGCAGAACCTCGGATGCGACGTGCTTTGCAAGCGCCGATGCAGCCATCACCGAACGGGCGATTTTGAGGCCAGATAAAAGCGTTGCCACATCCTCTGGGTGGCTCAGATAGCCGGCGTCAATCACCGGCGCAGCCCTTGGATCGGGTGAGGCCAATGTGATCCGCCCCCGCGATTTTGGCAAAAGATCACAAACATGCAGCGTCATGCCGTAGCCAAATGAGGTCTTGCGTCCATGATCACGCAGATAGGCCGGAATGAAATGGAATTGCAGGTTGGGACGTGGCTGATCGGGATCTGAGCGCACAAACCCACCAGCTTCGGCGACATTTGAGGTCAGTTCCCCGCCACGTTTGCGGCCAAAGGCGACGGCGGCACGCAGCGCACGGGGCACATATGTCGGCGCAATGCCAATGGGCAGGCGATCGCGCGCTTTCGACATCACTGTGATGTCGAGATGATCGGCTAAGTTCTGGCCCACCTCAGGCGCGTCATGCCGCACCTCGATCCCCTGCGCGCGCACCATGTCCCCCGGCCCAATGCCCGAGAGCATCAACAGATGCGGTGACTTGATTGCCCGGCGCTAAGGCCACCCGCCACCGGGATTGAGCAAAATCGCGATCCGCAACGCCAATTGGTGCCCTTGAACAGCACTCGCGAGACCTGTTCTCCGGTCAAGAGCGTCACATGGCCCCCCACGCACCGGGTCCAAAAATGCCCGCGCGGCTGAAAACCGTTTGCCGTTTTTCTGAGTGACTTGGAGCAGGCCCACGCCCTCCTGATCCGCGCCATTAAAGTCACGCATCCCGCCTCAACACCGGCGCGCACAAAAGGGCTCGCAGATCGGAGACGCAAAGTGGCCCGTCGGTGCATTGAAATCTGCGTATTGCGCTTGTGCGTCCCACTTCTGAGGGTGGCCAGGTTTGATCTTTCGTTTAGCGATCAGGTGCGGTGTGATCAAATTATAGGCGCGCCAAAACCCCCCAAAAAAAGGCGAGCATCCGGCTTCGATCAAACAAACCCGTTTGCTTGGATCGTCCGACAGGCGATGGCCAACACGCATTATATAATCAAACATGTCAAACTACCAGTGTCACTTCGCCAACTGATACCTACTCAAAGAAAAGCCCCGCACGGGGCGGGGCTTGGAGCTGTGGCAATCTGGACCGGATTTCAATCCGGGGCATTGATGTGATAGCCGCCATCGACGCGGATGATTTCACCCGTGGCGCGCCCATCGGAGGCGAGGTACACGGCGGTGCGCCCACGGCCTCAAGCGTTGCCATTCGACAACAACGGCGCGTTCTGTTCGGCGTGTTTATAGGTGCGGCGCGCGCCACCGATGGCGGAGCCAGCCAGCGTTTTCATCGGACCCGGCGAAATGCCGTTGACGCGGATGCCTTCGGGGCCAAGGTCATTGGCAAGATAGCGGATCGAGCTTTCCAGCGCCGCTTTGGCCACGCCCATCACGTTGTAATTGGGCACAACTTTGTTGGAGCCTTCAAAGGTCAGCGTCATCAACGTGCCGCCATTGGGCATCATTTCAGAGGCGCGTTTGGCCACGTCGATGAAAGCTATAGCACGAGATATGCAGCGAGTTTTTGAAGTTCTCGACAGAGGTGTCGCGGAACCGGCCGGTGAGTTCGTCTTTGTTGGAATAGGCGATGGCGTGCACGACAAAATCAAGGCTGCCCCATTTGGCTTTGAGTGCCGCAAAGGCTTCGTCCATTTGCTCCGGGTTGGTGACATCGACGTCCACCATCGTGTCCGAACCGACGCTTTCGGCCAGCGGTTGCAAGCGTTTGCCAAAGGCCTCGCCTTAGGTAAACGCAAGCTCCGCGCCCTCGGCGGCACAGGCTTTGGCGATGCCCCATGCGATGGAACGCTCGTTGGCGACGCCCATGATAAGCCCGCGTTTGCCCTTAAGAAGATCTGCCATGGATGAAATGCCCTTTTTGCTTTGCGGGTATTTGACCGTTTTGTGCCGCTAGGTCAAGTTTTTGAGGGCTGTGTTAGGTGAGCGGAGGCGGTTCGCTGCAATGAGACTGGAGGTCTGGTATGCGGGACAATGCGGGCTTTCGATGGCATTATGAGCAACTGAATTCGAGTAATCGATTCAAAACGCCCTCAACATATGTATGAACTTCCTCGAAATGCTCGAAGAGATGGTTTGTGGACGTGTCATTGTAAGAATGTATTCTTATTGTAAATTCAGGATCAAACCATGTTTCGCTCATGTGCTTGTCAAAAAAACGAGAACACGTCGTGATGTGGTACCGCGTCAGACAATTCAAACCTTCCCGATCACCCGCCTTCGAGGTTCGATAGCAATCGAAGTATTTCACCGGGCTCCAATCTAACGCACCGGCGACAAAGGGGCGTTCACTTTCCGACATGTCTCGTGCCCATATGAAACTTGTCCCAACATCACGGTTTCCGTGGTCATCAAATATTTCCACGCTCCATATGTTTTTGGTAAAAGGTCGAATTTCAAAGGACGCACGCCCGTCAATTTGCATGGTTCGGTAACCCGGAGTTCTAACACCGAACAACTGTGCTAAACTGTGGCTCTTTTCAGGCGAATTCGAAAGCTGAACCACTATGTCCCATGGAAAATTTGCTTCAGGGCAAAGACTAAACCCGGTGATGACTTTTGCCTCTGATGCAAGTTTTTCGAAACTTCCTTCGAGATCATCCGTACACTGATCGAAACCCAGTGAGGTTTGGGCTTGAGCCGTCGAAGAAAAAGCGGCGGACAGCATTGCAAAGAGCAACAAGCGGAAGCGTGCAGAATTAAGCAAAGTATGTTACTCCATACGTCGTGTTTTTTATACTAGCCAGGTTTTTGATTGGCTACTCTGGGTTCAAACCCGACCTTGGCAACTCTCAGTCAAGCCCAGTCTAACACGAAAACGGCCACGCTCGTATAACGTGGCCGTTCAAATCATACCCTAAAACCAGATCAGTCGAGATATTTCGACAACAACATTGACCGTTGGTGCCGCCAAACCCAACGAATTGGTCATGACGGTATCAAGCCCTGCGTTTTCCACCAGAGTTGTGGCGATTTCAGTCGCGTGGATCGCGGGGTCGAGGGTTTCGACATTGATCGACGGGATGATGAAATCGTGTTGCAGCGCCAAGAGGCAATAGACGGCTTCCTGTGCGCCGGTGGCGCCTTGGGAGTGACCGGTCATGGATTTGGTCGAGGAAATCACTGGCGTGTTGCCTTCGCCAAAGACCCGGCGCACGGCTTCGACTTCGCCCACGTCACCGACCGGGGTCGATGTGCCATGCGCGTTGATGTAGCCGACCTTGCGGCCTTCCGGCAGGGTGGAGAGGGCAAGCCGCATCGCGCGTTCGCCGCCCTCACCAGAGGGGGCCACCATATCCCGCGCCATCCGAGGTCGCGGCAAAGCCGGTCACTTCGGCGTATATTTTCGCACCGCGCGCTTTGGCGTGTTCCAACTCTTCGAGCACCAAAATCGCACCGCCGCCGGAGATCACAAACCCATCGCGGTTCGCATCAAACGCGCGCGAGGCTTTGGTGGGTGTGTCGTTGAACTTTGAGGACATCGCCCCCATCGCATCAAACAGGCAGGACAGGGTCCAATCCAATTCCTCGCCACCACCGGCAAACATCACATCTTGTTTGCCCATCATGATCTGCTCGCTTGCCGCACCAATACAATGCAGCGAAGTCGAACAGGCCGAGGTGATCGAATAGTTGATGCCCTTGATCTGATAGGCGGTCGCCAAGTTGGCGGAAATCGTCGATCCCATGCATTTCGGCACCGCAAACGGCCCCACGCGTTTGGTGGCTTTTGTGGCCAAAACCGACTGATGCGCGGTGAACATGGCGGAGGTGGACGGCCACCCGAACCGGCAATCAAGCCGTGCGCACGTTGATCACGTCTTTTCCTCAAGGCCGGAGTCGGTGATCGCTTGGTCCATGGCGATGGAGGCATAGGCCGCCCCCGGACCCATGAACCGCAGGGCACGTTTTTCGACGTGGTCTTTGATTTCGAGTTTTTCTTTTTGGCTGCGGAACCCATACTCTTTCATGTCTTCATTGGCAGTGATGCCGGAGGTGCCCGCCTTGAGAGAGGCCAGCACTTCCTCAGAATTGTTGCCGATCGAGGAGACAACCCCGAGACCTGTGACGACGACGCGACGCATGGCGTGTTCTTCCCTGTGGTATTCGTTTCGATCCGCTTTGGGATCAGCTCTCGGAGAGCGCAACTTTCATGTCTTTGACGATATAAATCACTTCGCCATCGGCCGACGATTCCGTCTGCAACACCCATGGTCAGGCGGCGGGTCTGGATCGCTTTGGTGAAATCAATCTTGTAGGTCAACATCTTACGGTCCGGGCGCACCATGCCGGTGAGTTCACTTCACCGACACCAAGCGCATAACCGCGCCCCTGCCAGCCGCGCCAGCCAAGGTTAAAGCCGGTGAGCTGCCACAGACCATCAAGGCCCAAACAGCCGGGCATGATCGGGTTGCCGGGGAAATGGCAATCAAAGAACCAAAGGTCCGGCGTGATGTCGAATTCCGCCACAACATGACCCTTGCCATGCGCGCCCCCGTCACCGGAAATCGGTGATCCGGTCCATCATCAACATGGGCGGGGCGGGAAGCTGCGCGTTGCCGGGGCCAAATAAGTCGCCCGCTGCACATTTAAGCAGATCTTCCTTGGTGAAACTCGTGGGATACTCGGCCATATAGAACCCTTGCCTTCCTGCAATCTTTCAAAGTCGTATCCCCTCTATCACCCCGCCCCCCAACCACGCAAGGCGCAAGAGCGGGCAAAGTCCGATGAGCGGGAGCGGGTGAAAATCGTCCGAACCGAGCCAAAACGTTGTCTGATTGCGGCGGGTCGTCTTGTTGCGATCTATTTTCATTTGAATTTAACCCCGCCTTGGCCTTATATTGGCACTTATACCAAAGAAACGGACCCCGATGACCCAGTCCCCAGCCCCCGAGCCGACGTGCCAGGCACTGCAAGACAAGAGCCTGCAAGACAAGACAAAGCGCGATCCGCGTCGTGGTGAGACGTGGCTGTGTGATGCGGGAGTGCGACCGACCCGTCAACGGGTGGCTTTGGCGACCTTGTTGATCGGTGACGGTCATGATCGCCATGTCACGGCTGAAAGTCTGTTTGCCGCGGCGCGCGATGCGGGCGAAAAAGTGTCCTTGGCGACGGTCTACAACACGCTGCGGGCCTTTTGTCAGGCGGGTTTGATGCAGGAGGTGACCGTTGATGGCTCGCGCTCCTATTTCGACACAAATATGAATGAACATCCGCATTTCTTTTGGAAGAGCATGGCGCATTGACCGACGCGCCCGCCAAAGATCTGCAAATCGCACGTCTGCCGGACGCGCCCGAAGGCATGGAAATCGCCTCTGTCGATGTGGTGATCCGTCTGCGCCCCAAAACCCAAGTCCCGCACTGACCTCTGTGCCGGGCGCTCGGGCGATCCTGTTGAATAGGCTCGGCTTTCTGCATCCCTTGCGCTCGACGCAGGTATTTTGGCGCTCGCGCTGTCAGTCACGCCGCTGGCGTTGTGGGCGCAGGGTGCTTTGCCGATCCAGTTTGAAACCCTCACAACCCCCCCGGCGAATTTACGATCTATTTCACCGATCTCCAATATTCCGCCGATCAGGTCTGGTTCGTCTCCGGCAGTTGCGAAAGTGCCTCTGAGGCGGCGGTGATTTCGGTGCAAGACTATGCCTATTCCGCCGATCTGACCGTGTTTTTGGCGCGCTATGCTTTGAGGCGGATCAGGTGGTCTGTGTGGCCAATCCGGGTCAAGCGCCACAGGCGTTTTGGGATGCCTACCCGCAAAAATAAACGGTTCAACGGGAAAATTGAGGCTTGAGTTGACACCAAAAGGCGGACAAGTTTGGTCATGCACTGCGTTTCATATTCGTCTTCCGTGAGGGGCTTTTGAGGCGTGTTAGGAGGTCGATGTGGCACAGCTTTTCACCGGGTCAGATGGCCAATCGCGCTGCGCATGGTGCGCCAGTGACCCCGAATATATCCGCTATCACGACGAAGAATGGGGTTATCCGGTCGCCGACGACATCCGTTTGTTTGAGAAAATCTGCCTCGAAGCTTTCAATCGGGCCTGTCATGGTGGACGATTTTGCGCAAACGCGAAGGTTTCGCGCCGCTTTCGCCGGGTTTGATTTTCACAACGTCGCACAGTTCGATGAGGCGGATGTGACCCGGCTTTTGGCCGATGCGGGCATCGTGCGCCACCGTAAAAAATCAACGCCACGATCAACAACGCCGCCCGTGCGGTCGAGATGGTGGCGAACGAAGGCTCGCTTGCTGCCTATTTTTGGTCCTTTGAACCCAAACCCGACGAACATGGCGCGCCGCAAACGGCGTCGATCTCGGAGACCTCAAAACGGCTTTCGAAAGACCTCAAAAAACGCGGCTGGAAATTTGTCGGCCCGACCACCTGTTTTGCCTTCATGCAGGCGATGGGGATGATCAATGATCACGCGACGGGCTGTGTGCATCGTGAGATCGCGGATCAAAAACGGGCGGTGTTTACGTCTCCGTCACAGGGCTGATCAGCTCCGCCAATCCGCGCAGCCACGCCCGGATGGCGCGCGGGTCCACCTCTTCGAGCCGGTCCAGATCGCCCGCTGCATCCGCAAGCTGGTCCAAAATGTCGTGTCGCCTATCATCTACCGCGTCCGAGAGGGGCAGGGTGGCCGCCGCGACCAAAAGCTGACGCAACTCCTGCACCTCGCGCATCTTGCGAAACGCTTCGATCATCGGTCGGTCTGTGTCGGATCGCTGCGCCAGTCGCGCTCAAACAAGGACGTGACCCTTTGCCCGGCACCGAGGCAATCAAAGGCGATACAGCCGGAATAGCCGCGGTTCGCCAAATCGCCGTGAATGCCACAGGTAAACCCCGCAAGGTTGTGACAGCCCACACCTGCCGCTTTGTCATGGTCAAAATGATCGCCGCGATCAAAGGCCAAGGCCATACAGCACAGCGCGGCGCAGCGGCTACAGTCCGCAGAAAAGAGATCCGGTTTTTCCATGCCGCCATTTGACGCTAAACCCGGGTCAGTTCAACGAAAAAGGCGGCACCTGCGTGCCGCCTCGTCCACTCTTTGATCTTCATTGCTGCGAAAATACTCAGCTTCGCTTAGACGATTTCAACAATTCAATGTCAAAGGTCAGATCTTCGCCAGCCAACGGTGGTTGGTTGGCGTCCAGGATGACCTCTTCGTCGGTGACAGAGACCACGGTGACCGGGATCACTTGGCCTTGCGGGCTTTGCATCTGAAGTTGCAGGCCGACTTCGAGCGGGATTTCCGCCGGGATTTGGGCGCGCGGCACGGGTTGTTGCGCGTCGTCATGGCGTGGGCCATAGGCCTCGTCAGCCACGGCCACGATGGTTTTTTTCTCGCCAACGGTCATGCCTGGAAGGTGCTTGTCCATGCCGGGGATGATTTGGCCGGACCCAACTTCGAACTCAAGCGGATCACGCCCCGCCGAGCTGTCGAACACGGTGCCGTCTTGAGGGTGCCAGTGTAGTGAATGCGAATTTGTCGCCGGATTTGACTTCGGACATCAGAAAAACTCTTTCGATTTCGGGTGGATTTTGAGGCCGCTTTGGTCCTGTTGGGCGCGGGTGCTCGTCGATTGCGGCCCAAGATAAGGGCTTAGAACCAGATGTAAAGGGCGGGGCTCAGTGCAAAAGCGGTTAAAAACCACTTAAAACCCCACTAAAACCACTGTCCCGGCTCCATCAGCCAGATCGAGCAACTGGCTGTGCCATTCGAATTCGGTCGAATTGTGCCAGCGAAAACTGTCGATGTCATAGGTTGACCCAGAGTTCGACTTGAGCGCTTTGGCGGTGCGAAAGGACACGATGGCGGCCGTCAGTTTGTGATGCCACGGGCAGGCATAGGTGTTGTATTCCTCATCGTTGAACAGGTGGTTTTCCGACAGGGTGAGGCCCTTTTCGCTTTGAAAATCGCAATCCGGTCGATGTGGCGGCGGTTGGCCGGGATATGCTCTTCGAACCGCCAGCGCAGCCCGCCGAAAAGTCGAGTTGGCGTTCTTTTTGATGGCCTGCGGCGTCCATCCCCCCAACGCATAATAGCCGATTTGTCGAGGCAGGCGTCCAAGCGACACGGCATTGGGCGCGTCATGCACACATCGCCGGCATAGAGATCAACCACATAGGTCAACATCCCGCCGCGCCGTTCTTCGGTGTGAAAGGTCAGCATGTCGGTGATGCTGCGGGTCTCGCAGAACGGGAAAAACAGTATTCGGCATTGTAACAATAATACATCCAAATCCCCGGCGCCGCAGCGATAATGCGATTGACCGCTTGGGTCAGCATATTGGGCACGCGGGTGGCATAGCGGATGCGATGGATTTGAAGTTCTAACCCCTCTGGCAGCGTCAGCTCATCGGGCGCAAACAACAGCACGGCTTTGAACCCAAGCGTGATATGATGGCGCAGGGTCGTGTCCACCTCGATCAAATCTTCGGCAAAGACCATCGCGATTGGCCCTTTGAGCAAGGCGTCTTTGCCGTCTGAAAGAAAAGTGTTGAGGCTATCGTAACGCATAAACTGTCCCTATTCGGGTGGCGGTCCGTGTGACTGTCCCCGTTTGTAGTAAAAAAGCCATGAAGAAGAGGGGATTGCAAGGATTGAGGACGCGGTTTGAGCGTTGTCGTGACAGGGCGGCGGATCGGTCGCACCTCATCGATGAGCACGCATCCGCAGCACACAAACCCATTTGCTCCGCACCCCTCTTGGGCTAGAGAGACGACTTAATTTCCCCAATCATCGTGGACCCAAGGTCATGTCTGACACAAAAGCCAACACCAAAAA